>JBDTZJ010000001.1:0-36928 GCA_040005255.1 Sphingomicrobium sp.
TCGTCGTGATCGACGATTTCAGCGGCTCGCTCGAACACATTCTCGAAATTGCGGAAGAGCTCGCACCCTACCCTCGCCACACCAATTACTACCCGGGCCTTAGACGTATCTTCACGGCCGCCGACACGGCCGCGAACGCCTATGCCGAAGAGGCTTGCGAGCACGCCGCGCAGTTCATCGCCGGCGCCTTCGACATCGACGACTTCGATCTCCTCGAAGCCAGCTTCTCGATGGTGACGCTGAAACCGACGGAGTTGTCTCCGCCGCAGCGAGCGCCGCATTTCGACACGACTGACCAGAAGCAGCTCGCTTTGCTGCATTACCTTCGCGCGCCGCCCAATTCGGGGACGGCTTTTTACCGCCAGCGCGCAACGGGTATCGAGCGAGTGACCGAACTAAATGTCTCAGTCTTCGTCCCGGTCGCGGAAGTTCAGAATGCGCAGCTGCCCGCGGACTCGGGCTACTTCCACGGCTCGGACGAATTTTTCGAGCAGATAGGCGCAGTCGAGGCGGTCCCGGACCGGATGATCATCTTTCAAGGCAGCCTGCTCCATTCGGGGATCATTCCGCCCGACATGCCGTTGACTGGCGACCCGCGTCAGGGCCGGCTGACCGCCAACATCTTCGTTCGCGGCCATTGAAGGGAGCCAGGATGCGCAAGACGATGATGATGCTCGCAGCCGGTGCGGCCTTTGCGACTGCGCATCGCCCATCAACAATCCCCAAGGCACGTTGTGCCATTTGCCGCCCATGGCGATCCCGTTTTTGTCACGAGGGCCGAGAGCAGAGACTATTACCTCCTTTGGGCATCCACCATTTTGATCGGACTAATCGGCGGATGGGTGTGCGTTCTGTATGACGTGCGGGTTCGAAAGTCTGAACCGCCGCAATGGCCACTAGCCTCGATTGTCACAGCAGGTGGGGCCTATTTCGTTCTGTATTATCTGAACTTGGCGTTCAATGCGTAACGTCCGCTTTCCACCCTTTGCCGACGTCGTTACGCGATCGAGCTGGGTGTGGTACGGAAAGCCTACCGCGCCCCATCACCGCTGGCCCGAGCGCCGCTGAGAGACCCGACCAGCGCTCCCGCCCATCGAAAGGAGCAAATCGTGGCCTCAACGATCGCCAGCGCTGACATCGCTCAAACTGTCACTCTAGACGATCCCGTCACCGGCGGGCCGCCACCTGCGCTTCATCGCGGTGATAGCGACTTGCCATTCGTGCCATATCAGGAGGGTGTCACCTTTCAGCTCATCCAGGTCGACATAGAAGCAGGCTTCTTTGTGGTTCGGGTGCGCGGCGAGCCGGGCATGACGATCCAGCGGCACAAGCATACCGGCGAGATCTTTGCGTTCACCTCGGCGGGGTCGTGGAAGTACCTTGAATATCCTGAGGTCAATACCGCCGGATCATATCTCTACGAGCCCGCCGGATCGGTCCATACCTTGCACTTCCCCGAGACAAACACAGAAGTCACTGACGTCTCGTTTGTGCTGCATGGAGCCAATCTCAACCTCGATAGCGAAGGCAACGTTGAATCCGTGCTCGATGCGGGCGCAGCGCTCGCGGTCTATTATGCCGGTTGCAAGAATGCTGGGCTGCCGCACCCCAACGTCATCGGTGCATAAGGCGTCCGCCTTCGACCCGTTGCGGACAAAGCTCGCGTCATTTCTCCTTCGGAAACCAGTAATCGTCGCCCGTGACAGTCTCGATGCGCTCTTCGTAGCGCCTGGCGAGTTCCTCGTGCGCAGTCCGCGCCTGCTGGGTCCCGGCCGTCTCTGACCGCCTTCGCTCTACCTGCTGTCGATGGAACAGGTAATTGAGATCCACAAAAACCTCCGCTCAAGTGGAGCGAGGGATAGGCAGGCGATAGCTGTTCGTCTCCTCGGTAACGACCGGTAGAGCCCCGCTTGGGTCGGGTAAGGTCCGCCTCCGACCCATTGCGGACATTGGGTGCGCAGGCGATACGTACGTCGGTGCGGAAAGGTATGTTCCTGGATGTGCTCTCCAAGCGGGCTCCTCGGATGGTGGTACTCACGTTGTGTGCCGCGCTTGTGGGCGCGTGGACCAGCGTACCTGTTGAGTTGACCGACGGTCTTGCGATCCTGGTCGGCAGCTTGGCCCTGGTGCTATTGGCTGCAAGAGGGCGGCGGAATCAGTTCAAGACCGCGGAAGAATTAGGCTTCACTCGATTCAGCGACAGGATTGCCTACGAACTCGCCGGGAAGGGGTCGCCTCCGGGCTTCTACCTGCTCGGTTTCTTTGGCGTCATCACCATTTTCTTGACCGGCTTCCAGTCGCCATACTCGAGGCTCGCTTGGGCAGGGTTCTTCCTCGGTGTCGCTTGGGGCATCGCGAACGCGCATTATCCGGCGGACGAAGCTTCGGAACACTAGCGTCCGCTTTCCACCCATTGCCGACATTCCAAAGCCAATTACAGTCCGCGCCATGAAGGCTTGGCTCGCATCGTTCCTGTTCCTGTTTCCGGCTGTAGCGGCACCGAGCCGCGCGCTGCCTCCCGCGCCCTTAGTCGACGCGGCGGTTCACAAGGTCATGGTCGACACGGGCGCCAGAGGAGTTGCGCTGGCAATCATCGACGGCGGCCGGGTGCGGTACGTCCAAGCTTATGGCGTGCGCGACTCCCGCAATGATCCGTTGCGGACGGACACCGTCATGTACGGGGCGTCGCTGACGAAAGTTGTTTTTGCCTACACGGTTCTTCAGCTTGTCGATCAGCGGAAGCTCTCGCTCGACACGCCGCTCGCGGCCTATCTCGATAAGCCATTGCCGGAGTACGATACCGAGGCGATCTATCCCGACAAATATGGGCCGTACCACGACCTCGCCAATGATCCGCGATGGAAGCAGATCACAGCGCGGATGGTGCTCACTCACTCCACCGGCTTTGCGAACTTCTGGTTTATCGAGCCGGACCAGAAGCTGCGCATCCATTTCGATCCGGGTACGCGCTACAGCTACTCGGGCGAAGGCATGAGCCTGCTCCAGTTCGTCATCGAGAACGGCCGCAAGGACAAAGGTCTCGGGCTTGATCTCGGCCAACTCACGCAGGCCAATTTCGACAGGCTCGGGATGACGCGCACGAGCCTCCAATGGCGGCCCGATTTCAGGCCCAATTTAGCCGACGGGTTCAACGACAGAGGTGAAGCCATTGCCCACGATGAGCGATCGAAGGTGCGCGCCGCCGGGTCGATGGACACGACGATTGCCGATCTGTCGAAGTTCGTCGCCGCTTTCGCTCGACACGAGGGGCTGAGTGCCGCGTCTTATGCGGAGATGTTGAAGCCGCAATTGCACATTGGAACGGCCACTCAATTCCCGAATTTCGGGACCGAGCTCCCACCGGATCGCCAGCGGAAGGATCTCTTCGCCGGACTTGGACTTGTCGTGTTCGAAGGCCCTCGAGGCTCGGGCTTTTTCAAGGGCGGGCATGACGGTCAGACGGCCAATACGTTGGTCTGCATCAAACGGTCCAAACGCTGCGTCCTCATCCTGTCGAATGACGTGCGCGCTGAGGCTGGCTTTGCGAAGCTCGTCCGGTTCATTCTTGGCGACACCGGCGTCCCGTACGATTGGGAGTATGGCGATCGAGCTGGAAAATCCTGACACTTGAAAAAAAGGGGCGGGAGTCTGGCTCCCGCCCCAATCTTTTAGCGTAAAGTTCGTTAAATCGTCTTTTCGAGGTTCAGCGCGACGGGCTTGCTGTTGCTGTCGGTACCGATCTCATAGGACAGGCGCTGGCCGGTCGTCGGCGGGTTCGCCTTGATATCCCACTTAAACGCGCTCTTCTCGAACGGCAGATTGTCGCCGCCGGCTTCCGGCTTGATCGAGCCGCGGCCCTGATCGGCGTTGAATTCATTGACGGTGCCAAAATTTTTCATGCTGGGTTCCTTCGTTTCCAGGCACCGGAATTGGCGCCTGTTGGCTAGGAGACGTTGAAGATAGGCGGAAGGCTCGGCCCCGTTTCGCGTGAGGCGTTTCTTGTCAGGCCGGGCGCCCAATACCGTCTTGCGACTGGTAGCCCCTGTATAACGATCGCAGGCCTATAAGGGGGCCTCCATTCAGCCCGGTTACTACTCCGGCGGGGCCGTTTGCGGTGGAAGCGGTCGCCCAGGGGGAGAGTGGCTTAGAGCGGCACGCCGTAAAGGTCGTGCTCGTCCGCGTCCTCGACTTCGACCGAAACGATGTCTCCCGGCTTGAGGTCGCCGGCGTCGCGCAGGTGGACCTCGCCGTCGATCTCGGGAGCATCGGCCTTGGAGCGGCCGGTGGCGCCGACCCCTCCACCATAAGAGGCCCCTCCACCGCCTTCGGCGGTCCCCCTCCCCTCGAAATCGAGGGGAGGATGTTCATCGACGCGGTCGATCAGGACGTCGATGGTCGAACCGACCTTGGCGGCGAGCTTCTCGGCTGAAATGCGGGCGGACAGGGCCATCACCGCCTCGTATCGCTCCTGCTTCACATTCTCGGGAACCTGGCCGTCCATCGACGTCGCCGGAGCGCCCTCGACCGCCTCGAACTTGAACGCGCCGACGCGGTCGAGCTGCGCTTCCTCGAGCCAGGCGAGGAGGTAGGCGAAATCCTCTTCGGTTTCGCCGGGGAAGCCGACGACGAATGAGGAGCGGATCGCGAGCTCGGGTACCTGCGCCCGCCAGGAACGGATGCGCTGCAGCACCGTGGCGTCGTTCGCTGGGCGGCGCATGCGCCTCAGGACATTCGGACTCGCATGCTGGAACGGGATGTCGAGGTAGGGGAGGACCAGTCCCTCGGTCATCAGCGGGATCACATTGTCGACGTGCGGGTAGGGATAGACGTAGTGCAGGCGGACCCATGCCCCGAGCTTGCCCAGCTCGCGCGAGAGGTCGGTCATGTGGGCGCGGACTTCCTCACCCTTCCACTGGCGAGGCTCATGCCGGATGTCGACGCCATAGGCCGACGTGTCCTGGCTGATGACCAGCAACTCCCTGGTGCCGGCGGCGACGAGCTTCTCCGCCTCGCGCAGGATCGCGTCGGGACGGCGGCTGACGAGGTCGCCGCGGAGGTGCGGGATGATGCAAAAGGCGCAGCGGTGGTTGCAGCCCTCGGAAATCTTCAAATAGCTGTAGTGGCGCGGGGTCAGCTTGAGGCCCGGCCCAAGGTCTCGGGCTGGCACGAGGTCGATGAACGCGTTCGGGATTGGCGGCGCCGCCTCGTGGACCGCGGCGACGACTTCCTCATATTGCTGCGGCCCGGTGACGGCGAGCACTTGCGGGAAGCGGGCCCGGATGACGTCGGCTTCCTTGCCCATGCAGCCGGTGACGACGACGCGGCCGTTCTCGGCAATCGCCTCGCCAATCGCCTCGAGGCTCTCCGCCTTGGCGGAATCGAGAAAGCCGCAGGTGTTGACCAACACCACGTCGGCCCCGGCATAGTTGGGCGACATGTCGTAACCGTCGGCGCGCAGCTTGGTCATGATCCGCTCGCTGTCCACGAGGGCCTTGGGACAGCCGAGCGAGACCAGCCCGACGCGCGGGGGCTTGGGGAGAGTTGTGACGTTCATCGGAAGGGCCGCGCCAATATAGGGTTTTCGCCGCGAAAACCAGACGCCTAGCCTTTGACCTCCACGGCGATGATGTGGAGGTCGTCCCCGCCGATATTCTCGACCGAATGCGGCGGAAGCGGATCGATCCAAAGACCGGCGCCTGGTGGCGGAGCGGATCGCTCGCGACTGTCGACCAGAATGATGCCATCCGCATCGCGGCGCAGGAAGTCGCTCCAGCTCAAAACGTAGAGAGCGGCAGGCCATCCGTGTGCATGGACCGGCGTCCGTTCGCCGGGCGCGAGGCGAGTGTCGAGAATTCGCACCAGGTCGTTTTCAAACAGCACGCCGTGGTGATCCGGCGCCGCCGTCATTGCGTCGAGTACATGGCTGGCCATGTGACAAATATCCGCGAGCACGGCGGCTTCGGCAAGCTTGTTCATCGTGGTGCACGGCGGCTAAAGCGCCCCGCCAAGCCTGACGGAGTTTTCGAATGCACATCGCGATGATCGGTACAGGTTATGTCGGGCTCGTTTCCGGGGCCTGCTTCGCCGATTTCGGGCACCGCGTGTGCTGCGTCGACAAGGACGCCGCCAAGATCGACGGCCTCAACGCCGGGCTGATGCCGATCTGGGAACCCGGGCTCGAAGCCCTGGTCAAGGCCAATGCCGAGCGCGGCCGCCTGACCTTCACCACCGACGTCGCGGCTGGAGTCAAAGACGCCGAAGCGGTGTTCATCGCCGTGGGCACGCCGGCACGGCGCGGCGACGGGCACGCGGACCTCACCTTTGTGTTCGAAGCCATACGCGAGCTCGCGAAGATGATCCGGCCGGGCGCGGTGGTTGTGACCAAGTCCACGGTGCCCGTCGGCACCGGTGACCGGATCGAAGAAATCCTTCACGAGGAAGGCGTCACCGACGTTTCCGTCGCATCGAACCCCGAATTCCTGCGCGAAGGCGCGGCGATCGCGGACTTTAAGCATCCCGACCGCATCGTCGTCGGCGCCGAAGACGACCGCGCGCAGGAGGTTCTGCGCGAAATCTATCGCCCCTTGTTCCTCAACCGCGCACCGATCCTGATCACCAGCCGCCGCACCGCCGAGCTCACCAAATATGCCGCCAACGCCTTCCTCGCGGTCAAGATCAGCTTCATCAACGAGATTGCCGACCTGTGCGAAGCGGTCGATGCCGACGTCCAGGATGTCGCGCGCGGCATCGGCCTCGACAACCGCATCGGGCCCAAATTCCTCCACGCGGGCCCCGGCTACGGCGGCAGCTGCTTTCCCAAGGACACCGTCGCGCTGCTGCAGACCGCTGAACTCGCCGGTGTCGAGCAGCAGATCGTCCGCACCACGGTTGCGGTCAACGACCAGCGCAAGGCCAAGATGGTCGATCGCGTCGCCCGGGCGCTCGGCGGCGAGGTCAAGGGCAAGCGCGTCGGCGTGCTCGGGCTCGCCTTTAAGCCCAACACCGACGACATGCGCGAAGCGCCGTCGATCCCGATCGTGCAGGCCCTCGTCGAGCGCGGCGCCGAGGTCTCGGCCTACGACCCGGTCGCACGGCAGCAGGCGGAGCAGGTGCTGTCCGGTGTCGAGTTCGCCGACGACGCTTATGCCGCTGCGAACGGCGCCGACGCGCTGGTCATCGTCACCGAATGGGATGAGTTCCGCGCCCTCGATCTCGACCGCATTGCCGCCTCGCTCAAAGGCAAGATCCTGATCGACCTGCGCAACGTTTACGACCGCAGCGAGGCGGAGGCGGCCGGCCTGACCTATTACGGGATCGGCCGCGGACGCCCCGTGAACCCCTAGCTGGATTTAATTCATCCGTTTCGGTGGAGGTGTGTCCGAAACGGATTAACTGGGTATAGTCCGGCTCAATGGCCGGTCATCCGCGTATCGTCGTCATCGGTCTTGGCTATGTCGGGCTTCCGCTCGCCGTTGCGCTCGCCCGGCAGTTCGAGACGATCGGGTTCGACATTGACGAGGGCCGCGTCGCTGAGCTTCGCAGCGGCCACGACCGCACGCACGAGGTGGACTCCGACGCACTTCGGGCAAGCGAGCTCAAGCTGACCGCGGATCGCTCCGACTGCGCCGGCGCCGACGTCTACATCGTCACCGTGCCCACTCCGGTAGACCAGGCCAACCGGCCCGACCTCGGCGCCGTGATGAGCGCGACGCGCATGCTGGCCGGACTGATCGACGCCGAGCGGAGGCCGACCATCGTCTACGAAAGCACGGTCTATCCCGGCGTGACCGAGGAGATGTGCGGGCCGGAAATCGAGCGGACGGCCGGGCTCAAGCGGGGCCGCGACTTCCGCCTCGGCTACAGCCCGGAGCGCATCAACCCCGGCGACCGCGAGCACACGATCGACCGGATCACCAAGGTCATCGCCGGCGAGGACGCGGAGGTGGTCGGGCAGCTCGCCACCATCTACGGAGCGGTGACCAGCGGCGGCGTCTTCCGTGCCGCCTCGATCAAGACCGCCGAGGCCGCAAAGGCGATCGAGAATGCCCAGCGCGACATCAACATCGCCTTCATCAACGAGGTGACGCAGATCTTCTCGAAGGTCGGCGTGTCCGTCTGGGACGTGCTCGACGCGGCACGGACCAAGTGGAACTTCCTCGGCTTCGAGCCGGGGCTGGTCGGGGGCCACTGCATCGGCGTCGACCCTTATTATCTCAGTCATTTGGCGCAGCAGGTCGGGCATGACCCGCAGGTCATCCTCGCCGGGCGCCAGACCAATGACGGCATGGGCGGCTGGATCGCCGACGCACTCCACGGCCGCCGCGGCAAGGCGGGCAGCGCGTTGGTCCTCGGCCTGACGTTCAAGGAGAATGTCCCCGACCTCCGCAACAGCCGCACCTTCGATCTCGTCCGGCGGCTGATCTGGCTTGGCCACGACGTCGAGGTCGCGGACCCCATCGCCGCCGCCGACGAGATCGAGCGCGAGCATGGGCTCAAGGTCACCGCGCCCGATGGCCGGCGCTATGATTTGGTGGTCGGCGCCGTGGCCCACAGCGCCTACCGCGACCTTCCCGACGACCGCCTCGCGGCGCTGGTGGCGCCGGACGGAACGCTGGCCGACCTCAAGGGCATGTGGCGCGGCCGGGCGCTCGACCCCGGCCTCGACCGGTGGACCTTGTGAGGGCCTGGTAATGCTCCACGACCCGGTCCGCGCAGCGGCCCCATCGCTCCTGGTTCGCCGGCGATTCCAGTTCGCTGGGGCGCTCGTCGTCGGCGCGCTGCTGCCATGGTTCGCGCGCGGCCCGCTGCTCCCCGGCACGATGTTCGAGGCTGCCAGCCTCAACACGTTGGTCGGCAATGCCGTGGCGGTGATGATCGCCTTCTGGACGCGCCTGTCGATCGAAACCTACCCGGGCATTCGCCGAAGCTCGGTGATCCTGCCGGCCGCGTTGACCGGCCATGGCGTGGCCGTCGTCTGGTTCGTCCTCACGCGCTTTCCCTATGACCGCGTCGGCCTCGCAGCGGGGTTCCTGCTTCACGTCGCCTGGCTGTATGTCCTCTACATCCGCGCCGAGCGGAAAGTCCGGCGGCGGATCGCGGTAGTTCCGTTCGGCGCGACCGACCGTCTGATCCAGATCGAAAGCGTCGACTGGCACGTACTTAAGCGGCCTATGCTGCACGACACCCGTTCCTGCAACGCGATCGTCGCCGACTTCAGCGCCGAGCTCCCGGATGAGTGGGAGGCGTTCCTGGCCGATGCGGCGCTTGCCGGGCGGATCGTCTACCAGGTCAAGCAGCTTGCGGAATCGCTGACCGGCCGCGTCGAGCTCGAGCATCTATCCGAGAACAGCTTCGGCTCACTCGTCCCTGCCTTGGGCTATTTCTATCTCAAGGGCCTCGTCGACTTTGCCTTCGCCTTGCTGCTGTTGCCGTTGGTGCTGCCGCTAATGGCGGTCGTTGCCGTCGTCATACGCCTCGACAGCAAGGGCCCGGTCCTGTTCCGGCAAGAGCGCGTCGGCCACGCCGGCCGGTCCATCATCGTCTACAAATTTCGGACCATGCGGACGGTCGAGGAGGACGATGAACGAAGCTCCGCCATGACCAAGGCCGATGACGCCCGCATCACCCGGCTCGGCCACCTCCTGCGCAAGCTGCGCATCGACGAGCTGCCGCAGCTCATCAACATCCTCAAGTGGGAGATGAGCTGGATCGGCCCGCGCCCCGAGGCTCAAATTCTGTCGCTCTGGTACACCAGCGAAATCCCCTTCTACCGCTACCGCCACGTCGTGAAGCCGGGCATCTCCGGCTGGGCGCAGGTCAACCAGGGCCATGTCGCCGAGGTCGGCGAGGTCCACCGTAAGCTGCAGTACGACTTCTACTACATCAAATATTTCTCGCCGTGGCTCGACGCCTTGATCTTGTTCCGAACGATCAAGACGATGCTGACGGGCTTCGGATCACGTTAGGCGCGGATTCGCGCAACATCAGCATGACCGGCAGCACGCAAAGCGCCACAGCTGCGATCATGATCCCCGGCGCGGTCGACCAGCCGGTCCGTTCGACCAGCAGCTGGGCGGCGTAAGGGGTGAGCCCGCCGAAGATCGCGGTCGCCATGGTCGCGCCAAGCGCGAGGCCGGTGATGCGGCCCTCGCCGGGAAACTGCTCGGCAGTCGCGACCGCGCCGACCGCGCTGACCGCACCGGCGAGCATCGCCAGCACCACGGCACCAGCAAGCGCCTGGCCGTGGACGCTGCTCGCCATCAGGGAGAACATGGTGATCGGCAGCGCTGCGCTGCCGAGGCACAAAGCGACGAGCACCGGCTTGCGGCCGATGCGGTCGCTGAGCGCCCCGGTCAGCGGCGTGACGGCGATTACGGCGACGGCGGCGATGGTCGAGAGCCACAAGGCCTCGCTCTCGCTCAGCGACCCCGCCGAGGTCAGGAACGCCGGCACGTAGGTGATCCCGACATAATAAGTGATCGAGCCGAGCGCCGAGATGGCAAAGCCACGGGCGATGCCGCTGCGGTGATTGGCCAGCGCATGGCGGAGCGGCACTTGCGGAACGGTCCCTTCGTCGCGCTGCCGCTGGAACTCCGGGCTTTCGTGCATGGTCGAGCGGGCGATCCACACCGATGCCGCGAGCGCGGCGCCGACGAAGAAGGGGATGCGCCAGCCCCAGCGGTCGAGATCCGCGGAGCTCATGAGGCTGACGGTCAGCGCCGACACGCCGACCGCTAAGAGCGCGCCGACCTCGCTCGCGGCAGAGGCGGACGAGGTGATGAGGCCCCGCCGCCGCACCGGCGCGCCCTCGAGCAGGTAAGCGACGACGCCGGTATATTCGCCGCCGACCGAGAACCCCATCACACAGCGCAAGGCGAGCAGCAGCCAGCCCGCCGCCGGACCGGCCATAGCCCGGGTCGGCAGCAGCGCCGTCGCCAGCATCGCCGCGGTCATCAGCGCGACCGACATCAGCAGCATGCGCCGCCGCCCGTATTTGTCGCCGATGTGACTGAACACGACCGCGCCGAGCGGCCGCATCAGATAAGCGATGGCGAAGCCGCCGAGCGTGAGCAGCAGCGAGCCGCTGCCGCCGCCGTAGAACACCCTCGCCAGGACCGTCGCGAAATAGAGGTAGAGGGTGAAATCATACCATTCGACGATGGTCGAGAAGGCCGCGACGGCAAGCGAGCGGGCGGGAAGGACGGGTGTCTCGCGGTGGGTCACCGATGGCATCGTTTCGGCCTTAGCATGGCCGCGCCGTTTCCATTTCGTCAACCAATCGGCCGGTACACCGAGGGCGGCGTGGCGGTGGACCTGAAAAGGGGACCCCGTCGATGAGATTGTTCAAGGCGAACCGACCCGCGCAGTCCGAAGCGGACCGGGCGCGCGACCTCCGGCTGACGTCGATCGCCAGCCGCTACCGTGTGCGGTCCGAGGCCGCGCCGCAGCCCGAAAAGAGCGAATGACCGCGATCGCATGACACGTCCCAGGCTGAGCATGGCGGCGGCCGCTGCCCTGGCGCTCGCGGCCGGCGCCTGCGACCGTCTGCCGCAGCGGAGGGGTCCGAGCGCGGTGACCGTGAAGCTGCCGCCGCCACGGGCGGCCGCGCCCGGCTTTGCGTTCGGCGGTGCACAGCATGCCGCCAAGACGGGGCTTCGCTAAATGGCGCGCGAGGGGTAAGATGCGGCGGAACCCCGAACGCATCGCACTGGAGGGGGATCATGAAGCTGTTCATCGTCTTCGCATTGTTCGTCTGGCTGCTGTGCGGGTTTGTCGGCGCATGGTGGCAGGACGGCATCGGCCACATGCACTTCAAGGCCATCGCCAGGGGGCCGATCACCCTGGTCCACGCCTTCAATGAGAATCCGGTGACCTATCCGGGACCGACTTGATTTGCTCTAGAGGCTCAGGCGGCCTGCAGCGCTTTCGACCGACGGCGGCGCATGGCGACGCCCATCGCGCCGAAGCCGAGAAGCATCATCGCCCATGTCGAGGGTTCGGGCACGCCCCCGCCGACGTTGATCACGAAATCGTCGAGATAGGTCGGGCCGGAGGTGGTCCCGTAAATCCCGAAGCCGACGAGGTTCTTGCCGGCCGCGAGGTTGCTGGTGACATTATACTGGTTCCAGCCCGACGCGCCGATGGCGTTGAGGATGAAGTCTTGCGACGTACTGTCGCTGTAGAAGAAGGTGTAGAGGTCGAATGGACCGCCGTCGCGCAACGCCCAGAAGGACACTTCGGTGATCTGCGACGTCGCAACGGCGCCGAAGGTCTGCTTGATCTGGTCCTCCGCGAACGCCGCGTCGGAATAAGTGCCGCTGTGCGCCTGGGCGCTGCTCACCGTCGGGGTGCCATTGGCGATCGTCCACGAAGCGAAGGTGCCGGTTTCGAAGCCGGGGTTGGACAGAACGTTCGATGCCTGGGCCGGAACGGCGAGCGAGCCCAGAACAAGCGCCGGGATCAAGAATTTGCGAAGCATGTCGGCCCCCGTTAACGCGAAAGAGCCAGTGGAGTTAACAGAAGATTAACGCTAGTCAATGAAGCAGCTCGCAATTGGGTATTTTCCGCCGGTCCGTTGGCCCGGTCGACCAGCTCCGGGGCCGGATCGAGAGCATTGAGCGTCAATCCGGTCTGAATGTTCACGAAAGTTCGCGCTAACGGCGGGCGAAACCCAGCGCGTGTCACAAGCGCCGGCATTGGCCCCTGCCGTGAGGAGACGTCAAAGAGGGAGGAAGGTGCGGTTTAGCGCCCAAACCGTCGATTTCTACTAGTAGCATAATCTATGTTATGCGGCGCGCCAAAAAACGACAATAGACGAGCAGAAACAATCAAATAATGATGGACCGTCTTTGGTCAAAAATCTTGCGAAATAAATAGACTTTTCGATGAAGAATGCGTAAGTAAACCTGTCGCTATTTTCGATACGGGCATTTTAGCGGTTGAGAGTGTATGTGCTCCCGCCTGCCGAAGGTGATTCAAATGAGCGGATTGATCCATTCCCAGCTGATGGAAGTCAGGGCTTCCCCCAGGATCTCTGCCAAGCGGGACACGCCGGACAAGTGCCGCGAGCGCGCGAGCGAGGACCTCCTCAAGTCGGTCACCATGGTGACCGCCAACCAGCGCATCATCCTCGAGCGCAGCGCGGCCAGCTGGACCGAGCGCGCGCATTTGCTTGACCGGGTCGCAAGGGGCGCAAGCGACAATGACGGCTCCGCCCCGGAAGGGCTGAGAGCATGAGCCGCGCCATCCTGCTTTCCATGGAGGAAGCCCAGGTCCGCGCCAAGTGCCTTGCTTCCAATGTCGGGGTGTCGGCGATCGAGCGCCTTGTCGACGGCGGAGTCCGCCTGGTGTGCATGAGCGGAAATGGCGCCGAGCTCATCCGCAAGCAGCTCAAGTCCCATCTGATCAAGGGCGAGGCGACCAGGGAGCGGTTTCGGCCAAGAACTCTGTTGTGGTGAGCCGCCGCTAACCCGGCGCACCATCGGCGGCGCGTCAGCGGCTTGACCGAGCCTCACCCGTAGAATCTTCGGCTCCACCGTGCGATATGGGCCTCCGGAGGCCGGCCATGATCTACTCTCTGTCGCTGGTAGCCGCCACGGCCCTGATCACCTTCTTCATCATGCGCTGGCACAGGTCGCCGATGCGCCTTTCGCGGCCGCAGACTGGCGAGGAGAAAGAAGCGGGCCGCGCCAAGGCCATCGGTGAGCAACTCGATGACGCGCGCGACCGGCTGAGCGACGCCGCGAGCGAGGGCAACAAGGTCGCGCTGGCGAAAGCGGTCAAAGCCGCGCTGTGGGTCACCGAAGCCCGGCTGAACTTCGCGGTCCCCGAGCTTCTCGAGATCATGCAGCTGTGGCCGGGCCTGGCGAAACTGCCCGAATGGGAACCGCCCGAAGGTGTCACGAACATCGACGGCCTCGACGATGCCAAGTCGCCGTGGGCGGCGTGGCGCTGGAACGATATCGACTGGCGGGTCGAGGCCGAATGGCGTCCCTCCATCCTGCCCGACGAGGCCGGGATCGAGATCGGCACCTGCAAGGTGTTGGTCGACCGCGAACTCGTGCTCGACATGACGATCAGCAGCAAGGACCTGCACGTGATGTGGATCGACGCCCTGAGAGTGGGGCCGTGGGTATCCGAGCTGCTGGCATTCACCGGCGCGCGAAGGTCCGACGCCCAGGCGCTATCGAGCGAGAAATCCGCGCGGCAGTATCAGGACCGCGCCGACAAGATCCACTGGTCATAAGCGAGGGCGCTAAGGCGGAGGGCGCTAAAGCTCGATCTTCGCCACCAGCTGGTGACCGTCCCATAGTTCGCATTTCGACGCATCGTGATTGTTCGTCTTGACGGCGGCGACCGCATCCTCATCGCTGTCGGCGTCGAGTTCATCAACGCTGAGGAACATGCCGAGGTGATCCAGAATGTAGACGCGGTACCTGGGTTCGCGCTCTTCAGACATGAGGCCCCCGATCCAGCGGGAGCGCTACGCAGTCTCTCAGTCGCCGACTCGCTACGACCAGTGACGGCGATGGGGGATTACGGCACCGAATCAAATCATCTGCAAGTGGGGGTGCGCAAGGTCGCAATCCCCGCATTATCCGCTTTTTCATTCATTACGGACATGAGTTCCCCCCGAAGGGCGGAACGTAACCCGAGGCGGTTCGCTCTCCCTTGGGTGAAAGCCGACGCCGACGCATTTCGTAAACGCGCTGACCATTGTCGCCGTCTGGCTGACGGTACCAGGGACACGAATGCGCAACGGGAGCTTCGCACCATGGCGGTGGATCTGGATGACGAGGCGGTGAAGATTGATAGTGACGACGCCTGAACCGACGGCCGAGACTAGTCCCAGCATAGCTAAGGTTGAGAACGAGATCCCGCAGGAGCAAGCTGTCGTCCGCGCGCTTCCAAAAGCGGAGGCTCTCGGACCGATATTGTCTCGCCGATTCAAACCCTATCGCGCCGATGTCAGGCGAAGCATCTTTCAGCTGGTTACGACCGCGACGCCGTTCATCGCGTTGCTCGTGGTGATGGCGGTAGCATCGCCTGGCCGCTACTGGCTGACCCTGTTGCTGGCGATTCCGACGGCTGGACTGCTCGTTCGCCTTTTCATCATCCAACATGACTGCGGTCACGGCTCGTTTTTCAAATCACGAGCCGCCAACGACTTCCTCGGGCGCGCGCTTAGCGTGCTGACGCTCACTCCCTACGGCTGCTGGAAGCTAAGTCATGCCGCGCATCATGCCTCCGCCGGCAATCTGGACCGCCGTGGGCGTGGGGATGTGGAAACCTTGACCGTTGCCGAATATCAAGCCTCGGCGCCGCTCAAGAAGCTCGTTTATCGACTCTACCGCAATCCGTTCGTGATGGTCATATTGGGTGCGCCGATCAACTTCATCCTACTGCATAGATTGCCGCTGGGCCACGAGTTCCGGGACCGTAAATCGCGCCGCAGCATCCTGTCGCTGGATCTCGCGTTGCTCGTGGCGTTCGGTCTTCCCTGCGCTATGTTCGGCGTCCTTCCAGTCCTGGGAACGTATCTCCCCGTGATGATCATTGCATCCTGGGTCGGGAACTGGCTGTTTTACGTGCAGCACCAGTTCGAAGGGACACATTGGGAGCGCGACGGCGAATGGGATTTCCACGAAGCCGGCGTAGGCGGCAGCTCATATTTTAAGCTTCCGCCGATCCTGCAATGGTTTTCCGGGAACATCGGGCTGCACCACGTGCACCACTTGTCTAGCCGGATTCCCAACTACCGCCTTCAGGCCTGTCTCGACGCCGCTCCGGAACTGCACGGCGTCTCCAAACTCATAACTCTGCGTGAGAGCCTGGGATGCTGGCGGCTGGCGCTTTGGGACGAGAGCAGCCGCTTGTTGGTGGGATTTCGGGATCTAAAGCCTCGGCTCGCTTAGCCGATACATCCGTAAGACGGGCGTCTAACGGGTCTGGCGTTTTGGGCGAGACGGCCGCTTTTCTGCCTTCTCTTGCGCCCTCGCGATCTCCCGCTGTTCATCCCGATGAGACTTGTAGCGGAATCCCATTCCAAGGATTGAGGTGGCCATGCCCGCGATCAAGGCTGGCAAGTACCACCAGGGCGCGTCTGCCTTAAGCGCCGCAACCGCGCCCAGGAACAACACGCTGACAATGGAGGTGAGATAGCCGATCGCCTTCCAATCGACGCCTTTGGTTGCGGGCGTGGTTATGCGTCGCTGACTCATGATTTCTAAACGAGCGCTGGCCGGGTGTGTTTCCTCGGCCCCAGGCGAGAGGGGCTGAGCACGACCCACTGCGGCGATTTGAAACCTAGGATAGGTCCAATGTGACCGACGACACCCGCGAGCGGCGGTGCTCAAACTCGCAGGTTGTCGGCCGCGCCAAGCACGCGCATGATCGGTTCGTTTTGCAGGAGGCTAGAGCATGATCTTGATGCCAGGAACGCTGGTCGTGGTTGCCGGAGCAATGCAGGTCGCGGTGCCGGTCTTGCGGGTTCCGCCGGCGGTCACGCGTCCGCCAAACGCCGCCATCGCGCCGTCTACCGCGATCCAGGCGAATATTCTTCCCGACCTGGTCGTATCCGAAGTGCGGATCGAAGATGATCATACCGCCCATATCCGCATCACCAACCAGGGGACCGCGGACGCGAAAGGGTGGATCCAGGTCGAATCCAGCGTGTCGAAAGGCTACCATCGCGGATACACACTTCCCGCATGGGTCAACGACCTTGCAGCGGGCGAGAGCAAGTGGGTGACAAGCGGAAACTACGTGGATCGCGACGAAACCTTCGTGCCAGGCAAAGACATGAGCATGCCGCTGTCGACGGTGACCGGGTTCAGCGCCACCGTTGACCCCGGCGCTCCTCCGCAGAGCATGGAAGATTATCTGCTGCAAGGAAAATCCCCGTGCACGGCGCAGGCGGGCTGCATTCGCGAGCTTGACGAGACGAACAACAACCGCGGTTTCACGGCTGACCAAATCGGTCACGGCAAACCGGATTGAGTTCGGAGGCCAGGCGCCCCCCTCTCCCTCATCAACGCACCGCGTCATGCGTCATTCATCGCTATTCTGCGAGGGTCAGCCATCACCTGAGATCGCAACCGAGCGCCCTGTGACAGAGAGACACTTCCGTGCTCTCGCTCGCAGGAGACGGTCATGGAAAAGACACATTGGCTCAGCCGTAAGCGCGCGTCGCTGAAGCTGGCGAAAGAGGCGGCCAACTCCGAAGCGCGGCTGGTGCATTACGATCTCGCCGGCCGCTACAGTTTGAAGGCGCTTTCGGCCGAGAGCCAGGCGACCGATCTCGCCGATGCGCTGCCGCCCGCGATCTACGCCATCGGCGCCGATGCGTCGGGCAAGGACGCTTCCGATGCTTGAGGCTGGAGGGATTTTCGGGCTGTTCGCGGCGCTCTTGCTGATCGCATCGGTGGTGATCTGGGCAAAACGGCTTCGCGGACCTTTGCTGCAACGGCTCAACGGCCGGCGGACGTCGAACGTGCGTCCAACCGAGCTGGCATCCCAAGTGCTGGTCTTCGCTTTGGGGCTGAGCGCGCTCGCCGCTGGGCTGGCGATCGTCGGGTGGATTTTCGCGTAAGCGAACTAGGCATGGATTGCGCTTCCAGGCGGACAAGGTCCAGCAGCAGCTGCGTCGCCAGTTACGCCAGTGCCGGTTGATCGTGAGGCACGGTCGTCAGCTACTCATGCTTGCGCAGGCTATCCCGACCGTCGCTAACCTGAGATCGCAGTAACAAGACCGAATTCCGACCGCCGCTCCTCGGCGTCCTCTCGCAGCCTGACCGCATTACTTTGCCGCATTGGTTGTCCGCCCAGGCGCGCCGCTACTTGCGGCGATGAGATGAGCGGCGGTGCTTCTTGGATCGCGGCTTCGCCACGGTTTTGTACCGTGTGACGTACTTCGTGACGACGTTTTTAGTAGTCGTTGCGGCACTGGTCGACTGCACAGCTTGGGAAACGCTGTTCGAGGCAGGTGCGCCATACGCGGTTGAGCGGGAGATCCACCGGCCTTGCGTATCATAGTACCCCCAAGTGCTCCCGGCGTGCCAACGCCCGTACGCGTCGTAATAGCCTGGCTCTGGATCCGGCACCCAGCGGCCGCTGCTGTCCTGGTGCCAAGCGGGTGCGCCCGAGATCCACCTACCGCTTTGGTCATAGTGCCCGACAGCGGGGCCGGGCACCCAGTGACCATTGACGTCATAATAGCCGCTCGCTTCAGGGGGCGCGGGCTCGCCGTTGGCCTCGTAATAGCCGTCTGTAGCAACTGGAATCCAGTGACCGTGGGCGTCGTAGTAGCCACTCCTCGAAGGATCCGTCCCCGTCGGGACCCACTGGCCATTGGCGTCATAATAGCCATTGGGCAGGCCGGTCACCCAGTTGCCGTTGCGGTCGTAATAGCCAGTCGCAGGAGCGCGGTTGGCTACTCCGACGTGCCAAACCCCGCTCTGATCATAATAGCCATACGCGTCGGGGCGCCTTTGATCGTATGGAACGCAACTCACTGTTGCACTGGCCCCGGTCACGGCATCACTGATCGCTCCAATAATTGCGCCGGCAGTGCCGCCCACGGCATTACCAATTGTTGAGCCAGTGTTGGGGGACGTCGGTGCGCAAATCGGCTGAGCCGACGCTGCAGCCGGCATCACCGTCGCGGCGAACAGACCGCCAAACAGGACGGACTTGAGCATGGAAGCCTCCAATAGAATTCCCCCGGAAACGTTCAGAAGGTGATTGCCGTTCCAAAACAAGGACTAAGTATCGTCCGGTGGCCAGCTCATCAGGCCAGATGCCGTCATCACCAAGGTAGATGTTCCGATCCTCCTGACCGACGTCGTCCGCGGAGCCATTATCGGTTGGGCCCCGCTCAGTTCGTACTCTAGGTCCGCTTTCCACCCATTGCGGACATCGCAGCGCATTCAACGTGACACTCTGATGGCTGGCGCTTCCACCGCGTTGAACTGGAGCGTGAACAGCGTAAGACCTTTGTCGTCGGCAACCGTCATCATGAAATCGCCTGTGTTCCAGAACTCGCTAGCTCGGTCACAGAGCAGGCGGCCCGCGTAGCGGACGGCTTCGCATTTCGCGGACGCGAGGTTGGGGAGGTCTATCCCTAACTCCTCCGGCGGTCCGTCCACTTGGAAGTAGAAGCGAGGCATTGTCGGGTAACCGACATACACGACAGAAGTGCCAATAGTGATACGATTGGGAGCGAGTGGGTGAAAAAAGACACAATCTCAAGCTGTGACGGCTGTTCGACGTCAGCGTTCCACCCGTCCATGACACTAGCGAGTTAGGTTAGGTCTGCTTTCGACCCAAACCCGACATAAGATCGCACCCCTTAGACTGTGCCGCCATGGCTGGACCTACCAGCTGCTTGGATCCACTCTCCCGGCGCGGTTCAGGAAACGCGAAATGCCGCAGATCAAGATGAGTCCCGCTTCCCCACGCATTCTAAAAATTCGTCCAGTGATTGCGTTTCCGCCCGACGAACCGCTTGTTCGGGGGCATGGTGACATCGATTACATTATGTCCGAATTAGAATGGCCCTGCCCCGCTTCCTGAGCGTTGAGATACCTAAGTTGGGTGCGGTCTGCTTCGTAACTTCGCCCCTGCCGTGATGGCGCTCATTCCTCACGGCCGAATCCTCCGCGAAGCGGGAGATAAGTAATGAACTCGGAACAGATGCTGCAACAGACGGGCGCTGTCGAAGCGATCTCGCGCGAGCTCGGAGTAGACCCGGCAACGGCGCAGGCGGGAGCAGCGGCGTTAATGCCGTCCATCCTTTCCGGCTTCAAGAACCCAGCCTCATCGACGGAGTCGCAACCCGCGACTGGAGAGGGAGCAAGCGACAGTGCTTTTCCAGGGTTCGGCGGGCTCAACGGATTGCTCGGGACGATTGGCGGATTGGGCGGCAGTGGCCTGCTTGAAAACGTGACCTCGAACGAGCCGACCGAACTCAGCAAAGGCAATCAAATCCTGGGGCAGATCTTCGGTTCGAAGGATGGTAGCCGCGCTGTTGCGGCACAGGCGGCCGCGCAGTCGGGCGTCGAGCCTTCTCTCCTAAAGAAAATGCTGCCTATCCTCGCGATGGTTGCTGCCGGCTACGTCATGAAGCGCGCGGGCCAGGGCGGCGGCGGGCTTGGCGGGGGATTCGGAAGCGTGCTCGGGGGGCAACCTTCACCTGAGGGTTCGGCGCGTGCCCAGCGAGCGGAGCCGACGGGCTCGAACGACATTCTGGGCGAGCTGATTGGTGCGGCTGGCAAGTTCCTCGGCCGCTGACGCGGTCAAAGCAATTTCGATAAAGGAGACTAACAGTGAGCATTTTCGGAAAAATCAAAGACGCGATCTTCGGTCATAAGACCGCTTCAGCTCCCGCCGGTGGCGGGCAAATCCCCGTAGGTGGACCATCCCCAGGCAATGCTGCGGCCCCGGCGCCGACGTTGGAGCCTGCTGTGGCTGTCGATGTCGAGCAGGTCCTGACGAGTATTGCCGCCTCGAAGGGCAATGCAGGCCTCAACTACAGAACTTCGATCGTCGATCTGATGAAGCTGCTTGGCATGGATTCGAGCCTCGAGAACCGCAAGGAATTGGCCACCGAGCTTGGCTACACCGGCGAAAAGGACGGCAGCGCCGAGATGAACATTTGGCTACACAGGGAAGTGATGCGTCAACTGGCCGCAAATGGCGGCAAGGTTCCTTCCAGCATGACCGACTAACCTGAACGATTACAGGCGGGGCTGTGGCACGGAAGCCGCCGCCCCGCCCGGCGGGCCAATGTCCGCTTTCCACCGAAATCGGACACTGGGCTCAAGCGTCGATCGCATCCTCATCCACCGCCGCCGCGCTGTTCTGGATGAACTCGAACCGCGGTGCGGGATCGCGGCCCATGAGCCGCTCGACGAGGTCCTTGATCGGCTGGCGGTCCTCATAGGCTGAGGGCAGCGTGACTTTGAGCATGGACCGGCTCGCCGGGTCCATGGTGGTTTCCTTGAGCTGGTTGGGGTTCATCTCGCCGAGGCCCTTGAAGCGGCTGACCTCGACCTTCTTGCCCTTGAACTCGGTGGCTTCGAGCTCGGCGCGGTGGGCGTCGTCGCGGGCGTAGAGCGTCTTGGCTCCGCTGGTGAGGCGATAGAGCGGCGGCTGGGCGATGAAGAGGTGGCCGCGGCGCACGAGCTCGGGCATTTCCTGGAAGAAGAAGGTCATCAGCAGGGTCGCGATGTGGGCGCCGTCAACGTCGGCGTCGGTCATGATGACGATGCGCTCGTAGCGCAGCGCCGCCTCGTTCCAATTGTCGCGGGTGCCGCAGCCCAGGGCGAGCTGAAGGTCGGCGATCTCGCTGTTGGCGCGGATCTTTTCGGCCGTCGCGCTGGCGACGTTGAGGATCTTGCCGCGCAGCGGGAGGATCGCCTGCGTCTTGCGGTCGCGCGCCTGCTTGGCCGAGCCGCCGGCGCTGTCGCCCTCGACGATGAACAATTCGGTGCCTTCGGGATCGTCGGAGGAGCAGTCGGTGAGCTTGCCGGGGAGGCGGAGCTTGCGCGCCGAGGTCGCGGTCTTGCGCTGGACTTCGCGCTCGGCGCGGCGGCGCAGGCGCTCGTCCATCCGCTCGAGGATCGAGCCCAAGAGCGCGCGGCCGCGGTCCATATTGTCGGCGAGATAATGGTCGAAATGGTCGCGGACGGCGGCCTCGACGAAGCGCGCCGCCTCGAGGCTGGTGAGGCGGTCCTTGGTCTGGCTCTGGAAATGCGGATTGCGAATGAAGATGCTGAGCATCAGCTCGACGCCGTTGAAGACGTCGTCGGCGGTGATGTCCTTCGCCTTTTTGTTGCCGACCAGATCGCCGAAGCCGCGGATGCCCTTGGTCAAAGCGGCGCGCAGGCCCGCTTCGTGGGTGCCGCCGTCGGGCGTCGGGATGGTGTTGCAATAATAGCTTTCTTTGGCGTCCGAAAAGAGCGGCCAGGCCACCGCCCATTCGGCGGACCCTTGATCGTTGGGGAAGTCCTGGCGCCCGGTGAAAGGCTGGTTGGTGACTGCGGGGCGTTCGCCCAATTGCTCGGCGAGATGGTCGGCAAGGCCGCCGGGGAATTGGAACACGGCCTGTTCCGGGACTTCGGGCGAAGTGAGCGAGGGGTCGCAGCGCCAGCGGATCTCGACGCCGGCGAAGAGGTAGGCCTTGGAGCGGGCGAGCTGGTAGATGCGCAGCGGATCGAACGCCGCGTCGGCACCGAAGATCTCCGGGTCGGGCGTGAAGCTGGTGGTGGTGCCGCGACGGTTCGGCGTGGGCCCGACGGTTTCGAGCGGCGAGGTGGCGACGCCGCGCGAGAAGGTCTGGCGGTAGAGCGTGCGGTCGCGCGCGACCTCGACGATGGTGTCGATCGACAGCGCGTTGACGACGCTGACGCCGACGCCGTGGAGGCCGCCCGAGGTCGAGTAAGCCTTGCCGTCGAACTTCCCGCCCGAGTGGAGCGTGGTCATGATAACTTCGAGCGCCGACTTGCCGGGGAAGCGTGGGTGCGCGTCGACGGGGATGCCGCGGCCGTTGTCGCTGACGGTCAGGCGGTTGCCGGGGTCGAGCGTGACCTCGATGCGCGTGGCGAAGCCGGCGACGGCCTCGTCCATGCTGTTGTCGATGACTTCGGCGGCGAGGTGGTGGAGCGCGCGCTCGTCGGTTCCGCCGATGTACATGCCGGGGCGGCGGCGGACGGGCTCTAAACCCTCGAGAACCTCGATCGCAGATGCGTCATAGCTGTCGGGGGTGGAGGACGCGGAAGACGAGAACAGATCGGCCATCAGTGTCGGGTATAAGGACACGTCGCGAACCGTGCCAACGAGCGGTCTTGGCTTTAGCAGCGTTTTCCACAGCTTTGAGGTGGTGTATGGTCGACCGATGACGACCGAGCGCGGCCCCGACCACGATTTCGAAAGGCAAATGGCCATAGCTCGCCACGTCATGAAAAAGGATTGGGTCGCCCTGCGAGCATTGGCTTTGGGAGATCAGCATCCCGGCGTCGACATCGAGGCGCTCTTGGAGATGGCGCGGAAGCAACGGAGTGGGCAGGCGGACACTTAGGTTGTCCACCGTGGTTCGGCACGTTTTCCACGAGCGAACCCGCGAAGGCGATCAAGGAGCCCCGGGGAGCCATGCTCTCCAGGGCTTTTGTCACCACAAGCGGGCTGCATCCATGTCGAGCCTGGCAAGGGTCGCGGGGATGCTCTCGGCGAACTCGCCGAAGCTTAGCGGACCCGCGGGCCGCCGAATGGCAGTGGCGGCGGCGGCCGGCGGTCGCGGCGCGGGAGCTGCGCCTGATAGGCGACGCCGCAGTGGGCGACGCAATAGGGAAAGCCGGGGTTGGCCGCTTCGCCGCAGAAGTGGAAATCGGGCTCGCCGGGATGGCCCATCGGCCACTTGCAGATGCGGTCGTTCAAATCGAGCAGGCCGGTCTTGTCGGCGACCTCGGGACTGGGCTTGGCCGGAACGAGGCGCCGCGGCGGGGCCGGCGGAATCGGCGGCTGCTGATCGCCCGGACCCTGGCGAATGAAACCGCCGGGGCCGATCGACCGGTACTGGATTTCGGGCCGCTGTTGCTGGGGAGCGGGATGGGTAGCGTGTGGGGCCGCTGCAGCGGTTCCGGCGGGCGCCTCCCTGTGCGTATCCGCCCTGGGCGCAGCGGCTTTGGGCGCAGCGGCCGCCGGAGCCGCCTTCTTGACGTCCTTTTCCTCGCCCGGCTTGACCGGGGAGGGGCGTTGCTCGAGCCCCAGGCGGTGGGCCTTGCCAATCACCGCGTTGCGGCTGACTCCGCCGAGCTCCTCGGCGATCTGGCTGGCGGTGGCGCCGTCGTGCCACATCTTCTTCAGGCGGTCGATCCGCTCTTCGGTCCAGGACATATAATCTTCGCTCCAAACTTGCCCGGCCGGTCCCCAGCCGATAGGCGCCTCATCCGTGAACGACCAAGCGAGCAATTGGGTGCGCTTCGCACCCGGCAAGCCGGTGCTCAAGGGCGTCAATTGGGGAGGCCTCAGGACTCTCTATATCAAGGAGGTGCGGCGGTTCTTCAAGGTCCAGACGCAGACTGTCTGGGCACCGGCGATCACGACCCTGCTGTACCTTGCGATTTTCACCGTCGCGCTGGGCCGCGGCGGCAAGACGGTGATGGGCGTGCCCCTCGCCAATTTCCTCGCGCCGGGGCTGATCGTCATGGCGATGATCCAGAACGCCTTCGCCAACGCGAGCTTCTCGCTGCTGGTCGGCAAGATCCAGGGCAATATCGTCGATTATCTGATGCCGCCCTTGTCGACCGGCGAGCTGATTACGGGACTGATCGGGGCGTCGGTAACCCGCGCCTTCCTGGTCGGCGGCGCGGTGTGGCTGGTGATGCTGCTGTGGCCGGGCGTGTCGGTCGACGTGCGCCGTCCCGACCTCGTCTTATGGTTCGGGCTGATGGGCGCGCTGATGCTGAGCTTCCTCGGGCTCCTGACGTCGATCTGGGCCGAGAAGTTCGACCATGCCGCGGCAGTCAGCAATTTCGTCGTGACTCCGCTGTCGCTGCTCAGCGGCACCTTTTATTCGGTCCACCAGCTATCCCCGGCCTTCCAGAAGGTGAGCCACGCCAATCCCTTCTTCTACGTGATCTCGGGGTTTCGCACCGGGTTCCTCGGGCCGGAGACGAGCGACTCGCCCCTGTGGGTCGGCGCGGTCGGGCTGCTGCTGCTCAACATCGCACTGTGGGCGGCGTGCTATGCGCTGCTCAAGAGCGGCTGGAAGATCAAGAATTAGAAAAAACAGTCGCTTAGCGAATTAAGATAGTTGAACAATCGATAACGCGACCGTTCAGGCCCGTAACAACCGCAACGGCGCACAAGACACGCATCAACCGCTCAACCAAGGAGAGCCGTGATGCGTAAGATCGTTCTTTCCATTGCCACGGCAGGCGCGGCGCTCATCGCCGCCAGTCCCGCCGCAGCCCAGTACTACCCGCAGCCGCAGTCCTACGGCTATGGCGGGCAGCCCTACGGTTATGGCCAGCAATATGGCTACGGGTTCCAGAACAACTACGGCCAGGTCCGGGCGTTGCAGGCGCGGCTGAACAACGTCGAGCGGCAGATCAACCGCCTCGACCGCCGCGACCGCATTGGCGACCGCAGCGCGGACCGGCTGCGCTACGAGGCGAACCGGCTCGAGCAGCGGCTCCGCTATTCGGCCCGGGGTGGGCTGAACCCCTACGAGATGCGTGACATCGAGGTGCGGATCGCGCAGCTCGAACAACGCGTTCAATATTCGCTCGCCAATGGCTACGGCCGTTACGGCTATGGCAACGGCTACAATGGTTACGCTTATGCCGACCGGGACGGTGACGGCCGTGACGACGCGATCGAGCATCAGCGCTGGCACCAAAATCACGACGGCGACCGCGACGATTAAATTGTGGCGTTAGTGCGCGTAAAGGAAGGCGCTCCGGGAGACCGGGGCGCCTTTCGCGTTTCGGCTGGCTTTGCCCTCGCGCGGGCCGCTGGCTATAGGCGCGAAAACCGCATCATCGCTGCAAACAGGGAGCCCGCCTTGGCCACCACTCCGCTCATGCCCGTTTACCCGCGTTCGCCGGTCCGCCCGGTCCGCGGCGAGGGAGTCTATCTCTACGGAGAAGAGGGCGAGCGCTATCTCGATTTCGCCGCTGGCATCGCGGTCAACATCTTGGGTCACGGCCACCCGCACTTGACCAAAGCGATCCAGGAGCAGGCGGCGACGCTGATGCACGTGTCGAACCTGTACGGATCCCCGCAGGGGGAGGCGTTCGCCAAGCGGCTTTGCGATTTGACCTTCGCCGACACGGTCTTCTTCACCAATTCGGGCGTCGAAGCGGTCGAGTGCGCGATCAAGACGGCGCGCAAATATCATCACGCCAAGGGCAACCCGCACAAGCACGACCTCATCACTTTCTCCAGCGCCTTTCACGGCCGCACGATGGCGGCGATCAGCGCCACCGACCAGGGGAAGATGATCGACGGCTTCGCGCCGCTGCTGCCGGGCTTCAAAGTTGTCGAGTTCAACGACCTCGACGCGGCGCTGGCCGCGATCGACGAGAATACGGCCGGCTTCCTGCTCGAGCCGATCCAGGGCGAGGGCGGCATCCGCCCGGGCACCCACGAGTTCCTGTCGGGCCTGCGCGCCGCATGCGACGAGCATGACCTGATGCTGGTGTATGACGAGGTCCAGTGCGGGGTCGCGCGCAGCGGGCATCTCTACGCCTACCAGCATTACAATGTCGCCCCGGACATCATGGCGACCGCCAAGGGCATCGGCGGCGGCTTCCCGATGGGCGCGTGCCTGGCGAGCGAGAATGCCGCGGCGGGGATGGTGATCGGCACCCACGGGTCGACCTTTGGCGGCAACCCGCTGGCGATGGCCGCGGGCCAGGCGGTGTTCGACATCGTCGCCAACGAGGAGTTCCTGAGCGAGGTGCGGCAGAAGGGTGAGCGGCTGCGCTCGGCGCTCGAGCAGATGATCCCCAACCACGACCATATTTTCGAGAGCGTGCGCGGCGTCGGGCTGATGCTCGGCATTCGCATGACGACCGACAGCCGGGCGTTCGTGAATTACCTCCGCACCAAGGGGCTGCTGACGGTCGCGGCGGGCGACAATGTGATGCGCGTGCTTCCGCCGCTCGTCATCGAGGAAAGCCACATCCGCGAGTTCGTCGAGACTCTGTCGGCCGCGGCAGGCGAATATGAGGTGCCGGCCGAGGCGGCCTGAAGCGCATGCCCTTTGCTGGATCGTTCTGTAGCAGTCGTCATCCCGGCTCAAGGCCGGGATGACGGGTTGTTGTCGCCCCGCTCAACCAATCCTTCTGAGCGATGAGTGCTCGATCAACCCCTTCACATCTTGTGATGCATCATTCGATGGTGGTGACGCATCATCTTCCGGCATTGCTTGTTGCGCATCATTCTGGCGCGACTTAGCCGGTGGCATGACTTCATCGACATCATCATGGTCGAATGCGACATCCGATGAGTAGCCATGGTGTGGCTCTTCGGCATGGTTTTGTGCATCTCCGCCGCACTCGGACTCATATTGTTGCCCATCGCGCTGTTGGTCATTTGCGCGCCGAGTGGCGTGCTCATTGCGACCACAGCCGCCAGCGCAAGTGCGCCTTTCAAACCGATCATAGGATAGCTCCTCACAGCCGCGTCTTCTCAAGCATCCACCATGAAGCGGTCACAGGGTGAAACTCTACCCAAAGTGAGGTCGGAACGGTAGCGGGTCCGCGCTCGAATGCACTTGGCGACTCGAGTATTTCTCAAAGATAGAAAGATGACTGCAGAACACATTCGGCCCGTTGAAGTTGCACACTGGGCGGTGAATACGGGCTCGGGTAGGCGTTGCTCACCTACTTAGTAATGTCCGCTTTCCACCCAAAGTAGACGTTAGGCGGGCGCCCGCATTCTCGCGAAAGAAGAACGGGGGTCGGTTGTCCCTTTGCGCCGACTTTCCTATCTTCGCCCCATGCCGACAGTAGAGCTCAACACGGACGCCGCGCTCGGCGTCGCGATCCCGTCGCGCGATGCGCGCGGCCGGGTCGCGCGCCTGGGGCCGGTGATCGATGCCATCCTCGCCAGTCACAATTATCCGCCGGTCATCGAGAAGCTGCTGGCGGAAGCGCTGACCCTGACCGCGCTCCTGGGCTCGTTGCTCAAGGAGGCGGAGGGACAGCTGACGCTGCAGGCGCAGACCGAGGGCGGCGCGATCGACCTGATGGTGTGCGATTATCTTGGCGGCGAGCTGCGCGGCTATGTCCGTCACGACGCCGAGCGGCTCGCCGAGTTGCCGGCAGAGCCGACGCTTAAGGAGCTGTTCGGCGACGGCTATCTCGCCATCACCTTCGACCAGCCGGTGGCCAAGGAACGCTACCAGGGCATCGTTCCGCTCGAAGGCAAGAACCTCGGCGAAGCGGCGCAAAGCTATTTCGGCCAGTCCGAGCAGATCCCGAGCCTGGTTCGCCTCGCTGCCGAGAAGCGCGGCGAACACTGGTTCGCCGGCGGGCTGCTGCTTCAGCATCTGCCCGAGGGCGAGGAAGGACGCGATCGGCTGCACACGCGGCTCGACCACCCCGACTGGCCGCATATCGCGATCCTCGGCGGCTCGGTGAAGCCGGATGAGCTGACCGACCCCGAGCTGCCGCTCGATGACCTCATCTGGCGCCTGTTCCACGACGAAGAGGAGGTCAGGACCCTGGCTGCGACCACGCTCACGCGGGGCTGCCGTTGTGACCCGGACTATGTCCGCTCGGTGATCGCGCGATTCCCGGAGGACGAGCGAGCGGAGATGGTCGGCGACGATGGCATGATCCGGGTCGACTGCGCCTTCTGCTCGTCGAGCTTCGCGATCGAGCCTCAAGCCCTGAGTCGAGGGCGCTGAGCTGAGCCGCGCTGCGATTTTGCCTCTACGGCTGTTAACCGCGGCGTGATATTGGCGCCGGGATGACTCGGAGACTCACCCTTGTCCTCGTCGGCGGCGCGGCAGCGCTCGCGCTGTCAGCCGCGGTACAGCCTTCGGCGCTCGGCCAGGCCCAGCCCGGCCTGTGGGAGGTCAGCGGGGTTCCCGGGGCGGGGGCGCCCGTTCGGCAGTGCGTGGCGGACGTCGGCGTGCTGGCGCGGTTCGAGCATCGGATGAAAAATTGCAGCGCGAAGACGTTGAGGGACGCCGGCAGTTCGGTCGCGATCGAATATAGCTGCGGCGCGGCCGGCTTCGGCCACAGCGAAGTGACCCTGCTGACGCCGCGGTCGCTAAGGATCGGAACGCAGGGGATCTCCGACGGTCTGCCGTTCAATTATGTGCTGCAAGCGCACCGAATCGCGGATTGTCCGGTAGCCGCGCGCCATTAAGGCGGCGTTTAGCGAATGTGAGCTATGGGATGGTTGTGCCGGATTTGGCACGCTTTCCTCCCAATCGGGCAGCGATGCCCGATTAACTGGGCCGCTTGATCCCCCGGGATCGGCGGCCCTTCTTTTGTCGGCGGCGAAGCCTTAAGGGCGCGCGCCATGCTCTACCTCTTCATCAAGGCCGCGCTGTCCGGGGTCATTGTCGCCGCGGTGTCGGAGATCGCGCGGCGCTATCCCGGTTGGGGCGGGCTGGTCGCCTCGCTGCCGCTGACGTCGCTGCTGGCGATGATCTGGCTGTTCCGCGACACGCATGACGCCGGGCGCGTCGCCGAGCTGTCGATGAGCACCTTCTGGTTCTTCCTGCCCTCGGTGCCCATGTTCGTGGCACTGCCGCTGCTGATCCGGTCGGGCGTGCCCTTCTGGATAAGCATGGTGATCGTCGTAGCCGGAACGCTGGCGCTCTACGCGGGCTGGTTCTGGGCAGCGCCGAGGCTCGGCATCAAGCTGTGAAGAGCGCGGTCGTCCTCCTCTCCGGCGGGCTCGATTCGATGGTCTGCGCGGGCATTGCCCGCGAACAGGGCTATTCGGTCATCGCGCTGACGGTCGATTACAACCAGCGTCACCGGGTCGAGATCGACGCCGCGCGGCAGATCGCGGCCGAGCACGCCGACCGGCACATCGTCCTGCCCCTGGATCTGCGGGCGTTCGGCGGATCGGCGCTGACCGGCGACATCGCCGTGCCGAAGGGCGGAGTGGGTGAGGGGATTCCGGTCACATATGTCCCGGCCCGCAACACGATCTTCCTCAGCCTCGCGCTCGGGCTGGCTGAGGCGAGTCACGCGCGCGACATCTTCATCGGCGTCAACGCGCTCGACTATTCCGGCTATCCCGACTGCCGGCCGGAGTTCGTTGCGGAGTTCGAGAAACTGGCAAATCTGGGAACCAAGGCCGGCGTCGAGGGCGAGACCTTCAAGATCCACGCGCCGCTCCAGCACATGACCAAGGCCGACATCGCGCGCGAGGCGGCTCGGCTCGGTCTCGACGCCGCGCTCAGCCACAGCTGCTACGATCCGTCGCCGGACGGCGGCGCGTGCGGGCAATGCGACGCATGCCGGCTGCGCGCCCGGGGCTTTGCCGACGCGGGGATCGCGGACCCGACGGTTTACGCATGACCTACGCGGTCAAAGAATGCTTCCTGACGCTCCAGGGCGAAGGCGTACAGTCGGGCAGTCGGGCGGTGTTCCTGCGCTTCGCCGGCTGCAACCTGTGGTCGGGCCGCGAGCAGGACCGGGCGAGCGCCGAGTGCCGCTTTTGCGATACGGACTTCGTCGGCACCGACGGCGAGGGCGGGGGCAAGTTTCGATCGGCCGACGAGCTGGCGGCGCAGGTCGAGGCGCTGTGGGGTGAAGGACGGGACGGCCGGCTGGCGGTGATCACCGGGGGCGAGCCGATGCTGCAGCTCGACGCGGCGCTGGTCGAGGCACTACACGCGCGCGGCTTTCGGGTCGCGGTCGAGACCAACGGCACGCTGCCGGCGGTCGCCGGGCTCGACTGGATCTGCGTCAGCCCCAAGGCGGGCACCGACGTCGTCCAGCGCCGCGGCAATGAGCTGAAGCTGGTCTGGCCGCAGGCGGGGATCGACCCCAGCGACCTCGAAGGCTGGGCGTTCGACCATTTCCTGGTCCAGCCGATGGATTGCGAAAAGCGCGAAGCGGCGCTCGAAGCGGCGATCAAGCTGGCGATGGAGCGGCCGAAATGGCGCCTGTCGCTCCAGGCGCACAAGGTCGCCGGGCTGCCCTAAGCCCTTCGACTTCGCTCAGGACAGGCTTACTCGGAGTTTGCCGCGGCGTTCGCGGTGCTGCTCGCTGGCGGAGCGGTTGACGGCTTCGCCGCTGCCCGTCGTGACGGCTTGGGCGCGGCCTGGTTTAAGCTTGGCGCCGCGCCGTTTTGATCGAGGCCGCCGAAATTCATGTCGACGTCGGCCGCCATGTTGGCCGCGTCGCCGGTGACGGCGTCGATCGCGGTCACGTCGTTCGACACGATGTCCGCGGCGGTCAGAGTGTCGTCGGCGTTCTGGGTCTTGTCGGACTGGTCGTTCTTGCCGCAGCCGCCGAGCGCGAGCGCGGCTCCGGCAATGAGGAGAAGGGCACGCATCCAGTTCACTCCCGGTCAGGCAAAAAAAGAGGCTGCCGGCAAGTACCGGCAGCCTCTTCAAAAGCCAACGCCCCCGCGAACGGAAGCGTCAAGACGATTACATTGCGTTGTTGGTTGTCGTGGTCGACGTCGTGTTGGTCGTCGTCGTCGCGTTCATGTCCGTGCCGTTCATGGCGTTCATGTCCGTCGCGTTCATGTCCGTCGTCGTCGTCGTCGTGTTCATGTCCGTCGTCGTGAGATTCTCGTCGACGTTCATGGTGTTATTGGCGTTGTCGTTGCTGCTGCACGCGGCAACCGCCAGGGCCGCACCAGCGACCAGGATAAGAGCACGCATTCAAGACTCCCTATTTATTGCGATCTGCAACGGTTTCCCGTCCCGCAAATCGGGCGGACAATAGTCTGAAGCGCAAGCATCCATCAAGACTCTTTGCACTGTCGTTCCAAACTACTGAGAAACGGCCAGAAACCGCGCTTCAAGCACGTATCAACCCCTGTCATGGCGATTTGTTTCCCAAGCTCGGCCAGGCTGGTGACGCCATATTCGGCGATGCCGCACGGCACGATCCCGCTGAAATGCGCGAGGTCGGGCGCGACGTTGAGAGCAAAGCCGTGGAGCGTCACCCAGCGCTTCACGCGCACCCCGAGCGCCCCGATCTTCTTTTCGTCGGCGCCGTCGCCGACCCAGATGCCGATGCGGCCCTCGGCCCGGTGGGCGGAGACGCCGACCTCGGCCAGCGCGCCGATCATCCAGCCTTCGAGTCCATGGACGAAGCAGCGGATGTCCTTCCCGCGCTTTTCGAGGTCGAGCATCACGTAGACGATGCGCTGGCCTGGCCCGTGATAGGTGTAACGGCCGCCGCGGCCGGCTTCGAAGACCGGGAAGTCCATGGGATTGGTGAGCTCGGCGGGGTCGGCGCTGGTGCCGGCAGTGAACAAAGGCGGGTGCTCCAGCAGCCAGACGCACTCGTGCGCGCTGCCGGCGCGGATCGCCGCCGCGCGTTCCTCCATGAAGCGCAGCGCCTTGTCATAAGCGACCGGCGCAACGCTTACTCGCCATTCGATGTCGGCCGGAATGTCGTCCACGCCCGCGGAAATGGCGACCGCTGCTCCACAGAGCAAGCGTTGCGCGATCGGCGGCGGCTCCGCATAAGCGCGGCAGCAGTGGGAGGATTCGAAGATGAGCAGCCTGTCGATCTCTGAGGCCTGGGAAGAAACCCGGTCGATCCTCGGTCGCGACGGCCAGTTGTTTGCGTCGGTGGCGTTGGCTCTGATCGTCCTCCCCGAGGTGGTTTTCGCGGTCGTCGGCGCGCCGGTCGGGCCGCAAGCGACGTTGCTGGCGGGGTTGACCTACGCCGTGGTGGTGCTGCTGGGCTTCGTCGCTCAAATTGCGCTGAACCGCCTCGCAATCGGGCCTTCGGTCACGGTTGGAGGCGCGATCGCAAGGGGATTCGCAAGGCTGCCCGCGGTCTTGGGGGTGTTGGCTCTGCTGTTGGCCGCGCTCATGATTGTTGCGGTCGTGCTGCTGATGATCCTGAGTGCCGCGCGGCTGATCGTGCTTCCAACTCCGGGCCAGCCGCCACCACTTTCCCTCATCGCCCTGCTGATCCTGCTGGCCGCGCTAACATTCGCGATTGTTCAGCTGATCTTCCCGGTCGCTGCGGCGGAGACGGGAAATCCGCTCCGGCTCATCTCCAGAAGCTGGCGCCTGGCGAAAGGACATTATCCGCGGCTGCTGGCCTTCATCATCATCATTTTCTTCTGCTTCGGCGTGGTGGTGATCGCGAGCCAATTGGGCGTGGGCAGCGCGGTCGCCCTCCTCCTCGGGCAGCCCAGGCCGGGAAGCCTCTCCGCATTGGTGTTGGGACTGGCTGTCGGCCTAATCCAGGCGCCCTTCACGGTGATTGCGGCGACAATGCTTGCCCGCATCTATGTCCAGCTCGCCGGGCGCGGCGAGGCTCAGGTGTCGGTGCCGAGCAGCGGGACCTGAGGAGCGCAGTCCTTCGGCAGGACGCCGAGCAGGCGCGGATCGGGGAAGCGCTCGATCGCCCGCTTGAAGGGCGTGAAGCCCGCGCGACGGTAGGCGGCGAGCGCGGCAGGATGGTCGAGCGAGCAGGTGTGGACGTGGACCCGGCTCACCCCTTCGCGCCAGGCGCGGCGGACGGCCTCGGCGAGGAGCCAGCGGCCGAGGCCTTTGCCTGAGAGCTCGGGCACGAGCCCAATGAACGCCAGTTCGCATTCGCGGGGCTCGCGGAAATCGAGCTCGAGCATGCCGACATCACGGCCACCTTCGTCCGCGACAGCGTAAAGCTCGACCCCCGGGTGCTGGATGATCGCGGCGAGCTTGGCGTCGTCCATGAGCAGCCGGGAGAACCACAGCCACGGCGCGCCAATCAGCAGGAACAGTTCGCGGTAGGCTTCGGGTTGCGGCACATCCACGCGCCTTAAGAACAGCGGGGAGGGCGGTACCCGCTGGTCCGGGGGAGCCCGCATTTCGAGGTAAGTGACGATGGTCGCCAGCTGGCCGTCGGCGACGGGTTCGTAACTCATACATCCTCCCCGGCATTTGCTGGGGAGGGGGACCATGCGCAGCATGGTGGAGGGGCCCTCTCGCGGCCGAGCAGAACCCCTCCACCGCCTTCGGCGGTCCCCCTCCCCACGAAATCGTGGGGAGGATGTAGCAAAGCGCTCATTTCCACTTCGCCGCGGGCGGCAGACTCATCAGGATCGCGTCGATATTGCCGCCGGTCATGAGGCCGAACAGGGTCCCGCGATCGTAGAGCAGGTTGAACTCGACGTAGCGGCCGCGGAAAGTGAGCAGGCGATCCATGTCCGCGTCATCGAACGGCGTGTCCATCCGCTCGCGGACGATCTGCGGGAAGATCTCCAGGAAGGCGTCGCCGACGTCCTTCGCGAAGGCGAAATGGGCATCGAAATGGCCTTCGAGATGGTCGTAGAAAATGCCGCCGACGCCGCGCGGTACGCCGCGGTGGGGCAGCCAGAAATATTCGTCGGCCCATTTGGAAAAGCGCGGATAGAAGGTCGGGTCGTGGGCCGCGCAGGCGGCGCGCAGCCGCGCGTGGAACGAGTCGGTGTCCTCCGCGTAGGGGATTGCGGGGTTAAGGTCGGCGCCGCCGCCGAACCAGCGCTTGGTCGTCGTCAGGAAGCGCGTGTTCATATGCACTGCCGGCACGTGCGGGTTGGCCATGTGGGCGACGAGGCTGATGCCGGTCGCGAAGAAGCTCGGGTCCTGCTCGGCGCCGGGGATCGACTTGGCGAACTCGGGGCTGAACTGGCCGCCCACGGTCGAGACGTTGACCCCGACCTTTTCGAACACCTTGCCGGTCATCTGGCCGCGAACGCCCCCTCCACCACTCTTGGCGTCTCCGGGCTCGCCGCTGGCGTCGGTCCGGTCCCACGGCGTGTAGACGAACGCGGAATCGGAGCCGGCGTCGCGCTCAATCTGCGCGAAGGCAGCACAAATCCGGTCGCGCAGGCTCTCAAACCAGTCGCGGGCGGCCTGCTGTTGGTCGTCGAGCTCAATCATCACCCCGCCTCTTTGCGGTCACGGGCGATGGACGCAAGGCCAGGAATGACAGCATTGTAATGTGGGCATAAATCCGCGGTTCACGCCGCGACAGGCAGTCGCTTGCGCCGACAGGGGCAGATCAAAGGAATCTCAGCGGCATAAAGAAGTTGCTTGTCACGCTCGCGTTCGGCGCGGCCTTCATTTCAACGCCGGTGCTGGCGCAGGCGCCTGGCGGCGGTGGCTGGACGCAGCGGGACCAGACCCGCGCCGAAGCGCAGCAGCGCGCCGACACGATGTTCCAGATGCTCGACGCCAACAAGGACGGCACGGTCACCCGTGCCGAGGCCGAGCAGGCGGTCGCAAAGTTCCAGGCGGCGCGCGGCGGCGACGACCAGGGCGGCCGCGGCGGCGGGCGGATGCAGCGGATGATCGGCGAGGCGTTCGGCACCGCCGATTCGCTTAGCCTGCAGCAGTTCGAGGCCCTGGCGCTGGCGCGATTCGACGCGTCCGACCTCAACCATGACGGCACTTTCACTGCGACGGAACGGGAGCAACTGCGCGCGCAGCGGCAGGGTCAGGTCGTTCCGAACAGCCAGCCGAAGGCTCAGTAGGCGCGCCGCTGCGCGTTCACTAACATCCGGAGCAGCATGGCGACGGGGCGAGGCACGCCGACCTTGCCCTCGAGCCACAGGCTGACCGCCGAGCGCGAGACGCCGATCGCCTGGGCGAGGTCGTTCTGGGTGCGGTAGCCGAGCGTGCGCATCGCCGAGCGCAGCTCGTCGGGCGACAGCGAGGCCAGCATTTCGCGAGACTGTGTCCCCTGGTCGCCCATCAAATCGCGTCGGCTCCCCGATCGTCCTTCGACAGGCTCAGGATGAGCGGATGGGGACTAGATGGCATCATGCCCTCTATCCCCCGTGCGGATGCGGATCGCCTGCTCGACGTCGAACACGAAAATCTTGCCATCGCCGATCCGTCCGGTGCGCGCGGCATTCTCGATTGCCTCGACGACATTGTCGGTGAGGCTGTCCTCGACCACCACCTCGATCTTCACCTTGGGCAGGAAGTCGATGACATATTCGGCGCCACGATAAAGCTCGGTATGGCCCTTCTGGCGGCCGAAGCCCTTGACCTCGGTGACGGTGATTCCTGAGACGCCGACATCGTGCAGCGCGTCCTTCACGTCGTCGAGCTTGAAGGGCTTGATGATCGCTTCGATCTTCTTCACGCGTGATCACCTCGACAGATTCGAGGATTCCCATAGCTTCGGCTTGGCCGGTCCACCATCCCGCATCGGGGCGGTGAGGGGCGGCGTCAGGCGCTGGGCGGAAGGAAGCGGCCGACGACGTCGCGGGCGAGGCGCGCCGGGCGCTTGGTCACAGCATCGAGGCAGCACCAGCTGCTCTTGATCTCGCTTAGCACCTCTTCCCCGCGGCGAACGACGGTGGTGAACATGGCGCGGGCGCCCTCGACCTTTTCGGCGATGACCTCGGCCACCACGACGTCCTGGAGAAAGGTCGGCCTGAGGAAGGTGATCTCATGCTTGAGGGCGACCCACAGGTGTTGAGCCACGGCCTCCGGCGGGGCGACACTGCTCCAGTAATCGACCACCGCCTCCTGCACCCATTTGAGGTAGACGGCATTGTTGACATGACCCATTTGGTCGATGTCCGCGGGGTCGATCGCGATCGGGTGACGGAACATCGCTGAAGTGTCTCGATTCAGTTGCGCGGAAGCACTAACTGACAAACATGTCAATAACTAAAGCCGGCTGTCACCCGCCACCCAGCTGGACGGGTTTAGAGCCCCCGTGTACATCGTGCGATCAAGCACATGTTTGGAAAGCCGCAGAAAGCCGCGGCCGAGATCGACCGCGAGGTCAGCAACGTTCTCGATCTGCACTGGCTGCTCATCTTGGGCCGGGTGGCGATCACCTTCATGTACTGGTTCGCCGGAATTGGCTTCCTGCTCGATTTCCCTGGCGCGGTTGCGATGGTGCACAGCTTCGGACTCGAGCCAGCTGCCTGGCTCGCCGGGCTCATGATCTTCGTCTTGCTCATCGGCTCGGCTCTTGTCATTGATGGCCGGCTGGTGTGGCTAGGCGCGGGGATGCTGGCCGTGTTCACCCTCGCCACGATCCCCCTGATCCATCATTTCTGGACGATGACCGGCCAAGCAGCGGTGCAGGCCCGCCTCGAAAGCGAAGAGCATCTGACCGTAATTGGCGGCCTGCTACTGGCCTCGATCCTGGCGCACCTCGAAAATCGAAGGCGGCGTCGGACGTAAGGCGGACGATCGGTCAGCTCGCGGTCACCTCCTTCACATTGTCGTCGCTGTTGCGGTCGATGTAGAAATTATAGGGGTCGA
>JBDTZJ010000042.1:0-11969 GCA_040005255.1 Sphingomicrobium sp.
GCACAAGGCTCAAGCGACTCCGGATCAAATCAGTCCCATCGCGCGCAAGCTCGTCCGCCCCTGCGCCCCGACGATCACATGGTCGTGCACCGTCACCTTCATGTGCCGCCCGGCCTCGACCAGGTCGGGGGTCAGGCGGATGTCCTGCGTCGAGGGCGTCGGGTCGCCGCTCGGGTGGTTGTGGACGATGATCAGCGCCGTCGCGGCGAGCGCAATCGCGCGGGCAATGACCTCGCGGACATGGACCGAGGCCTCGTCGACCGAGCCCTGCCATAACGCCTCGTTCGCCAGAAGCATGTTCTTGGCGTTCAAGAACAGGATCCGCACTTCCTCGGTCCGGCGATGCGCCATCGCCGCGGTCAGATAGTCGCCGAGCGCCTCCCAGCTCGACAGTACCGGCTGGCCCTCGACCCGCGCCTCGAGCAACCTCAGCGCCGTCGCCTCCGCGATCTTGAGCGCGGCGATGGTCGGGTCGGTCAGGCCCTCGCGCCGCAGCGTGTCCGCGCTTGCGCCAAGCAGCGGCCCGATCCCGCCGAAATCGTGCAGCAGCCGCTTCGCCAGCGGCTTGGTGTCGACCCGCGGGATGGTCAGCCCGAGCAGATATTCGACCAGCTCACAACCGTGGAAACCCGCCGGGCCGGCGTCGAGCAGCCGCGTTCGCAGCCGCGCCCGATGGCCCTTCGCGTCAAGTTCTTCCAAATTGCCGGCGCGCGCGTCCATGCCGCTCCCTCGTGCGACTGGTCCGAGCGTCGCTACTAGACCACAGAAGGGCGCGGTTTGGGAAGCGGTCATGCCGCATCTGGAACGGTGACGCGGCGCATGGGTTAGTGGCCCGATGGACGAGCGGCGGAAGGACCACAGGCTCGACGTGGCGGAGGATCAGGGAACGATAATCGTGCGCCGGCGACCGTTCGGCCGCATCGCCATGTTCGGGGCGCTCGGGCTGCTGATCCTGCTGCTGGTCGCGATCGCGGGCGTGTGGGTCCAGCGCCGCCCGATCGCTACCCATTATCTGAAAGGCGAGTTCGAGCGACGCGGAGTGACCGCGAGCTACCACCTCGACCGGGTCGGGCTTCGCACCCAGGAAGTCAGCAATCTCGTGATCGGCGATCCCAAGCGGCCGGACCTCGTCGCCCGCTTCGCCCACATCGAGACGCGGCTGAAGCTCAACGGCAATTTCGAGGTTTACCGGATCGTCGCGCGCGGCGTTCGGCTCCGGGGACGGCTGGTCCATGGCCGCATTAGCTGGGGCCAGATCGACAAGATGATGCCGCCGCCGAGCAACAAGCCGTTCGCGCTGCCCGATTTCGCCGTCGACATTTCGGACAGCAGCATCGCGCTCGCGACGCCGTTCGGCCCGGTCGGTCTGGCGATCCAGGGCAGTGGCAAGCTCAGCGGCGGCTTTACCGGCCGCGCCGCGATTGTCAGCCCGCGCATGGCTCCCGGCCGCTGCGGAGCGACTAATGTTCGCGCCAACGTCGCGGTCGCGGTGGTCGCTCGCCGGCCGCAAATCGACGGTCCGGTAACCGCCGAGCGCTTTTCCTGCCCGGCCAGCCGCTTCGACGTGGGGGCGCCTCGGTTCGACGCCCACGCGAGCTTCAACGAGGCCTTCACCAGCATCGACGGCAGCGGCCGGATGGCCATGACCAGCCTCATCGCCGGCGCCAACGGGCTGGCGAACTTCGTCGGCGACATCAGCTACAAGGGCGCGCTCAACGATGTCGCGGGCGGCGTGAAGCTGTCCGCGCAGAAGTCGCGGATGGGCACCATCTTCGCCGAACGCACGCGGCTTGAAGGCCGCTATCACCTGGACGGCCAGCACGGCCGCTTCGAAATGGCCGGCAATTACGCCGCGGACAGCGCCGCGCTCGCGCCGAGCATGTTTGCCGGCGTGACCCAGCCGCTTGCCGCGGCGGCGAAGACGCCGATCGGGCCGGTCGCGACCAGCATCGCCAATGCGGTCATGCGCACCGCGCGCAACTTCAATTCGGCCGGCCGGATCACCGTCGTTAACTTCCCCGGCGGCGGCGCGGCGCGCATCAACGAAGCCAATGTCATCGGTCCGGGCGGCGCGCGGGCGCGCGTGTTCGGCGGCAGCGGCGTCACATATTATTGGCCGTCGAACGGCCTCAGGATCGACGGCAATCTCGAGACGGCCGGCGGCGGGCTGCCGCAGGCGCGAGTCAGCCTCCGCCAGCCGCGCGCGGGTGCGCCGATGAGCGGCGTCGCCGACATCGCGCCTTATGCCGCGAACGGGCAGCGGCTCGCTCTGGCGCCGATCCGCTTTGGACCGGGACCCGGCGGCTCGACCGCGCTCAGCACCGTGGTCCAGCTCGACGGCGCCTTCCCGAGCGGGCGTGCGCAAGCGTTGCGGCTGCCGATCGAGGGGCAGATCGGCAAGGGCGGCAGCTTCGCCTTTGGGACGTCGTGCGCAGTCGTGAGCTTCAATTATCTGCAGATGAGCACGGTGCAGCTCGGGCGGACGCGGCTGCCGGTCTGTCCGATTGGTCCGGCGATGGTCTCCAAGCGGGCGAACGGCCCGGTGCTGGCGAGCGCGCGGTTGCCTTCTCCGGTGCTTGACGGCCGGCTCGGCAGCTCGCCGCTGCACCTCGAGGCCGCGAGCGGGCAAATCATCGGCCAGCAGTTCGGCTTCGATCGTCTCGCCATGCGCCTGGGCCGGGCGACGTCCCCGATCCTGTTCGACGCGGCGCGGCTGAACGGAAGGCTCGGCGGCTCGGCGATCAACGGGTCGTTCATCGGCGCCACCGCGTCAATCGGCAAGGTCCCGCTGCAGCTCAGCGACGGGGTCGGCAAGTGGCTCTACCGCAACAAGAATCTCGTCGTCGACAGCTCGCTGATGGTCTCGGATCGCGATCCGAACCCGCGCTTCTACCCGCTCAAGAGCGACAATGTGCATTTCACCATCGCCGGCGAATATGTGCGGGCGGAGGGCGCGCTGAGGCACCCGGCCACCGGCACCCTCGTCACCGATGTCAGCATCGAGCATCGGCTGTCGACCGGCGGGGGCCACGCCTTGCTGGACGTGCCGGGGCTGAGCTTCGGCCCGAGCCTGCAGCCCGACCAGCTGACGCGGCTCAGCGAAGGCGTGGTCGCGCTTGTCAACGGTAGCGTGCGCGGGCAGGGCCGCATCGACTGGGCGTCGGGCGGGAAGGTCACGTCAACCGGCGACTTTTCGACCGCCAACATGGACCTTGCCGCGCCGTTCGGGCCGGTCACGGGCCTCACGACCACGCTGCATTTCACCGACCTGTTGGAGCTGGAGACGACGCCGCACCAGGTCGCGACCGTTGCTTCGATCAACCCCGGGATCACCGTCACCGATGGCGTGATCCGTTACCAACTCCTGCCCCACAACCTCGTCCGGGTCGAGCGCGGCGAATGGCCGTTCATGGGCGGGCGCCTGATCCTGCACGAAACCATTCTCAATTTCGGTAGCCCAAGCGCAAAGCGGCTGACCTTCGAGCTCGTCGGGTTCGACGCCAAGCAGTTCATCGACAGCCTCGGCTTCGAGGGGATCGAGATCACCGGCACGTTCGATGGCGTGCTGCCGATGATCTTCGACGAAAATGGCGGCCGGATCGTCGGCGGGCGGCTGGACTCCCGAGCGCCGGGCGGCCGGCTGCATTATACCGGCACCAAGCCCAAGGGCATGGCCGCGGGGCTCGCCGTCGGCCTGTTGAGCGACATCCGCTACCGCTCGATGATCATCCGCCTCGACGGCGACCTTGCCGGCGAGTTCGCGACGCGGCTCACGGTTGACCAGGTCTCGCTCGGGCCGAGCCACGGCCTGCTCGCGGGTCTCGCTCGCTCGGCCTTCAGCAAGCTCCCGCTGCGGCTCAATGTGAACATCAACGCGCCGTTCCGCGCGCTCATCCAGATGTCCAAAGGCTTCAAGGACCCGACCCAGGCGATCGCGCCCGTGATGCCGTTCCCGGTCGATTCGCCCGCGCTCAAGGTCGAGGTCTTGAGCACGGTCAAGGAGGAGCAGCAAAGCGACGCCAAGCCGGCCGCGCAGGGACCGCCCGCCAACCCATCACCACCACCCGGAGGCACAAAGTGACTAGAAAAATGCTCAGCATCGCAAGGCTTGCCGTAGGCGCGACGTTCGCGCTGGCCGTGAACGGCTGCGTCACGGTCAAGCCGCCCGACAAGCCGATCGAGATCAACCTCAATGTCGCGATCCGGCAGGAGGTGCTGGTGCGGCTGCAGCAGGACGTCCAGCAGATGATCTCCAAGAACCCGCAGGCCTTCCCGCCCGCGCCGACCAAGCCATGAAACCGGTCGGCTGGATTGTCGGTCTGGCGCTGGTGCTCGTAGCGCCGCCGGCGCCCGCCCAACCGGCATCGCCCCTCGCGATTGCGATCTCGGCGGGGCAGGTCGGCGAGCGCTACGACGGTTACATGGGCTTCGCGGTCGCGCCGTCGCCGGAGGTCAGGCGCCAGGTCGCGGCGGTCAACTTGCGCCGCCGCAACCTCTATATCGAGCTTTCCGGCCGCCGGAACGTCAACGCCGCGGTGGTCGGCATCGCCACCGGCTGCCAACTGCTTCGCCAGTTATCCCCCGGCGAGGCCTATCTGCTTGCCGACGGTGTCTGGCGGCGCTGGAGCCCGGGCCAGCCGCTGCCAGCGCCGCAACAATGCGGGTGACCTCCACGGGCTTGCGCCGCGGTTGACTATCTGCCGCCCCGTTCATAAAGGAGCGGCGCCTTGGCGGTCTTGCTTTCCGCCATGTTTCTCGTCCCCGTCTGGCCCTTGATTTCAGCAGGGGCGACGCACAGGGGAGACGCATGGCTGAGGACGAGATCGACGAGGTCCCGAAGCTTCCACCAGATGCGCGGCTCGGATCGCTCGATGAGCGGCTCGATCGCCTACAGCAGGCGGAAGCGAAGCGGACCGAGGTGCGGCAGCCGGACGCGAACACGCGGCTGTGGCAGCAACTCTTCGGTCAGCTGATCGGCGCACCGTTCGGCGGGGCAGTGATCGGCTGGGGTCTGGACAGTCTGGCCGGTCTTTTCGGCCACCGGACTTTTCCGTTGTTCTTCCTGCTGATGCTGTTCTTCGGGTTCGGCGTCGGCGTGAGAAACATTATGCGACTGACAAAGTCCCGGACGACTCCGGGCAACTGAATAGAGGCAAGAGGTTAGCGTGGCGGCCGAGGCTAAAATCGACCCAATGCACCAGTTCACCGTCGAGCCGATCGTGCCACTGCACATCGGCAAGTACGACGTGAGCTTCACGAACAGCGCGGCCTGGATGGTGGTCGCGCTCGTGCTGATCTTCGGTTTCATGGCGACGGGGATGAAGCGCCGGCTGGTTCCCGACCGCTGGCAGGTCGCGGTCGAAGGCCTCACCGGCTTTATCGAGGATACTGTTCGCGTGAACATCGGCCCGGAGGGCAAGAAGTTCGTCCCCTACATCTTCTCTCTGTTCACATTCATCCTTGTCGCGAACCTCCTCGGCCTGTTGCCCGTGGCGATCTTCGGCGTTCACCCGTTCACGTCGACCAGCCATTTCAGCATCACCGGTGTCCTCGCCGTTTTGAGCTTTTCGATCGTGCTCATCGTTGGCTTTTGGCGGCATGGCCTGCACTTTTTCTCTTTGTTCATTCCGCACGGTACGCCGTGGTACATGGTGCCCCTGATTGCCCCGATCGAGTTCATCTCCTTCATGGTGCGGCCGTTCAGTCTCGGCCTCCGACTCTTCGTCGCGATGATCGCCGGTCATATCCTGATGGAAGTTTTCGGAAGCTTCATCGTCGGAGGGTTCAATGGCGGAGTGATGGGCTGGGGCGTTGGAATCCTGAGTTTTCTATTCATCATCTTCGTGACCGCGCTCGAGCTGCTCGTTTGCGCCATCCAGGCTTATGTCTTCGCATTGTTGACCACGCTTTATCTCAACGACGCGATCAACCTTCACTAACCGTTTTTACAAGAGGAGTTTCGAGATGGATCTTACTTCCGCACAGGTCATCGGTGCCGGTCTTGCCGCCATCGGCGTTGGCGCCGCGGCCATCGGTGTCGGCAATGTCTTCGGCTCGTTCCTCGAGAGCGCGCTCCGCAATCCGGCCGCGGCCGACAGCCAGCAGGGCCGTCTGTTTATCGGCTTCGCTGCCGCCGAACTGCTCGGCCTCATCGCCTTCGCCGTGGCGATGATCATCCTCTACGCGCCGCCCCACGCATAATCGCGCCGCATCCTAGATGCCTCAGATAAACCAGCTTCCATATATTTTCGCTTCGCAGCTGTTCTGGCTGGCGATTGTCTTCGGAATCATTTTCTTCGGCATCGGCCGGGGAATGCTGCCGAAGATTCAGGGAACCGTCGACGCGCGCGATAAGAAGATCGCGGAGGATCTCGCGCGCGCCCAGGCGGCACGGTCCGAGGCCGACGCAACCGAGGCGAAGTGGCGTTCGCGGATGGACGCCGCTCGCGCCGAGGCTGCGCGGCTCGCCCAAGAAGCCAAGCAGGAAAGCGCTCGGGAGACCGAGGCAAAAGTCAGCGCTGCGGCAGACAAAATCGGCCTGAAGGTTGAATCCGCCGAAGCCAAAATCCGCGAGGCGCTCGAATCGGCCCGGGCCGAGATCGAAGCTGTCGCCGCCGAGGCGACGCAGCAAATGGTGGCGCGGCTGACCGGCATCAAAGTCGATCGCACGGAAGCCGCTCAAGCGGTGAAGGCAGAGCTCCGTGTCTGATCCGCACACCACGACCGGCACCGGCGTGCCGCCGGCGCACGAGACCGAGCCGACTGCATTCGGTTTTCTGACCGCACCGGTTGCGATTGCACTAGCGATGATCGTCGTCATCGCGATCATGATTTGGAAGAAGGTCCCGGCTGCGATCGGCAGGGCGCTCGACAGCAAGATCGCGCTGATCCGCGACCAGCTCGCCGAAGCCGAATCGCTGCGCAAGGAAGCCGAAGCGCTAAAGGCGGAATATGAGGCCAAGTCGGCCTCGGCCGACAAGGACCGCGAGGCTCTGCTGGAGCGCGCCCGGCACGAGGCCGACGAGATCGTCGCCAAGGCCAAGAGCGACGCCGAGACGCTGATCGGGCGCCGCACGCGCATGGCCGAGGACAAGATCGCGGCCGAGGAGCGCGCCGCGGTCGAGCAGGTCCGCGCCGCCGCCGCCGACGCGGCAACCAAGGCCGCGGCGCGCCTGATCGCCGAGCGTCATGACGCGGCAACCGACGCCAAGCTCGTCGACGAGGCGATCAAGGAGATCGCTGGGCGCTAACATCCTCCCCGAGATTTCTCGGGGAGGGGGACCGCCGAAGGCGGTGGAGGGGCCTTTAGAACCCCTCCGTCAGCGCTGACACGCTGCCACCTCCCCACGAAATCGTGGGGAGGATGAAACCTCACTGCCGGTGCACGCCGCCCGGCTGGCTGACGCCTTGGAGCGCCTGTTCGGCCGCCTCGCCCTCGCCCTGCTGGCTGAGGTCGGCGAGGCTGACGATCCCGCACAATTTCTCCTGATCGTCGATCACCGGCAGCCGGCGCACTTGCGCCTCGCTCATCCTCGCCGCCACGTCATCGGTGTCGTCGTCGAGCCGCGCCGCGACAATGTCGTTCGTCATCAGGTCGCGGACGGGAGTGTCGGGGCCGTGGCCCTCGGCAACGCCGCGAACCGCGATGTCGCGGTCGGTGATCATCCCCACCAGCCGTTCGCCTTCGGTCACCGGGATGGCTCCGGCATCCGCGTTCAGCATGAAGCTCGCGGCTTCACGCACGGTCTGGTCGGGGCGCACCGTCTGGACGTCGCGTGTCATCACTTCGCTGATTTTCATTGCTCCACTCCTGCGCTGGAATGTCCCCCAAACGAACGCGCAGCGACGGCCGTTCCTGTCGCTACGGCACATTCTCGGTCAGGAGGTCGTAGGTCGCGACCATCTCGTCCTTCTGATTGAACACTTCGACTGCCCAGCGGACGACGCCGGTTTCGTCGCTTTTCAGCGACTTGGCGCGGACGGTCAGCTCCACGCGCAGCGAATCGCCGGGATAGAGCGGCGTCAGGAAGCGCAGGTTCTCGAGGCCGGTATTGGCCAGGACCGGCCCGGGATCGGGGTCGACGAACAGGCCGGCGGCGAAGCTCAGGATCAAATAGCCGTGGGCGACGCGGCCCTCGAAGATCGGCGACGCCTTGGCCGCTTCCTCGTCCATGTGGGCGTAGAATTTGTCGCCGGTGAACTCGGCGAAATGCTCGATGTCCTCGATGCTGACCTTGCGGCTCGGCGTCTTCCACGTGTCGCCGATGTGAAGCTCGCTCATCTTCAGGCGGAACGGGTGGACGGTGATGATGTGCTTGGAAGCGCCGGGGATATATTGCTCGGTGATGGCCGCGATCATCTCAGGCGACGACTGGAGCGCGGTGCGCTGCATGTAATGCTTGACGCCGCGGACACCGCCCATTTCCTCGCTTCCGCCGGCGCGGCCGGGTCCGCCGTGGACGAGTACCGGCAGCGGCGAGCCATGCCCAGTCGATTCGGCGGCATTTGTGCGGTCAATCACCAGCATTCGGCCATGAAAAGCGGCGGCGCCCTGGACGAAGTCGCGCGCGGCGTCGAGTGAGTGGGTGAACAGCGACAAGACAAGGCTCCCCCTGCCGCGGTTGGCCAGCGCAATCGCGTCGGAAATGTCGCGGTAGGGCATGATCGTCGACACCGGTCCGAACGGCTCGCAATCGTGGACGGAATCGGTTTGCCACGGGTCGTCGGTGCGCAGCAGCACCGGCGGCAGGAACGCGCCGCCCGGAATCGGCGGCTTGGCATTGGGGTCGCCCGCGACGATGCGCGCGCCCGCCGCCTCGAGCTCGGCGATCTTCGCCCTCACGTCGTCGCGCTGGCTCACGCTGACCAAAGCCCCCATGCGCGTGTCGTCCGCGCGCGGGTCGCCGACCTTGGTCTTCGCCAGCCGCTCGGCCAGCGCCTGCTCCACCGCGTCGAGATATTCCGCCGGAGCCATGGCGCGGCGGATCGCGGTGCATTTCTGCCCCGCCTTGACCGTCATCTCGGTCGCGACCTCCTTGACGAAGAGGTCGAACTCCGGCGTGCCCGGCGCGGCCTCGGGCCCAAGCAGCGAGGCGTTGAGGCTGTCCTGTTCGGCGACGAAGCGGACCGACTCGCGAATGACGGTCGGGTGGGTGCGCAGCTTGAGCGCGGTGTGCGCCGAGCCAGTGAAGCTGACTATGTCCTGGCCGGTCAGATGGTCGAACAGGTCGCCGACGCCGCCGACGATGAGCTGGATCGCGCCGGGCGGTAGGATGTTCGCCTCGATCATCACCCGGAACGCCGCTTCCGCGAGATAGGCGGTGGCCGATGCCGGCTTCACGATCGCGGGCACGCCTGCGAGCAAGGTCGGCGCCAGTTTCTCGAGCATCCCCCAGACCGGGAAGTTGAAGGCGTTGATGTGCACCGCCGCGCCCTGGAGCGGCGTGTAGATGTGCTGGCCGACGAACGTGCCCTTCTTCGACAGGCCCTCAAGCTGGCCGTCGAGGAGGACGTGCGCATCGGGCAGCTCGCGGCGGCCCTTCGACGAGAAGGAGAAGAGGGTTCCGGCGCCGCCTTCGATGTCGATCCAGCCGTCCTTGCGCGTCGCGCCAGTGAGGTAGTTGAGCTCGTACAGCTCTTCCTTGCGGGCCATGATCGCGAGGCCGAGCGCTTTCACCATCCGCGCCCGGTCGTGGAAAGTCAGCTTGCGCAGCGCCGGTCCCCCAGTTTCGCGGGCGTGGCGAAGCATGCCGCCGAAATCGAGGCCGCTGGAGCCGGTCGTCGCCACCGGCGCGCCGTCGATCGCGCTCGCGATCTCGGAAAGCATGCCATCGCCGGCGATCCAGCGGTCGCGTTCGTAATTAAGGAGCTTGAGAGTCTTCATGCGCGCCCCTTAGAGGAACTTCGGGCCAAGCAGGAGAGGGTGAGCCGATGATCGATCCGGTGCGGCCGATTGCGATCGAGGATATCGAGGCGGCGCGGAAGCGGATCGCGGGCACCGTGCTGCGGACGCCCCTGGTGAAGCTCGAGCTTGGCGCGGGCGCGGCCGACATCCGCTTGAAGCTCGAGAACCTCCAGCCGACCAACGCTTACAAAATCCGCGGGGGCGCCAATGCGGTCGCGGCTTTGTCGGACGAGGCGCGGGCGCGTGGCGTGTGGACGATCAGCGCCGGCAATGCCGGCCAGGGCGTGGCCTATGCCGCGCGGGCGTTCGGCATCCCCTGTACCGTGGTGGCGATCGAGACCGCGCCCCAGACCAAGCTCGACCGCATGCGCGCGTTGGGCGCGGAGATCGTGCCCGTTTCCTACGACCGGGCGTGGGTGGCGGTGGAAACGCACGAGTTCCCGGGGCTTGAGTCGACCTTCATCCACCCGTTCGACAATCACGACTTCATCGCCGGCCACGGCACGATGGGGCTGGAGATCCTCGAAGACTGTCCCGAAGTTCGCACCGTCATCTGCGCGATCGGCGGCGGTGGACTGATCACCGGTGTTGGCAGCGCGATCAAGGCGCGCAAGCCCGACGTGAAAGTGCTCGGCGCCGAGCCCGAGACCGCCGCGCCCTACGCGCTGTCGCTGCGCGAGGGCGGCCCCCGGAAGTACACCGACTGGCAGGCGAGCTTCGTAGACGGCGCCGGCGGCAAAAGCGTCACCGAGCGGATGTGGCAGCGCATGCGGCCGGTGACCGACGGCGCGATCACGGTGACGCTCAAGCAGACCGCCGACGCCATGCGCCTGATCGCCGAGAAATCGCGAACGATCGCCGAGGGCGCGGGCGCGTTGTCGCTAGCCGCCGCGCTGAGCCGCGAAGAGTTGGACGGCCCGATCGTCGGCGTCGTTTCGGGCGGGAATATCGACCTCGACAAGTTCGCCGAGCTGGTGGCGGGTTAGGGTAATGGCGGGCGGCGACATCCGACAGCATTTGGCCGAAGCCCAGCGCGCAAGCCGAGCCGGTCGCCGTGACGAGGCGCGAAGCCATTTCGAAGCGGTGCTCGCGATTGACGACGAGGAGCCTAACGCGCGCAACTGGCTCGGCGCCGATGCCCTGGCGCGGGCGGACGCGCACGCCGCCGCCATGCATTTCGAAATCGCGTGCAAACGCGAGCCGGGCGAACGGTCGCACTGGATCAATCTCGCGACGGCCCATCGAAACCTCGGGGATGTCGACCGCGAACGGGCGGCGCTCGAGGACGCACTTGCCATCGATCAAACCGACCTTCTCGCCCTCGTCCGTATCGCAGAGCTTCACGAGCGGTTGGGGGAGGGGACGCCGGCGGCCGAGCGCTGGAATGCCGTCCTTGCGCTCTCGTCGAGCATCAATAACCCGTCGCCCGAATTCGCCGAGATCCTGAGCCATGCGAAGCAATATGTTGGAGCGCAGCAGCAGAAGCTGGTGGACGCGGTCGATAGTGCGTTGGCCGAAGACTTGACCGACGCCAGTGCCCGGGACCGGCGACGAATGACGACGGCTGCCGATGCATGGCTAGGCAGGCGGCCGATCTACACCAACCAATGCGAAGGGCTGCATTACCCCTTCCTGCCCGCTGACGAATATTTCGACCGCGATCATTTCCCATGGCTCGGCGAGCTGGAAGCCGCGACCAGCACAATGGTGGCCGAGCTGGAGGCGATCCTCGCTCACCCGGGGCCGGGGCTGACGCCTTATATATCGTTGCCGCCCGGAGTTCCGGCGAGCAAATGGTCCGGACTGGACAAGTCGCTGGACTGGGGCGCCTTCCACCTGTGGAAGGAGGGCGAGCGGTTCGATGATGCCTGCGCTCGCGCGCCGCGCACCGCAGCCTTGGTCGAATCGCTCCCGATCTGCCAAATCAAGGGCCGCGCGCCGAACGTCTTCTTCTCGATCCTGAAGCCCAGCAGCCATATCCCGGCGCACGCCGGGGTGACCAATGTGCGGAGCGTCGTCCACTTGCCATTGATCGTTCCCGAGGGGTGCGAGTTCCGTGTCGGCG
>JBDTZJ010000043.1:0-11920 GCA_040005255.1 Sphingomicrobium sp.
AGCCGACGCGGTCGACGAGGTGGGTGGTGCCGGCGGCCATGAAGCGGACCTGCTGGCCCTTGCGGACTGCACCGTCGATGACGCGGACGAGGATGACGACGCCGAGGTAAGGATCGTACCAGCTGTCGACGAGCATGGCCTTGGTCGGAGCCGCGGCGTCGCCTTTGGGGGGCGGGATCCGCTCGACGATGGCGTTGAGGACTTCGGTGATGCCGACGCCGGTTTTCGCTGAGGCGAGGACTGCGCCGCTGGCGTCGAGGCCGATGATCTCCTCGATCTCCTGCCTGACTCCCTCGGGGTCCGCGGCGGGGAGGTCGATCTTGTTGATGACGGGCACGATCTCGTGGTCGTGTTCGATACTCTGGTAGACATTCGCCAGCGTCTGGGCTTCGACGCCTTGCGCCGCGTCGACGACCAGAAGCGCGCCCTCGCACGCGGCGAGACTGCGGCTGACCTCATAAGCGAAGTCGACGTGGCCCGGGGTGTCCATCAGGTTGAGCTCGTGCCCCCGCCACTCGAGCCGCACGGTCTGGGCCTTGATGGTGATTCCGCGCTCGCGTTCGATGTCCATATTGTCGAGCACCTGGGCGTTGCCGCTCATCTCGCGATCGGTAAGGCCGCCGGTCGCCTGGATCAGCCGGTCGGCGAGCGTCGACTTGCCGTGGTCGATATGCGCGATGATGCTGAAATTGCGGATGCGGGCAAGGTCGGTCATTTGACCGGCGCGCTAGCAGGGCCGCGCGTGACTGTCAGCAGAGGGGGGCTGTCAGCACGCCAAGCGGTTGATGCAGATTAGGTCGAGTCATGCTTCCGACTCGGGTAAATCCCTGTTAAACGGGATATCTTCATTTGAAGGGGGCGTTGACCATGACCAGGATCGCACTACTTGCCGGCGCAGCCGTAGCGCTGGTCTCGACGCAAGCGACTGCCGGCGGGCTGTTCGGCGGAGGTCAGGCCAAGCCGAGCTCGGGCCGCAACGAGCAGACCCAGGGCATGTCGGAGATCCCGATATGCACCCACAGGATCGGCACGCTGGCGATCGTGCCGCCGGACAAGGAGTGGTGGCGCGAATTGAACCTCGGCAGCCCCGAGGCGATCATCAAGGTGTTCGTCGCCAAGTCGGGCTGCTTTTCCATGGTCAACCGCGACCGCGCGATGAACAACCGCGCGATGGAACGCGCGCTGGCCGAGCAGGGCGAGCTTCAGCGCGGGTCCAATATGGGCAAGGGCCAGGTCAAAGCGGCGGACTATTTCCTCCAGCCGGATATCGTCAGCGCCAACCAGAACAGCGGCGGCAGCGGCATCGGCGCCGCCGCGGGCGCTTTCGGCGGCATGTTCGGCGGCTTCGGCCATGCCGTGGGCGCACTGGCGGGCGGCATCAACGTCAAGAAGGGCGAGGCCAACGTCACCTTGTCGCTGGTCAACGCCCGCACGACCGAGGAGGAGGCGCTGACCGAAGGCTATTTCCGCAAGCGCGACTTGAGCTTCGCGGTCGGCGGCGGCGCCGGCTGGTGGGGCGGCTTCGCGGCCGCGGGCGGCGGCGGCTATGAGAAGACCGAGATCGGCCAGATCATCGTCCTCGCCTATCTCGACGCCTACAAGAAGCTGGTCGCGCAGCTGGGCGGTACGCCACCGCTGCCAGCGGCGGCGCCTGCCCGCTGACGGGCAAGCCGCTTCGATTTTCGCCGAAAAAGAGGCGGCGCTTTCTGATGAAGGCGCCGCCTCTTTCTGTTTCAAATTTTTTGCAACCAGGGTTAAGGATCGTTCCATTTTGGAGCGGGTTCACCTTTGTTGCGGGAGCGCATACGGAAGTTCGCGGCACCGGCAAGGCTCCAGCGGAGGCCCCGAGTCGCGGTGCCCGAAAAGTGAATCGGACGCGCTCGTCTAGCGGCTGATCAGCCCCGCAGCGCGCAACGCCAGCTCGGTCCGGTTTTCAACCTGCAGCTTGTCGAAGATGGCATGGAGATAGACTTTGACGGTGCCCTCGGTAACCCCGAGCTCGGTCGCGATGTCGCGATTCTTGAGGCCCTGGCGGACGAGCTCGATCAGCTCGCGCTCGCGGCGGGTGAGCGGTGGCGCCGAGTCGGCGCGCTCCTCCGCCTGGCGCGTGCGGTCGGCGATCTCCGGATCGATCCATCTGTTACCGGCAACCACCGCATCCATGCATTCGGTGAGCAGGCCCGGATCCGAGGTCTTCAGGACCATGCCTTCGGGATTGAGGTCGGCGGCGGCGAGCAGCTGCGCGTCGTCCATGCCCGCGGTCAGCAGGATCACCGCCGGCCGCGCGCGCGAGCGCGCCACGCGGCGCAAGACGTCGAGCCCGGAACCGTCCGGCAGGTTGACGTCGAGCAGCAACAGGTCGGGCTTGAGCCGTGCGATCTCGCGGTTCGCTTCGGCAGCGCTGCGGGCGCGGCCGAGCAGCTCGTAGCTGCTGTCGCGCAGCAGCATGTCGAGCGCGGCGCCGATCATCGGGTGGTCGTCAACGAGCAAGACGCGGGTCACGCGGCCGCTCCTCTCAACGGGAGGCTGATGAGGAGGTTGGTCGATCCCGGCATGGAATTGAGCCGAAGCGAACCGTGGGCGCGCTCGACGCGCTCCTTGAGCGACCAGGGCTCGGCGGCGGCGCCGCCCTCACCCGCCGCGAAGCCGGAGCCGTTATCGACCACGGTCAGCTCCACGCGCCCCTCGGCGACCGACAGGCCGACATCGATGCGGTCGGCGCCGCCGTGACGAACGGCATTGGCCACTGCTTCGCGCAGCAATTGCTGGAGGTCGAGCTGGAGCCGGATCGGGATCGGGACTTCGTCGCCCTTGGCGCTGACCCGGCAGTCGATCGACCATTGGTGGCCCAGCCGGTCGGCGAGCGCGCGAAGCTCCGCGACGGCTTCGGCAAGCTCCAGGTCGCGGTGCTGGCGAAGCGCCATGACGAAGCCGCGAATCTCCACCTGCTCCTCGACGAACAGGCGCTTGAGCTCGTCGAGGTCAGCGTCGACCGCGGCGCCCGACCGGGCCGAGCGCTTGATCGCCTCGATCCGGAAGGCGGCGCCGGCGAGGAACTGGACGATGCTGTCGTGGACGTCGCGGGCAAGTGACAGGCGCGTGCGAACCGCGGCGCCAGTCTCAATCGCTTCGACCAACGCATAGCGTTCGAGCAGCGCGCCGACGGTTCCCGCGAGCTCGCGCCCGAAGTCGAGGAAGTCGGTCGACAGATCGGGCACGTCCCACAGCACCAGCCAGCCGTGGTTCGTGGCGGTGGAAATCTCGGCGATGACACCCTTGGTGAGGCCGATGTCGCGCGCCTCATCGAGATCGATCACATCGGCTAGGGCGAGAAAGCGAAAGTGGCCCTCGGGGGGGCGGGTCAGGACTCGCCCGGCGTCGATATCGACCAAGAGCGCAATATCCCCGCCCTCGCGGAATCGGCGGACGAGCGACCGCTCAACGGTGAAATTGCGCCCTTCGCCGCCGGCGATGGCAAAGCCGTCGGAGGCATCCTCACCGGCCGGCCCGACAATGACGGCGCCGGCCGCGGCCTGGCTCGCCCGCATGGCAAAGCCAAGCGACCGGGCGAGCGGGTTTTCCCCCTCGCGAACGACGGCCTCGAAATCCTCGACCCGGAAGAAGGTGCGGGCGAAACGCTGGTGAACGCCGAACCAGATCAGCAGCAGGGTGAGGATCACCAGGTTGGCGGAGCGAAGAACGAAGCGCTGAAGCTCAAAGCCTTGCGAGTTGGAAAGCAGGAATCCGCCGATCATGAACAGCATGATCAGCACGGCCGCGGTCAGCGCGGTCTCGCGCCAGCTCCAGCGCACTGCGGCCGAGAGCAACGGCAGGATGAAGAACAGGGTGAACGGGCTTGTCCAGCCAGTGGAGGAAAAGGCGAGCCCCGTGAACACCGCCATGTCGATGCCGTGCGTCAGGACCGCGAGGCGCGCGTCGAGCCACCAATTCTTCCAGGTCGCCGCCGCGACCAGGACCGCCCACGCCGAATAGAGGATCAGGAAGGGATAAGTCTGGGTCAGCTCCGACGCGCTGCGACCGAACATGATGATCAGGAAGAGGGTAATCGCAAGCATTACCCGGCCGAGCGAAATGACCCGGCCGCTATGGAATTTGAACAGGCTCCGGAGGGTCGTCAGCTGCTGCACGAAATCCCCCCAAAGAACGCCGAGCGATCAGTTTATCTGAATGCAGCCGAACGTAAATCCCGAAGACGGGCGGGGCGATTAGCCCGCCATGCGCTTGGCGGCGAGCCCCAGCACCATCTGGTTGGCGCGCTCGTAAGACAGCGGCTTGCCGAACAGATAGCCCTGGATGGTGTCGCAGCCGAGGTCGCGCATGCGCTCGAAGTCTTCGGCGGTCTCCACGCCCTCCGCGGTCACGTTCATGCGGAAGCTCTTGGCGAGCTGCACGATCGACTGGATGATTGCGACATTCTCGGGCCGCGAGCCGGCCTCGCGGACGAAGCTGCCGTCGATCTTGAGCTTGTGGAAGATCGCCTTGTTCAAATAGCCGATCGACGAATAGCCGGTGCCGAAATCGTCGAGCGCGATACCGACTCCGAGCGTGCGCAGGCGCTTCAAGACGTCGAGGGTCGAGCCGTTGTCGCCAAGGAACACGCCCTCGGTGACCTCGAGCTCGATGCGGTTGCCAGGGAGCTTGTGGCGGCCGAGCGCTTCGCTGACGAAGTTGGGCAGGCCGGGCTGGATCTGCTTGGGACTGATGTTGAGGGCGACGGTGATCGGCTCGGGCCACGTGGCGGCCGCCCGGCAGGCCTCGTCGATCACCCACTCGCCGAGCACGGGCATCAGCCCAGCCTCCTCGGCGACCGGGATGAACATGTTGGGCGGCACGAAGCCGCGCTGCGCATGGTTCCAGCGGATCAATGCCTCGAAGCCGATCAGCTTCTGGTTCTTGGCGTTGATCAACGGCTGGAACACGAGGTGGAAATGCTTGGACGCGATGGCGCTGCGCAGATCGCCTTCGAGGCGCACCCGATCGTCCTGCACCGACTGCAGCTCCGAGGAGAAATAGCGTGCGCAGCCACGGCCGGCGTCCTTCGCCTGGTAGAGCGCGAGGTCGGCCTTGAGGATAAGGTCGTCGACCGTCGCCCCATCGATCGGCCCGAAGGCGCAGCCGATCGACACGCCGATGCGGATCTCGGTCTGGTCGATCATATAGGGTTCGCGGACCGATCCGATGATGCGGTCGGCGAGCTGTTCGACCGTCTGGCGGCTCTGGGCGTCGTTGATAACGATGGCGAATTCATCGCCGCCCATGCGCCCGACGGTGCCGTTGGCCGCGACCACATCGACCAGGCGCTTGGCGACCGCGCGGAGGACGGCATCGCCCTTGGGGTGGCCGAAGGTGTCGTTGACCGGCTTGAAGTTGTCGAGGTCGAGGAACATGATCACGCACGGCACATTGCCGCCGGTCGCACCGCGCAGCGCTTCGCCCAGCAGCTGGCGGACGCGGCCGCGGTTGGGCAGCCCCGAGAGCACGTCGACATTGGCGAGGTGGGTCAGCCGCTCCTGCGTCTGGCGAATCTCGGTGATATCGGAGCCGACGCCGCGAAAGCCTTCGAAGCGGCCGGCGGTGTCGATGATCGGGTCGCCGGTCATCGAAATCCAGCGCGTCCCGCGCGGCGCGATGAGCTCCATCTCCAGCGCGTTGAACGGCTGCTTTTCGAGCAGCACGCGGCCGAGCTCGGAATGGCCGCCAAGCAAAGCGGGAAGCGAGTGACCAAGCAGCTGGTTCGCCGGTCGGTTGAGCATCGCGCTCATTCGCGCGCTGATGTAGGTGACGCGGTTCTCGCCGTCGACGGCCCACAGCCAGCCGACACCGCGCTGCTCATATTCCTGGAGCAACAGCGCAGCGCTTTCGCTTTGGCTGCCGACGTCGGCATTGGTCTTGAGCTGGCTGAAAGCCCAGCGGGCGACGGTCATCACGCCGGTGACCGACACGCCGAGCGTGAACAGGATCGACAGCACATGCTGGAAGGGCACGGTGTGGCGGCCGAGCAGGAGCGCGCCGCCGATGCCGCCGGTAAAGGCGATCATCCACGCCAGGGCGGATTGCGGGACGACCACCAGGCCGAGCCCTGCGACGGCAAGACCGGCCATCACCGAGGCGGAAATCACCTGCGTGCCCGGGTCGAGCGTCGGGAACAAATAGAGGGGAACGCCGAGGAAAGTTACGGCGCGAACCACGACTTCGCCAACCAGCTGCCACAGCGGGACCCGGTGCCCGGAGCGGCCGACGCAGGTGATCGACTGGTGGCGAGCGAGCTGCATCAGGCCGAAATTGACGATCGCGACACCGCCCGCCCAGGGGAGGAGCCATTCGGGCGAAACCACGCCCCACATGCCGGCGACGAGGATCAATGCGGCGACGACGTTCGCGGCGGCGAAGAATGGCGCCAGCTGTGCGCGGGAGATGAGCTGCACGTCGTGCAGCGGCGACGATTCCGACTCCACCTCGCGCGCTGCGACACCCGCCGATTCCCCGTCGGGAAGCCGCGCGGAAGTCAGTCTCTTGTAACGATCTGGAGCCTCGTACATCCGCCCGCCGTTCCACGTCCAAAGGCCCGGCTTAAGCAAAGAGAGTTGAAGCAGAGTTAAGAGCTGTCACCGCAGACCGCGGAATCAAGCCGGCATTAGCAACAAAGGTTAAATAACGCGGCCGCCGCGTGCGGCGCTCGCAATGGCGGCTGGGCGCCTCTATATCCCTCGTCGATGGCGACCGACAGCGCGACCCTCGAGCGGCGAGCCGGCACGCCCCGACGTGCGTCCGAAACGCCGAAGATCCAGTCGCCGGCCGAGCCGATCGCGCGCGGCATGGGGCTCGACCAGCCCTTCTTCGACGACAAGAACCGCGCCTTCTGGATCCTGCAGTCGATCGGCTGGAGCGGCTATTTCTTCCTGCGCTCGGTATCGGGCTTCGCCAATGCCCGCGGCTGGATGTGGCTGGTCCACACGCTGCTGCTGACCGCCACCGGCTATTCTCTCACGCTGCTGATGGCGTCGCTGTTCCGGCGGTTGATCAAGATGCAGCCGATCTGGACCTTGATTTTGTCGCTGGTGGCGGTGGCGCTCGCCGCCTCCGCTTTCTCGGTGATCGAGACGTGGAGCAACGCGACCTTCGTCCACCCCGGCGCGCGGCCGGTCGGAATCGAGTATTTCGGCGCGATCCTGCTCAATTTCTCGCTGCTCGCGGCGTGGACCGCGCTCTATTACGGGATCAATTATTTCCTGCTGCTGGAGGATGAAATCCGCCAGCGCGAGCTGCTGGAGGGCCAGGCCTCAACCGCGCAGCTGGCGATGCTTCGCTACCAGCTGAACCCGCACTTCCTGTTCAATACGCTGAATTCGATCTCGACCCTGGTGCTGTTGAAGCAGACCGAGCGGGCCAATGCGATGCTGGCGCGGTTATCGTCCTTCCTGCGCTATACGCTGGCCAACGAGCCGACCGCCAAGGTGACGCTGGCGCAGGAAGTGGAAACGTTGAAACTCTACCTCGAGATCGAGAAGATGCGCTTCGAGGACCGGTTGCGGCCGCACTTCAAGATCGAATCTGAAACCATCGGCGCGCGCCTGCCCTCGCTGCTGCTGCAGCCATTGATCGAGAATGCGATCAAATATGCGGTCACGCCGGCGGAGAATGGCGCCGACATCTGGCTGACGGCGAAACGCGAAGGCCAGGCGGTCCGGATCGAGGTTGCCGACAACGGCAATGGCGAGGGCGGCGAGTTTGCCGCCAGCCAATCCACCGGAGTCGGACTGGCGAACATTCGCGACAGACTGTCGCAGGCCTATGGCGGAGCGCATCGTTTCGATACCAGACAGAACGAGCGCGGGGGCTTTAGCGTTATCATCGAAATTCCCTTTGAAACCGGAGACACTGTTTCATGAGCATCCGGACCGTTTTGGTCGACGACGAACCTTTGGCGACGCAGGGGCTGCAGCTGCGGCTCCAGGCGTTTGACGATGTCGAGATCGTCGGCACAGCAGCCAACGGCCGCGAGGCGATCCGCCAGATCAAGACCCACAAGCCCGACCTGGTCTTCCTTGATATCCAGATGCCCGGCTTCGACGGCTTCTCGGTGATCCAGGGGCTGATGGACGTCGAGCCGCCTTTGTTCGTGTTCGTCACCGCTTATGACGAGCACGCGCTGCGGGCGTTCGACGCCCAGGCGGTCGATTATCTGATGAAGCCGGTCGACGAGGACCGGCTCGCGGGGACCATGGATCGCGTGCGCCAGCGGCTGGGCGAGAAGCGCAGCGCGGGAGAAGCCGAGCGGCTCAAGGAGGTGCTCGCCGAGCACGCGCCCGAGGCCGCCGAGGAGCTGGCCGATGCCGCTCCCGAAGGCCCGGCGGCCAACCGCTTCGAGAAGATGATCAACATCAAGGACCAGGGCCAGATATTCCGCGTCGACGTCGACACGATCGAGCGCATCGACGCCGCGGGCGACTATATGTGCATCCAGACCGGCGACAACACCTTGATCCTGCGCGAGACGATGAAGGACCTCGAGAAACGGCTCGACCCGCGGCGGTTCCAGCGGGTGCACCGCTCGACCATCGTCAACCTCGACTTGGTCCGCCAGGTGAAGCCGCACACCAACGGCGAATGCTTCCTGGTGCTCGATTCAGGCGCGCAGGTGAAAGTGTCGCGGTCCTATCGCGATGTGGTCGCGAGGTTCGTTCACTAGACGTTCCCGGCTCCAGGGAACCACGCACTTACCAGACTTGTTTTCTGTTCGCCCGAAACGGCGAGCGGGTGGGCGCGTGAACAGGAGGAATGTATGAAACCTCTCATGATCACCGCGCTGCTTGGCGGTGCGCGCGGCCTTGCCGGTTGCGCCACGGTTCCGCCGGCAGCGACCCCGGTTGCGGTCGCCGAAGCGGCGGCCTCTGGCGGCGTATGCGGAAGCTATGGCTATATCGACCTCAACAACGACGGCTTCATCAGCGGCGACGAATGGAACACCTTCCACGCCAAATCCTATGGCGACTGGGACGTGAACCATGACGGCCGCGTCAGCCGCAGTGAATTCGAGCAATGCTATCGGGGCGGCGGCTTCTACCGCACCGCTTATTACAACCCCGACTATTGGACGAATTACTGGTCCGCGTTCGACACCAATGACGACGGCTACCTCAGCGCCGACGAATATTGGTCGCCGACGGCCTGGGCGACCATCGACCGCAATCACAACGGGCGGATCGATTCCGACGAATGGGTGTGGTGGCCGCACTGAGGCATTGACCCTTGGCCGACGCGTGGTCCGGAGTTGAGCGGCGCCGGATCCGCGACGGCTGACCAGATCGCAACGGGTAGGCGCACGCTGACGCTGGTGCCGACGCCGACGATGCTGCACATTTCGAGCGAGCCGCGGTGGCGGAAATTTTAGCCGAGCTTCACAAACTGAGGGCCAGGTTGAAGTAGGCGATGTTGTCGCTGGTGTCCGGGCCGCCGCTCACGAACCCATGTTGGTTCATGTAGCCGACCTCACCGGTTACCGCCCTCGATAGAGGGACAGAAAAAGAGATCAGGTTGCGGACTCGGTCGAGACCCGACTTGCGCTGGAAAATGGTGGTGTTGAGGTTGAAGAACGGCTCGCTGCTGAGATTGAGCGAGAGCTTGCCGGCCACCGGCACGGAGTATTTAAGATAGGGACGTAGGCGCCATCCGGTACCGGCCACATTGTCGCGCCAGCGCTGCTCGAAGCGCATCCGGCCGCTGAGTTTTCCCTTCCCGACTTTGACCAGGCCGTCGAACGTCACCTGCTCGCGGGCGCGGTGCTCCATAACCGTGAATGTACCGCCGGCATATTGCGGATCGTGCGTGTAACCGGCCCACAAGGTCGTCACCTTGTTGAGCCTGTAGCCGAGCAGAGTATTGGACTCGATTTCGTAGAGGCCATGCCGATTGTCGCTGAAGCGGACGTTGATTTCCTGCGACAGCCGCCAGCGGTCGCCGAGCTTCGCGGTCGCGATGCTATTTGCCCAAAGCTGTCCGTCCTTGCTCGCGCTCGCGGAGGTAGGAACGCAAAGACCGCCGATTGCCGCCAATAAGAGGGTGAGCCGCTTCATCGGGCCCTGTTAGGCGAGCGTCACAAAAGTGCAACAAAAGCCCAGCGAAACCGAATCAATCGGCCACTAGCCTTGGCCCATGACGTTCCGCGCTGCCAAGCTTGCATGGGTTGTTGGTGCGAGTTGCGCGTGGTGCGCGGTGCCGGGCGCCGCAAGCGCCGCCGAACATGCCATCTTCCTGAACGCACCGGCGATCGGCGGTTCGCCGGCGCCGAAACTGGCCGTTCAGTTCCAGTTGAAGCTGCGGCTCCCCGAGGGTCGCGGACTTGCGCGAATGCTGCTCGATGCGGGCGTCAGCCAGGATGACGCAGCGGCAGTGGCGCGCATCGCGGCGGGCCACCTCGGTGCCGGGTCCGGCGGTTGCCAGGCCATGGTGTCGGTCGAGCGAAACGCCCAGGGCGGCGCGTCCAGCGTCGTGCGGGTGCAGCTGATCACCGACACGCGCCTGACCGTGATCGAGCACCGCGGGACGGAACTGACCATTGCGTCGGACACCCCGACGCAGGGTGCGCTCCGGTTCGTCTAACGGCGCAGTCGCTAGTGGCTGAGCACTCCGCCCTGAAGCGCGGCGAGCGCTCGCCTTGCCACATCATGCGACATGGCGGTCTGTCCATTGGCCACGACCATCTCAACATCCTCTTCGAGAAGGACGCTGTTGAATTGATTGGCGGCGTCGGCGCGGCGACCCTGTTTGGCGAGTGCGATGCCGAGATTGATCGACCGCGCGGGATCGTACATCGACACATTGGCTGAGCGGATCTCGCGCTCCGCGGTCGAATATTCGGAGTTCAGAAGCGACGAATAACCTGGCGCAGGCTCATTGACCTGCCCCAATTGGGCGGCCGCAGGCGCGGAAGCGGCAAGCGCCGCAGCCGCAACGGCCGACAAAATCATGGCCTTCATGGGCACCCTCCATCAGTCACAAAACGGGAGAGTGTAACGCCGAAGCCCTAATTTCACCAAATCAGGAGTCGGAAAGGCCGTGGCGGCACGGCATTCGCCTAGAACAACGTCGTCAGCCAATAGAACAAGGCACCGACGGTGGCCGAGGCCGGGATGGTGATCAGCCAGGCGATCATCACATTGCCCGCGACTCCCCAGCGGACCGCGGAGGCGCGGCGCGCGGCGCCGGCACCGATGACGCATCCGGTGATGGTGTGCGTGGTCGAGACAGGGATGCCGTAATAGGATGCCGCGAACAGCATCACCGATCCGCCCGCCGAGGCGGAAAAGCCCTGGTGCTGATTGAGCTTGGTGATGCGGGTCCCCATCGTCTCGATGATCCGCCAGCCACCCGTCAACGTCCCGAGGCCGATCGCCACGTAGCAGCTGAGCGCGACCCAGTTGGGAACATGGAAGTCGCCGTGGAGATAGCCGGTCGAGTAGAGCAGGACGGTGATGACGCCCATTGTCTTCTGGGCATCGTTGAGGCCGTGGCCGAGCGAGTAAGCGCCGGCCGAAACCAGGTGCAGCCCGCGAAAGGTCCGTTCAGAACCGCTGGCGGTCGCGCGAACGCCGAGCCAGCTCGTCACCAGCATGATCAGCATGGTGAGGAGCAATCCCAGAGTCGGTGAAAGGACGATGGCGATCAGCGTCTTGTTAAGGCCGGCCCATTGGACGCCGGACAGGCCGGCGTGCGCCACACCCGCGCCGATGATGCCGCCGACCAAGGCGTGGCTCGACGACGAGGGAATGCCCTTGAGCCAGGTGACGACGTTCCAGAACATCGCGCCGACGAGCGCTCCGAAGACCACGGCGGGGGTGACCAGGTCCTTGTCGATCAGCCCCTTGCCGATCGTGTCCGCGACCTTGTGCAGCTGGGGCCA
>JBDTZJ010000002.1:0-36477 GCA_040005255.1 Sphingomicrobium sp.
AATTCGACTATCTTCCGCCGCATTCCGCCGACCAGATGCGGGTCGAGCCGATCTATGAAGAGGTCGAGGGCTGGCCGGGATCGACACGCGGCGCGCGCAGCTGGGCCGACCTTCCGGCGCGGGCGATCAAATATGTCCGCCGCGTCGAAGAGCTCATCCGCTGCCCGGTAGCGTTGGTCAGCACCTCGCCCGAACGAGACGATACTATTCTGGTGAGAGACCCGTTCGCGGGCTAGTGCGCAGCTCGAAGCGGCCACTGCTTTCGGGTTCCGCCTCCTCGACGGTGACTTCCTCGACCCGCGCGTCCGACGGTCCGTGACTCATGCGTTCGATCATCCGGATCACGTCGGCTTCCTCGCCGTCGAGATGCGCCTCGAGGGAACCGTCGGGGCAGTTGCGGATCCAGCCGCTAATCCCAAGCTCGCGGGCCTGGCCCTGCGCCCAGGCGCGGAAGAAAACGCCCTGCACGCGGCCGGTAACTCGGACATGGCGGGCTATCGCAGCCATTAAACCGTGGCGATATCCGGAGCGTCCTCGGCCTTCATGCCAACGACATTGTAGCCGGCGTCGACATGGTGAATCTCGCCGGTGACTCCGCTGGCGAGGTCCGAGAGCAGGTACAGCCCGGCGCCGCCGACATCCTCGATCGTCACGTTGCGCCGCAGCGGCGAATTATATTCGTTCCACTTCATGATGTAGCGGAAGTCGCCGATCCCGCTCGCGGCCAGCGTCTTTATCGGGCCCGCTGAGACCGCATTGACGCGGATGCCCTCCGGGCCGAGGTCCGCCGCGAGATATTTGACGGTGGTCTCCAGCGCCGCCTTGGCGACGCCCATGACGTTGTAGTGCGGGATGACCTTCTCGGCTCCATAATAGGTCAGCGTCAGCAGCGAGCTGCCAGCGCCCATCAGTGCCCGCGCACGCTGAGCAACGGCCACGAAGCTGTAGACCGAGATGTTCATCGTCATCAGGAAATTGTCCATCGACGTGTCGACGAACTTCCCGCGGAGCTCATTCTTGTCGGAAAAGCCGATCGCGTGAACGACGAAATCGAGCTTGATCCACCGCTCCTTCAGCGCAGCGAACGTCTTGTCGAGTGCCTTCATGTCGGAGACGTCGCAGTCGACCAGCAGTTCGGAGCCGAGCTCGGCGGCGAGCGGGCGTACCCGCTTTTCGAGAGATTCGCCCTGGTAGGAGAAGGCGAGCTCGGCGCCCTGGCCGCTCAGCGCCCGGGCAATGCCCCAGGCCAGTGAACGGTCGTTCGCAAGCCCCATGATGAGCCCGCGCTTGCCCTTCATCAATCCAGTCAGAGTTGCGGCCCCTCTCTTTGCAACACAGGTTCGACGTCTTCGCCGGGCTCCGGCTCCTCGACTTCGAGCTGGTCGCTATAGGGCCCGGTATAGACTTCGCCCTTTAGCGCGGTGGCGCCGCTCTCCGCCAGCGCCGCGTTGAGCTCGGCGCCGATCACCACGCCGAGCCCGACGACGAAGAAGAATATCAACGCCACCATCACTCCGCCCAGACTGCCGTAAGTGCGGCTGTACCCGCCGAACAGCGACAGGACGCTGGGAAGGACCTCGACCGTCGCCAGCCACCAGGCGGTGATGAGCAGCGCTCCCGGCCATTTGCGGCACCGGGCCTTGCGGTAGCGGGACGGAGTCAAAAGGAAGAAGATCACGTAGAAGGTGAAGAACAAGGTGACGGCCGGGACCAGGCGATAAAGGCCGAGGGTGCCCGCGATGCCCTGGGCAAGCGGGAACCACTGGATGATCAGATGTTGGGCGAAGGTCAGCGCCGCACTCGCGGTAAAGGCGAGCATCAGCAGCACGACGGCGCCAAGGATCATCAGCATCGAACCGAGGCGATACTCCCAGAAGGGCGCGCAGAACTTCACGCCATAAGCGCGGCGCAGGATGTCGCGGATGGTCTCGATGAAGCTGGTCGCCGTCCACAACCCGACGAGCGCGCCGAACCACAGCAGGTTGCCGGTCCGCGCGGTCAGCACTTCCTGAACCGGTTCGCGCAGGGTCGCGGCGACATCCGGCGGCAGGCGCCGCAGCACGTTTGTGACCGTCAGCATCGCATCCTGGCCTTGGCCCAACAGGTGGGCCACGGCCGCGGCGACGATGAAAAAGGGGAAGAGCGCGACAATCGACAGGTAAGCGAGGTTGCCGGCGTGGATGAAGCCGTCGTTGTAGACACCGATGGCGACCCGCTTCACCACCTCCCACGCCGTCAGTCGGGGCGTCAGCTTCTCCTCGACCTGCGTGCCGAAGGCGGCGCGCATGCTGGCGTGCCGCTTGCGGCGGGCCTCAGGCGATTGGGGGGAAGCGTCTCTCATTCAGCTACGGCTGCTTCAAACCCCAAGCGCGGAGCGTGGGTTGCCGGGAACGGTCCAGTCTTCGACGAACCGCTGCAGCTCGGCATCGTCGGCCGGGACGTCGATTTCGACCGCCACCAGCTGGTCGCCGCGCTTGCCGTCCTTGGCGGCGAAGCCGCGGCCCTTAAGGCGCAGGATCTTTCCAGAAGTCGTCCCCTTCGGGATGGTCAGCATCACGGGTCCGTCGGGCGTCGGCACCTTCACCTTGGCGCCAAGCACCGCTTCCCTGAGCGTCACCGGAAGCTCGATCCGGATGTTGGTGCCGTCGCGCGTGTAGAAGCGATGCGGCGCGATTTCGATGGTGACGATTGCATCGCCGCGGCCGCCCGGCCCTTCTTCGCCCTTGCCGGCAAGGCGAATTCGAGTGCCATCCTCAAGGCCCTGCGGCAGCTTGAGGTCGATCGTCTTGCCATCGGCGAGCGTGATGCGCTGTGGCTTCAGCGCGACCGCATCCTCGAACGCGATCTTCAGACGGTAGGCGACGTCGGCGCCCTTTTGCGTTGCCCGGCCGCGCTGCCGGAAGCCGCTGAATGGGCCGCCGCCCCCGCGCCCGCCGCTCGCCCCGCCGAACAGCCCTTCGAACAGGTCGCTGAGGTCCGCGGCATCGCCGCCGCCGCTGAAGTTGAAATTTTCGAACCCGCCGCCGGGCTGCGGTCCTCCGGCGCCCGATTGATGGCCGCCAAAGCCGCCGAACGGCATCTTCGGGTTGCCCTCCTCGTCGATCTCCCCGCGGTCGTAGCGTGCGCGCTTGTCCTTGTCGGACAACAGGTCATAGGCAGAGGTCACTTCGCCAAAGCGCTTGGCCGCGTTGGGATTGTCCTGGTTGCGGTCGGGATGAAGCTGCTTGGCGAGGCTGCGATAGGCCTTCTTGATCTCCGCCTCGCTCGCGCCGCGCTTCAGGCCCAGCCGTTGGTAGAGGTCGAGTGCCATGTCGCTCCCATGCCGCAGTCGTTCACTGCTGACCAGATGGGTTGCTCCAAGCGCGAGGCCAAGCCTAAGGCGCTGGCAAGATGAGCGCCGACCCGTTCCAGCTGTTCGATCAGTGGCTTTCTGAGGCCCGCGCGAGCGAGCCCAACGATCCCGAAGCGATGGCGCTAGGGACGGCTGACGCAGAGGGCCGGCCATCAGCGCGGATGGTGCTGCTTAAAGGCCAGGGGCCGGACGGCTTCGTCTTCTACACCAACGAGCGCAGCGCGAAGGGGGAGCAGATCGCCGCCAATCCGCATGCGGAGTTGCTCTTTCACTGGAAGTCGCTGCGCCGGCAGATCAGGATCGCAGGTGCGGTTGAGCGTGTGCCGGGTACGGACGCCGACGCGTATTTCGCCAGCCGGGGGCGGGATTCGCAGCTTGGCGCCTGGGCGTCGGACCAGTCGCGTCAGCTGGAGGATCGCGCGACTATCGAAAGGCGCTTCGACGAGGTGAAGCACAAATTCGAAGGCCAGGACGTCCCGCGGCCACCGCATTGGGGCGGTTATCGCGTCGTTCCCGAGCGCATCGAATTCTGGAGCGACCGGCCGCACCGGCTGCACGAGCGGCGGCTGTTTGTGCGCGAAGGTGACGGCTGGACCGAGGGGTTGCTCTACCCATGACCACGGCCAAGGTCGCCGCCGAGCACTCAATCCATTCAACGCGCGCGGCGCTGGCCAGCGTGGCAGTCGCGCTGGTGCTGCTCGTCGCCAAGACCTGGGCGGCCTATCAGACCGGCTCTACGGCCATGCTCGGGTCGCTGGCCGACACTGCGCTCGACGTGATCGCCAGCCTGACCACCCTCATCGGCGTGCGCATCGCCGCCGTGCCCGCCGACCATGATCACCGTTTCGGTCATGGCAAAGCCGAGGCGCTGGTCGCGCTTGCTCAAGTGGTCCTGATCACAGTCTCCGCCATCGGGATCGGCGTGCGGGCGGCCGACCGGCTGATCAACGGCGCCCGTACCCAGGCGATGGGCGACGGGATCGCGGTTTCGATTTTCGCGATCGCGCTCACTTTCGTTCTGCTCTGGTACCAGCGGCAGGTCATCGCTCGCACCGGCTCGGTCGCAATCAAGACCGACAATATTCATTACAAGTCGGACCTGATGCTCAACGGATCGGTGATCGTCGCGCTGATCCTGGAGCAGGCGCTTCACGTGACCGGGGCCGATGCGTTGTTCGGCATCGGCATCGCCTTGTGGCTGGTGTGGGGTGCGTTCCGCGCTTCGCGGGAGGCCGTGGCGCAGCTGATGGACCGCGAATGGCCGGAAGACGAGCGCCAGGCATTCCTCGCCGCCGCCGCCACCTACCCCGAGCTGCAGGGGCTGCATGATTTGCGGACGCGCAAGAGCGGGACCTCGCGCTTCGTCCAGTTCCACGTCTGGGTGCCCGCCGATTGGACCGTGCAGCAAGCCCACGACCGGCTCGACGCGGTCGAGGAGGATCTGCAGCGGCGATTCCCCGGCACCGAGATTCTGATCCACGTCGATCCTGAAGGGCAGACCGACCGCGAGACGCTCCTTCCGCAGGAGATCACGGAGCAGGCCACCTGAGCACCCTGCCCTTCTTCCAGGTCGATGCCTTCGCCGAGGCGCCGCTGACCGGCAACCCGGCCGCGGTCATGCCGCTCGAGCGCTGGCTCGACGATGCTTTGATGCAGGCCATAGCGACCGAGAACAACCTCAGCGAAACCGCTTTCACGGTGCGAAGCGGCAGCGGCGACGCCGAATTCGACCTGCGCTGGTTCACGCCCACGGCCGAGGTCGAGATGTGCGGCCACGCGACGCTGGCGTCCGGCCATATCCTGATGACCGGTCCATCGGTGCGTTTCTCCACCAAGTCCGGCCTGATGTCCGTCAGCCGCCGCGACGGGCTGCTCGAGCTAGACATGCGCGCTGCCAAGCTGACCGAGGTCGACGAGCCGGAGCTGTGCGGCGCTTTGGGGCTTCCGAACAGCCCGGCCTGGCTTGCCGACGGCTACAACGACGCGGCCATCATCGAAGTCGCCGACGAGGCCGCGGTCCGGGCGGTCGCGCCTGACTTCGCCGCGCTCAAGCAAATCCATCGCATGGCGGTGGTCACGGCGCGCGGTGAGCGCCACGACGTCGCCAGCCGGGTGTTCGTGCCCTATCTCGGGATCGACGAGGACCCCGTGACCGGATCCGCGCACGCCGCGCTCGTATCCTATTGGACCAAGCGGCTCGGCCGAACCGAATTCACCGCCCTGCAGGCGAGCGCACGGTCAGGCGTGCTGCATTGCCGGCTGAAGCCTGCCCCGGCGGAGGCCGGGGGCGATCGCGCGGTGCTCGGCGGGCACTGCCAGACGGTCATCGTCGGCCAGTTCCAGCTCTAGTCGCGCAGCTTCCTCCCAAGCGCGTCGAGCAGCGGCAGCTGGCTTGGAAGCATCAACGTTCGAGCCTCGGCAAGCGGCATCCACCGCGCCTCCGCGACTTCCGGAAAGCTCTCGAGCCGGCCACTGCGCGGCGGCCATTCCATCGCGAATTCGTTCGAACTTACGGCTGAGGGGTCGAGATCGCCTTCGACGGCGAAGGCCACGACGATCTTCCCGCCGGCTTGCTTCCGTCGCCAAGGGGAATGGCGTTGAGGTCAGCCGCGTCCCGGTCTCCTCCGCAAATTCACGCAGTGCCGCTTCCGCCGATGCTTCACCCGCTTCGACCTTGCCCTTGGGGATCATCCACGCGCCCGCATCCTTGTTGCGCCAGAACGGCCCACCCGGCCTGATCAGTAGCACCTCGGTTTCGCCATCCCGCTGGCGGAAGAGCAGGATGCCGGCACTATGCGGCGGCGGCATTCATGACGCTCGGGCGCGCGGCTTCCGTTTCAGCGATCCAGCCCCCGCCGAGCAGGCGCGTGCCGTCGTAGAGCACCGCCGCCTGCCCCGGCGCGACGCCATATTCCGCCTGCGCAAAGCGAACCCATTCGCCGTCGCGCGCGGCGGAGACGGCCGGCGCCAGCGAGCGAACCTTAACGCTGACCTCGCGCTGCTCCTCGGCGAGCCAGTTCCAGTCGGCGACGCGCATCCCCTCGACCGCCAGCGCGCTTCGCGGTCCGACCACGATCCGCGCTTCGTCAGGCTCGATGCGGATCACGTAAAGCGGCTCCTTTTGGCCGCCGACCTCGATCCCGCGGCGCTGGCCGATGGTGAATTGGACGATGCCGCGGTGACGACCGAGCACGCGGCCGCCCAAGTCGACGATGTCGCCCGGGGCCTCGGTTTCAGGCCGCAGGCGCTTGACCAGGCCGGCATAGTCGCCGTCGGGCACGAAGCAGACATCCTGGCTGTCGGGCTTGGCCGCGACTTCCAATCCCAGCTCGGCAGCGACCCGCCGCACCTGGTCCTTTGGCATATCGCCCAGCGGGAAGCGCAGGAAATCGAGCTGCACGCGCGTGGTTCCGTAAAGGAAGTAGCTCTGGTCGCGCCGCGGGTCGGCACCCTTGTGCAGCTCCACGCGCCCATCGGTGACCACGCGCCGGACATAATGGCCGGTGGCGAGGCAGTCGGCACCAAGCTCGCGTGCGAACGCCGCCAGGTCGACGAACTTCACGCCCTGGTTGCAGCTCGCGCACGGCACCGGCGTGCGCCCGCGGGCATATTCGTCGACGAAGCGGTCGATCACGCCGCCGCGGAAGCGGCTTTCGTAGTCGAGCACGTAATAAGCGATGCCAAGCCGGTCGGCGACGGCCCTCGCGTCATAGATGTCCTGCCCGGCGCAGCAGGAGCCGGAACGGCGCACCGCCTCGCCGTGATCGTAGAGCTGGAGCGTCACCCCGATGACCTCGGCGCCGGTGCTTGCGGCGAGCGCGGCCGTGACCGAGCTGTCGACCCCGCCCGACATGGCGACGACGATTCGGGCCTGTCCCGAAGGGCGGCCGAGCTGGAAATCCACCTGCATCTGAAACGTGCTTTCCGATGTCTTTACCCGAATTTCACTCCTCGTCGCTAGACACAGGTCCGTGAGAGACGGACGAGGGGGCAAGGCTTGGCGCGTCATGAGGGCGACTTTCGCGCGAAGGCGCAGCAGCCGCTCAGCCTCAGCGAGCTTCTCGCCTTGCTCGGCGATGCCGCCGAGCGGGACGGGCGCTCGAGGGAGGATGCGATCGCTTGCTATCTCTCCGGCGACGACGGCTGGCGCGAAGCCGTCAAGCTGCTTGGCGGGACGTTCGCGCAGGAGGAGGCAAGGTTAAAGGAGCGTCAGTCGGACTGACCGGCAAATTAACCACCACGCTTCAGAATGTTTTCAACGGCCGCACATTAAACACTGGCCAGTACCAATGATTAAGCAGGTGTGACTGAACAATGCTCGAGAACCAGAAGATCCGTCCGGCGCAAGTCATCGGCCCTCTTGGAGAGCCGTTGACGCTCGAGTCGTTGCCGCCTGCGAGCACCACGCGCTGGGTCGTGCGCCGCAAGGCCGAGGTCGTGGCAGCGGTTGCCGGCGGGCTGCTCAGCGTCGACGAGGCGTGCAAGCGCTACACCCTGAGCCTCGAGGAGTTCACCAGCTGGCAGCGCGCGGTCGACCGCAGCGGAATGCCCGGCCTGCGAGTCACGCGACTCAAGCAGTATCGCGACCAGTACGAGCGCCAGCAGCGTTATTGATCCGCCGCGGCAGCGCTCCGCGGCTTGTTACGGCTCCTTAAAGATCAATTATTTAACTGGCGCCTAACCTCAATTTCTGGACAGACCCTTCCGAATCCGGAACAACCGGGCGGCATCACGCGTCTGTGATGTCGGAACGGCCGGCCCATGCCTGAGGGCGGCCGAGAACAGGAGGGAAGGCTGATGGGTATCATTATCTGGCTGATCGTCGGCGGCATTTGTGGCTGGCTTGCCAGCATGATCATGAGGACCGATGCTCAACAGGGTATCATCCTCAACGTCGTCGTCGGCATCGTCGGCGCTGTGATCGCAGGCTTGCTGTTCGGTGGCGGAGCCAACATGAACAACGGCATCACGATCGAGACATTCCTTTATTCGCTGGTCGGGGCCGTGATCCTGCTGGCGATCGTCAACCTGGTCCGTCGGGGCACGGTCCGCTAGGCGACACGAACTCTAATGGGTCATGAAGGCCGCGCAATGAATGCGCGGCCTTCTTCGTTTCGCGAAGCGCCTATTGCAGCTCGAAGGTCATTGACAGGGTGACCTGGAGCTTTTGCTCACCTGGGTCGATCTTGCTGTCCGCCGCCTGGGAGCGTTCCGCCATCATCATCGGCATCGGCGGAGGCGGTGCATAACCCCCGCTCTCGTTCACGGACACCACCCGGACCACGCGCATTCCGAGCGTGCGGGCATAGAGGTCGGCGCGAGCTCGGCCGGTGGCCACCGCTTTGGCCCGGGCCTCGTCCAAAGCTGCTTCCGGCTTGTCGATCGTGAGGTTCGGACCGTTGATCTGGTTCGCCCCCTCGGCGACCAGCGCATCGAGGATCTTGCCGGTATTGGCGATGTCGCGGAACCGCACATTGAGCTGGTTCGACGCGGAATAGCCGTTGAGCTTGGGCGGCTGGTTGTTGACGTAGGTATATTGGGGACTGAGGCTGATGTTGCTGGTCTGAATGTCGCGATCGGCGATCCCGGCCTGCCTCAAGGCCTCGCGGACCCGAGCCATGCGCGTCGCGGCCTGCTGGATCGCGCCGCTCGCCGTCGACGCGCGCGTGACCACGCCAGCAGAGATGATCGCGAGATCGGGCACCCGCGTCACCTCGCCCGTCGCATTGATGTCGAGCCGCGTTCCGGCAATCGTCTGGTTGATGGTCGACTGCTGCGCGACAGCAGCCGACGGCATCGCCGCGGCGCCGAGCAGCAGCGCCGCCACAAGAGCGTTCTTCATGCCTGTTCCCCTGGCAAGTCGTTTCAATGCAACAACGGTTGCGTTTGAGCCATGGCTGATTGCTGAACGGCCGCTCAGGCGCGGCGGCGGCCGGCGATCACCCGGTAAATCAGCAGCAGCAGGAACGCGCCGACAATCGCGGCGATGAAGCCCGCGCCTTCGTTTTCGCGGTACCAGCCGACTTGGTGGCCGATCCATCCGGCAATCAGCGCGCCGGCGATGCCGAGCAGCACCGTGATGATGCATCCACCGGGATCGCGGCCTGGCATCAGCAATTTCGCGATGGCCCCCGCGAGGCCGCCGATGACAATCCAGCCGATGATTCCGTAATGTTCCATGGGGCTCACCCTTTCCCGTTCCTGGTGCGTCAGCGCCGGTCGTTACGGCCGTTCAACCAGCCTTCAGTTCAGCCGTGCAACGCGCATTTGCGAATTGGGTGCCACCGTTAGTCGAAACCGGGTAGCGATAAAGTCGCAGACGGCCTCTGTTGCGCGGGGTGCCCTATTCATATAATACAGTTCGCATACGGGGCATTCGAGATTCGAAACGGGCATGGACACCATGAATAGGGAAACGTCATTCCACTCCTCCGACACGCTAGTCGTCGTCGACGGCTCGCGGCGGCGCCGCCGGCTGCTGATCGCCGGCGCGATCGTGGCAGTCCTGCTGATCCTCGTGCTGGTGGCAGTTCTCGGACGCAGGGCCGGCGACAAGCAGGCGGAGCAGGCCGCGGCGGCGGGCGCCGGTCAGGTCCCGACCGTCAGCGTTGTCATCCCCGGCCGCAGCGAGGTTGGTCGCGTGGTCAGCGCCAGCGGCCCGCTGGCTGCGCGGCGCGAGCAGCCGGTCGGCATCGCCGGCTCCGGCGGCCGCGTGGTCCGCGTAAGCGTCGACGCCGGAAGCTGGGTCGGCGCCGGCCAGGTGCTGGCCGTTGTCGACCGGTCGGTCCAGGCCCAGCTGGCGGCGCAGCTCGCCGCGCAGGTCGAAGCGGCGCGCGCCAATGCAGCGCTGGCCCAGTCGAACTACGACCGGGCGATCGCGCTCCAGGGCCGCGGCTTCGTATCGAAGGCGGAAATCGACTCCAAGAAAGCGACCCGCGACGCCGCCAATGCGCAAGTTCGCGTAGCCCAGGCGCAGCTCGCCGGGACGCGCGCCGAGATCGGCCGCCTCAACGTGGTCGCTCCGGCTTCCGGGTTGGTCCTGTCGCGCAACGTCGAGGTCGGCCAGATCGTCAGCCCCGGTTCGGGGGCCCTGTTCCACCTCGCCGAGGGCGGGCAGATGGAAATGCGCGCGCAGCTTTCGCAACAGGATCTCGCCTTCGTCCACGTCGGCATGCCCGCGGATGTGGTTCCGGTCGGGTCGGCAACAAACGTGCGCGGTTCGGTCTGGCAGGTCGCACCGATGATCGACCCGCAGTCGCGGCTCGGGGCCGTGCGGATTGCAATTCCCTACAGCACCGGGATTCGTCCGGGCGGCTTTGCCGAAGCGCGGATCACCGCCGGAGCGACGACCGCTCCGATGCTGCCGCAGAGCGCGGTGCTGAGCGACGACGACGGCAATTACGTCTACATCGTCAACGCCAAGAACGAGGTCGAGCGGCGCAACATCAAGATCGGCACCGTCAACGACCGCGGGGTGACCGTCGCCAGCGGGCTTAGCGGCAACGAGGCTGTTGTCTTGTCCGCCGGCCCGTTCCTGAGCCCTGGCCAGAAGGTCAAGCCTCGGCGCGAGCCGGCGCACTAAACCTCACGGACGAGAGATTGAAAGCAGTCAGGCCATGAACTTCCGCAACATCTCGTCCTGGTGCATCCGCAACCCGGTGTTCCCGATCGTGCTGTTCGTCGGGCTGACGCTCGCCGGGCTGATCGCGTTCGCGCGGATGCAGGTCAACAACGCCCCGGACATCGACTTTCCGGCGGCGATCGTGTCGGTCTCCCAGCCGGGTGCGGCGCCGAACGAGCTCGAGACCCAGGTGACCCAGCGCGTCGAGTCCGCGATCCGCGGAGTCAACGGCGTCGATGAGATGAGCAGCTCGGTCAGCGAAGGCAACAGTACGACCTTCGTGCAGTTCCAGCTCGGCACGCCGACCGACCGCGCGGTCAACGATGTCCGCAACGCCGTCGCGCAGATCCGCAGCAATCTTCCGGACGGCATTCTCGAGCCGGAGGTCACGCGCGTCGACGCGGAGGACGAGCCGATCGCCGTCGTCGGCGCGCAGACGACCGACATGACGCTCGAGCAACTCAGCTGGTACATCGACAATACCGTCGCGAAGCGGCTGCTCGGGCTGCCTGGCGTCGCCGCGGTTTCGCGCAACGGCGGGGTCGATCGTACAATCCGCGTAATTCTCGACCCGGCGGCGCTCCAGGCGCAAGGAGTCACCGCCGCGCAGGTCAACCAGCAGCTGCGCCAAAGCAACCTCAACGCCCCCGGCGGCCGAGCAGAGATCGCGGGCTCGGAGCAGTCGGTGCGCGTGCTTGGCAATGCGCAGAACGCCTACCAGCTGTCCCAGACGCAGATCGCCCTGCCCGGCGGCCGGTTCGTCAGGCTGGCCGATCTCGGTGAGGTGAAGGACTCATCGTCGGAGCAGCGCTCGATCGCCAAGATGAACGGCCAGCAGGTCGTGACCTTCCAGGTTCAGCGGTCGAAGGGTTCGTCGGAAGTGACGGCCTATGACGCCGTGTGGAAGGAGATGAAGAAGCTCGAGAAGGAGAACCCCAGGGTCCGCTTTTCCGAGATCTTCAACACGGTCGACTACACCAAGTCGCAATATCGCTCGGCGATGGAAGGGCTGATCGAGGGCGCGGTGCTCGCCGTCTTTGTCGTCCTGCTGTTCCTCCGCGACATCCGCGCCACGGCGATCTCGGCTCTGGCGATCCCAATGTCGGCGATCCCCGCCTTTTGGTTCATGAGCATGCTCGGGATCACCCTCAACTTCATGTCGACCATGGCGATGGGTCTGGTCGCCGGCGTGCTGGTTGATGACGCGATCGTCGAAATCGAGAACATCGTCCGGCACATGCGCATGGGCAAATCGGCCTACCAGGCCTCGCTCGATGCCGCCGACGAGATCGGGCTTGCGGTGCTCGCGACGACGATGGCGATCGTCGCGGTCTTCCTGCCGGTCGCGCTGATGCCCGGCATTGCCGGCCAATATTTCAAGGCGTTCGGCTTCACGGTCGTCATGTCGGTGCTGATGAGCTTGCTCGTCGCGCGCATGATCACCCCGCTTATCGCGGCATATTTCCTGCGGTCGCGCGGCGTGCAGCCGCACGCCGCCTGGCGGTGGATGGACGTCTATCTCAAGATCCTCAACTGGAGCCTGGATACGTCCAGGGCCCACGCGCTGCTGGCGCGCCTGCCGCGGCCGGCGCGGAAGGCCGGCTATTATGCCCTATGCGCGCTGCTGGTCCTGCTCATCGCGGCGGCTTTCGTCATGGGGACGGGCGGGGCGATGACCGGGCTCGGCAAGCTTGGCTGGAACGGCGCGATCACCTTCGTGCTTGCGCTCGCAGCCGCCAGCCTTGCCGCCTATGCCGCCGCCAAGCTCATCCGCTTCATGCTCGACATGATCGGCGGCGACTTCGCCGAATGGTACGCCATCGTCTCGGCGCGCTGGAACGCGCGCCTGCAGGATCATCGCCTGACGATGGTCGGGGCCGGGATTGCGACGCTGCTGCTCAGCGCAGTCCTGTTCGGGACGCTGTCGATGTCCTTCTTCCCGCCGCCGAACAGCGATTATTCGCGCGCCAATATCCTCTTGGCGCCGGGCAGCACGCTCAAGGAGACGGAGGCCGTGACCGACCGGGTTGCCGCCCTCATTGCGCGAGATCCCGACGTCGAGCGGGTGTTTGAGCGCGCCAGGGTCGGCAACGGCAACGTCAACATCGTCCTCAAGAAATCCCGCAAGATGAAGAGTTCGGAGTGGGAGCGGTCGCTCGCCCCGACCCTGGCGGCGATTCCCGACGCGCGGGTCAGCTTCCAGAGCCGCAACGGCGGCGGTCCGGACGGGGATTCGCGCGACATCATGCTGTACCTCGGTGGCGACGATCCCGACAAGCTCAAGGCGGTTGCCAACCAGATCGCCAAGGAAATGGCGTCCGTACCCGGCCTTAGGGCACCGCGGGTGGGCAGCCAGCTTGCGCAGCCCGAAATCACCATCAAGCCGCGCTTCGACCTCGCCGCCGACCTCGGCGTCACCACGGCGGCGCTGAGCCAGACGATCCGGATCGCCACGTTGGGCGACATTGAGCAGAACAGCGCGAAATTCTCGCTGTCCGACCGCCAGGTGCCGATCCAGGTTTCGCTCTCGGAGGGCGCGCGCCGCGACATTTCGACGCTCGAGAACCTGCCGGTCCCGACCTCGGGCGGCGGCTCGGTGCCGCTAAAGTCGGTCGCCGAGATCGGCTTCGGTTCCGGCCCGACGACGATCCAGCGGTCCAACCAGCTGCGGCGGCTGTCGATCGGTGCCGACCTCGCGCCAGGCGTTGCCCAGGGCGACGTCTTCGCCAAGGTGAACAACCTGCCGTCGGTCAAAAACCTGCCGCAGGGCGTCCAGAAGATGAACCTCGGCGACCAGAAATGGCAGTCGGAGCTGTTGTTCAACTTCGCGGTCGCCCTGATTTCGGGCGTGCTGCTGGTGTTCGCCGTCCTGGTCCTGCTTTACCGGCGGTTCCTTGCGCCATTCGTCAACATGGGCTCGCTGCTGCTCGCGCCGCTCGGTGCCGCCGTGGCGCTGCACATCGCCGGCCAGCCGATCTCGCTGTTCGTGCTGATCGGCATCCTCATGCTGTTCGGAATCGTCGCCAAGAACTCGATCCTGCTGGTCGACTTCGCCGTCGAGATGATGAACCACGGGATGGCGAAGAACGAGGCGATCTGGGAAGCAGGCCACAAGCGCGCGCAGCCGATCGTCATGACAACGGTCGCGATGGTCGCCGGCATGTTGCCGACCGCGCTGTCGCTGAGCGGAGACGGCAGTTGGCGCGCGCCGATGGGCATCACGGTGATTGGCGGCTTGATCTTCTCGACCGTCCTGACGCTGGTGCTGGTCCCAGCCTACTTCTCGCTCGCCATCTCGCTCGAGACGCGGATCGGCAGGCTGTTCCACCGGCTGATCGGCACCGAGGCTCACGCGTCCGGCCAGGCCGTCCCGGCGGAGTGATGCACCTCGGCACCGGCTCAGCTATTGAGCCGGCATGAGGACGATGACCAACGGCGCTCTCGCCCGCTTCAACCCCGCGCAGCCGGGCGCCCGCGGGATGAAGGTGGTCGCGACCGGCCTCCTGGTCGTAATGGCGGCCGTATTCGCGGTCACCCGCGCGCTCGAGCCGTCCTATCCCTGGCTCGGCTATGTGAAATCCTTCGCCGAAGCGGCGATGGTCGGCGGCCTGGCCGACTGGTTCGCGGTGACCGCGCTGTTCCGTCACCCGCTCGGCCTGCCGATCCCGCACACCGCGATCATCCCGCGCAACAAGGACCGGATTGGGGAAGCGCTCGCCAGCTTCATCCGGGAGAACTTCCTGATTCCCTCGGTCGTCGCGCGGCGGATGCAGAACATCGACGTCGCTGGCGCGGCCGGGCGCTTCCTCCAGACTCCGGCAGGCGAGGGAACGAGAATCCGCGCGGGCGCTTCGCGCCTCATCGCCGACGTTTTCGAGAGCCTCGACGACGAGCGCTTGGGCGGGATCGTCAAAGGCGCAATCTCGACGCGCCTCAGGAAGATGGAGGTCGCGCCGCTGCTCGGCCACGCGCTGGCTTCCGCGATCAACGAGGACCGCCATGTGCCGATGCTCGAGGCGGCGATCCGCTGGACCGCGCGGGCGCTCGACGCCAACGAGCAGCTGATCCGCGACATGGTCCGCAAGAAGGCGAACTGGGTGCTAAAGCTCGCCGGGCTCGACACCAAGCTTGCCGACGCGATCATCGATGGCCTGCGCAAACTGACTGCGGAGATGTCGACCGACCCGGCGCACCCGGTGCGGCTCAAGATCGAGGAAGCGCTCGCCCAGCTCGCCAACGATTTGCAGACGAAGCCCGAAACGCGCGAGCGCGTCGAAGCGATCAAGGAACAGCTGCTCGACAACCAGTCGGTCAGCCTGTGGCTCGATACTTTGTGGCAAAAGGGCCGCGAGGCGATCATCCGCGCTGCCCGCAATCCCGATGCGGTCATGGCCGGCAAGCTCGGCGAGGTGCTGAAATCGATGGGCGGGACACTGGAAAAGGACCCGCGTATCCGCGCCGCGATCAACCAGTTCGCGCGTCGCGCGGTGGTCGGCATGGCGGCCAGCTATGGCGGGTCGATCGTCAAGCTGGTGTCGGAGACGATTCGGAGTTGGGACGCGCAGACCGTGACCAACCGGCTCGAAGCGGCGGTCGGCCGCGACCTCCAGTACATCCGCATCAACGGCACGTTGGTCGGCGGGCTCGTGGGCGTGGTGCTGCACGTGATCGACACGCTATGAGCGATCCCCGCATCGACGAGCTTGCCGAGAGTGCCCGAAACCGCGGCCTTAAGCTGGTGCGCTCGCGCGTGCGGTCCCCAGGCAAGCGCCGTTTCGGCAAGGTCGGGCTGACCGACACGTCGGGCAAGCCGGTGTTCGGAATGGATGCCAAGGGGCCCATCGGCAAACCGGAAGACGTTGAGGATTATCTTCGCAACCTGGGGGCCACGGACTGGGGCGCGTCGCTCGATGTCGCGGTGCTGCCGCGCAAGAAGAAGCCGCGCCGTCAAGCCGCGAACGACGCGGAGCCGGCCCCGAAAGGGCAAGCTCCGCCTCCCAAGAAGCCGAAAGCGCCGAAGCCAAAGGAAAAGCCCAAGCCGAAGCTGCGCGATGCGAAGCCCAGCGATGCGCCACGGCTGGTCGAACTGATCCACGAGCTTGGCCACGAGATCGACGAGAAAAGGGTTCGCAGAAATCTCGCCGCGCTCAAGAAGACCGGGGAGACGCCCCTGGTCGCTACCATCGAGAAGCAGCTGGTCGGGATGTGCGGCGTAGGCCGCCGCGTTGTGATCCACCGCCCCGCTCCGCTCGGGCGCATCACGGCCCTCGTAGTAACCAAGGAAGCGCAGGGCCATGGCATCGGCAAGATGCTGGTCGAGGCCGCAGAGGCGTGGATGCGCAAGGGCGGTTGCCAGTTGGTCGAGGTCACCAGCAACGACCGCCGCGCCGAGGCGCACGCCTTCTACCGCCATCTCGGCTACGAACGGAGCAGCATCCGCTTCTTCAAGAAGCTCTAGCCCGTGCTCCGCCGCTCGATCGTCGCGCCGACCGCGGAAAGTTTCTCCTCGAGCCGCTCGTAGCCGCGGTCGAGGTGATAGACCCGCAGCACCTCGGTCTCGCCCTCGGCGGCGAGGCCGGCGAGCACCAGGCTCATCGACGCGCGCAAATCCGTCGCCATCACGCTTGCGCCCGTCAGTCCTTCGACTCCGCGGACGATCGCAGATCGGCCGTGGATATCGACGTCCGCGCCCATCCGGCGCAGCTCGGGGACATGCATGTAGCGGTTCTCGAAGATCGTCTCCTCGAGAAAGCTGTCGCCCTGGGCCATGCATAGCATCGCCATGAACTGCGCCTGCATGTCGGTGGCGAAGCCCGGAAAGGGCGCGGTCGAAAGCGCCAGCGGCTTCAAACCGCCGTCGGCGCTGACCTTGATCCCGCGATTGTGGAACTCGATCATCAGCCCGGCTTGCGCCAGCGCGTTCAGAGTCGCCTGCATATCGTCTGCGCGGGCGCCGATGAGGTCGATCGTGCCGCCGGTAATCCCGGCAGCGCAGGCGTAGCTGCCCGCCTCGATGCGGTCGGGCATCACCGCATAGTCGGTGCCGTGAAGCCCCTCGACCCCGTCGATGACCAGGTGCGAGGAGCCGATGCCTTTGATCTTGGCTCCCATCACGACAAGCAGGTTGCACAGGTCGACGATCTCGGGCTCGCGCGCGGCGTTGAACAGCTGCGTTTTGCCCTTTGCCAGCACCGCCGCCATCAGCGCATTTTCGGTCGCGCCGACCGACACCACGGGGAAGCTGAAGTCGCCGCCCGCCAGCCGGCCCTTCGGGGCGCTCGCCTTCACGTAGCCCGCCGTAAGCTCGATGTCGGCGCCCATACACTCGAGCGCCTTCAGATGAAGGTCGATCGGCCGGTCGCCGATCGCGCAGCCGCCCGGAAGCGACACGGTCGCTTCGCCCATCCGCGCCAGCATCGGCCCGAGCACGAGCACCGAGGCGCGCATCTTGCGGACCATGTCGTACGGCGCGACGGTCGAGACGATGTCGTCGGCCTGAAGCGTCATTCGGCGCCCGATCTGCCCTTTCTTCACCCCAGCGATGTGGGTCGAAACGCCGAGCTGATTGAGAAGATGGGCAAAGGTGTCGACGTCGGCGAGCCGCGGCAGGTTGGTGAGCGTGAGCTTCTCGTCCGTGAGAAGCGCGCACGGCAGCAGAGTCAGCGCGGCATTCTTCGCGCCGCTGATCGGAATCTCGCCCTCAAGCTTGTTCCCACCCTTGATCCAGATGCTGTCCACGGTGGGGGCTTTAGCGGGAGTCGTCGCCTCTGCAATCCTCCCCCTTTGGGGGAGGTGTCAGGCTGCAGGCCTGACGGAGGGGGAATTCTGAGGCAGACGCCGCGAACCCCCTCCACCACTCAGCCTCGCTGAGCGGTTCCCCTCCCCCGATGGGGGAGGATTAAGCCTTCTCGAGCGTGCACTGCAGCGGGTGCTGGTTCTCCCGCGCGAAGTCGATCACCTGTGTCACCTTGGTCTCGGCGACCTCGTAGGTGAACACCCCGCACACCGCGACCCCTTGCTGGTGGACCTGCAGCATCACGCGTGTCGCGTCCTCGATCCCCATCGAAAAGAATTGCTGAAGGACGAGCACGACGAACTCCATCGGCGTATAGTCGTCGTTCAGCATCAGCACTTTGTAGTTGGACGGCTTCTTGGTCTTGGGCCGGGTGCGCGTGACGACGCCAGTCTCGATCTCGTCGAGGCCATCGTCGCCATCGGGGCCAGTCGCCATTTTGATCAATGTCGAAACCATCAGCTTCTAAGATAGGGCAGCCCGCCGAAACGCGGCAAGTCGGCACTTAGCCGCACATCGGTAAAAAAATGGCGGCCGCTCCGTTACTGGAGCGGCCGCCTACAATCGTTGTCCTGACTTAGGAGGGGAGAGGGTCAGGCAACGAGGGTGTTGAAGCGCTCGGCGTTGGCCGTGGCGCGATTCGAAAGCGGCTGGAACGCTTCGCCGGCGAGCTTCACCAGCGACTCGGTCAGGCGCGAGCTCTCGGCGACCACGCGGTCGAACGACGCACGCGCGAATTCGCTCTGCAGCTGCAGATATTCGGTCGGCGACTTGGCCTCGGCGAGCGAGCGGATCGCGTCCGCGGCCTGCTCGAAACCGTCACGGCCCGAGCTGACGGCCTCCTGGCCGATCGAACGGGCGCCCTCGGCGGCCACGCGGCCGGCCTCGACGACTGCCTCGACGTTGGCACGGGTGAGATTGGCGAGCTCCTCGGCAACCTTCCGGCTGCGCTGCGCGAGCTCCTGGCCACGCTGGTTCGCATCGGCGAAAATCGACTGGAACGGCGCGAAGGCCGGGACGGCATCGAAGCCGTTGAAGAAATTGGTCTTGTTCACGGTGTTGGTCCTCTTCTGGGGCGACGCCACAGTCTTGCGGGCGGCGGTACGGGTCTTGCGGGAAGTGCGACGAGCGGCGGCCTTCGGCGCGACGGCGGCCTTGGCGGCCTGGCGCTTGGCCCGGCGAACCGTAGTGGCGCGGGTGCGCTTGGCGACCTTGGTGCTCTCCTTGGCGACGGTCTGGACAGTGTCCGCCACCGCTACTGCGATCTTCGCAGGAGCTTCGGCGGCGGCTTTCGCGTCGACCTGGTTTTCGTCTGCCATGTTTTAATCGTTCCTCTGAATATGTTGCAGTGCACAATATAGGGTGCGCCGCACCATTTCAAGAGCTTTTTTGTGCACTGCACCATTCCGTCGCTTGACGCGCACGGCTCAGCCGAAGCAAGAGCAGCCATGGACCAACCGACCCGCCAGCGCCGCGGCCTGCTGATCGTCCTGTCGTCCCCCTCGGGCGCCGGGAAGACGACGATTTCACGGATGCTCCTAGAGTCTGACGGCGACATCATGATGTCGATTTCGGCCACGACCCGACCGATGCGGCCGGGCGAAGCCGAAGGCGTCGACTATCATTTTGTCGATGACCCGGCGTTCGACCGAATGGTCGAGGACGGCGATTTCGCTGAATGGGCCTATGTTTTCGATCATCGTTACGGCAGCCCGAAAGAGCCGATCAAGGAAGCGCTCAAGGTCGGTCACGACATCCTGTTCGACATCGATTGGCAGGGGACTCAGCAATTGCGGGGAGCCTTCGGCACCGACCTCGTGCGAATCTTTGTGCTTCCTCCATCGATGCAGGAGCTGGAGCGGCGCTTGCGCAGCCGCGGCACCGACAGCGAGGACGTGATCGAGAGTCGGATGCGCCGTGCAGCGAGCGAAATCGGCCATTGGGGTGAGTACGACTACGTGTTGATCAACGAGGACATGGACGCCTGCCTCGACGAAGTGCGGACGATAATCGACGCCGAGCGGCTGCGCCGAGACCGCCGGCCCTATCTATTCGATTTCGTTCGGCGGCTGGTCGAGCGGCCCAATTACTAGCCCTCCAACAATTCCAGAATTCTCGCTGCGGCCAGGAAGTCGCGGCGGCGGTTGTCCAGCGCGGCCTCGGCTTCGGCATCTTCGCCCCATTGCCCGAGCTGCCAACGCTCATCGACGCTGATGGCATCCCACGCTTCGTCCGGCCTGATCGCCTTTTCGAGGACGGCAAGCGCGGCGACCAGCGAACCGCCAATCGTCACCAGCGGCGACAGGCCCGCCAGACGGAACGGATCGAGTGCGGTAACAGCGTGGGACAGCCGCTCGACTGTCGCGGGCGGCTGGGCGACGTGCAACAGCCCTGAGGTGGTCACGAAGTCGACGTCGTAGCGCCGCCTCGCCCAGCCGAGCAGCGTGTCCCACTGCTGCTCCTGCCGTTCGATCAGCGCGCCCGGCCCCTCGGCGCGGTAGCAGGCAAGGTCGGCTTCGGCATAGCGAGCAAGATTGGCGGCGAAGGCGTGCCGATCCGGCGCGACGCGGTCGATCGCGGCGTTGGCAGACCCGGTCAGCGGCATCGCGCCCGGATCGACCGTGTCGCCCGCCGCGCGCCACTCGTCGGCAATTGCATCGGCCAACGCATGGGTTGGCACGGCGAGCGCCGCTCGCGCCGGGGTTTTCACCGCGCGGGCGTCCAGCCTGATCGCCCAGCCCTCGCCTTCCGGCTCGACGGCAACGTCCTTCCAGAAGCGCTTCACCGGTCCCGGCGGTCCCGCTCGTCCCAGGCCCTCTTCAGCAGCAAAGGCGCGAACATTGCGTCGATCGCGCCCATGATCGCGACAATCGCGCCGAGCTGCGGCCAGCCGCCCGGCCGCACAAGGTTGGTGTAGAAGATCGCGATCCCGAGAAAGAAGATCGCCAGCCCGCCCAACCGTACCAGCGAGTAGAGCAGCAGGCGGCGCCGGGCGACATCGTCATCCATCGACATGCTCCCGAATGAGATTGAGGACCTCGAGCGGCTGCTCGGCAACCGCAACCGCGCCCGCGCCGAGCAAATCGTCGGCGTCGTGATAGCCCCAGCCCGCGCCGATTCCGGTCGCGCCGGCATTGACCGCCATCGCCATGTCGAAGCTCGTGTCCCCCACGACAATCGTCGTTGCCCGCGAGGCACCGGCGTCGGCAATGGCCTGTTCGACCATGGACGGGTCCGGCTTGGAGGGATGGCGGTCGGCCGTCTGGAGCGAAACGAAGCGCGCGTGAATGCCATGCTGGTCGAGGCAGTGCTTCAGGCCGCGGTCGGACTTGCCGGTCGCAACGGCGAGCAGCCAGCCGTCGCCTTCCAGCACATCGAGGAGTTCGAGCACGCCGTCGAACAATGGCTCCTCGACCTGCCCCGCCGCGCGCATGCCCATGAAGGCGCGCTTGTAGTCCTCGGCCAGCTTGAGGTGCTGCTCGGGCGTGGCGTCCGGAAGCAGCGCGGCCATGGCCTCGATGAGGCTGAGGCCGATGACGCGGCGGCTGACGCTCGGGGGTGGAACGCTGAGCCCATTCTCCGCGAAGCTCGCGCGTAGTGCGGCGTGGATGGTCGCGCCGCTATCAACCAGGGTCCCGTCGCAGTCGAAGATCGCCAGTCCGCTCACCGGCGCTTGGCCTTGTCTGGCGAACCCCGCGCGCGCCGCTCGCCTCGGCGCTCGCGCCGGCGCACCTTGGCAGCTGCGGCGACCTTGCGCTGCTTCGCCTCGGGCGATGCCTTGGGCTGCTCCAGCGGGAGCATGTCACCAGTGAGCGGCTCAAAGCCCAGGGTCGCAAGACTCTCCGCGAAGTGCGGCGGAAGCTCGGCCGTCACGTCGATCTTGCCGCCGTCGGGCGCATCGATCCGGATGCGCCGCGCGTGGAGGTGGAGCTTTCGGCTGATCCCGCCGGTCAGGAACGCTTCCGGCCCGCCATATTTGGCGTCGCCGACGATCGGGTGGCCGATCGAGGCCATATGCGCCCGCAGCTGATGGGTGCGGCCGGTCAAGGGCTGCAGCTCGACCCAGGCGGCGCGGTTGCCGGCATGGTCGACGGTGCGCCATTTGGTCTTGGCCGGAAGCCCATGCTCTTCGCTGATATGCATCTTCTCGCCGCCGGTACCCGGTTGCTTGGCGAGGGGCGCGTCGATCATCCCCTCGTCCCGGTCGGGCACGCCGACCACCAGCGCCCAATAGACCTTGCGCGCGGTGCGGCCCGAGAACGCTTTGGCGAAATGGCCGGCCGATCGCGCGCTGCGCGCGACCAGCAGCGCCCCCGACGTGTCCTTGTCGAGGCGATGCACCAGCTTCGGCCGACCGCCCTCATCCGCAAGCCCGTCGAGCAGGCGGTCGAGATGCTGATGCGTCTTGGTGCCCCCCTGCGTCGCGAGGCCCGGCGGCTTGTTCAGCACGAAGGCGTTCGCGTCCTCGTAGATCACCATTTCGCGGACGAACTGCTCCTCGTCGGCCGTCAACAGGTTGCGCGATGGCCGCTTTCGCTCCCGGGCGGGAGCGATCTCCAGCGGCGGGACCCGGATCTCCTGGCCCGCTTCGACGCGATCTCCGGGCACGGCTCGCTTGCCCGCGACCCGCAGCTGGCCGGTCCGCGCCCAGCGCGAGACGATGTTGAAGCTCGCCTCGGGCATATGCCGCTTGAACCAGCGGTCGAGGCGGATGCCGTCGTCATCCTCGCTGACGGTGAAGGTTTGAACGTCGGTCACGATGGCGGGCGCTTAGCGAATGCTAGGCCTCGCGTCGCGCCCAATAATCGAACGCCTGGCCCTGGATCTTGCGGATGAGTTTCGCCGCCTTCGGGCCCTCCCACAGGCCGGTGTAGCCATGCTTTTTCGCGCCGCCGATCCACCAGCCCTGGCCGGGCAGCCCGTCTGACTGTCGCACGACCAGTACCGCGAGCTCGGGCTCGCCGCGGGCTTCCGCCTCGTCGTCGACGTAGGAAAGCACCTTGCACAACGCGCGCATCTTGGGCCGCGAGAAATGATGCCCGAGCAGCCCAAGCACCTCGGAATAGCTGATCGCCTGGCCTGCCCGCGCGGACGCCACCAGGATCGCACGAACTTCGCGCGGATCGGCCAGCAGTCCTGGTTCGCTCATTGCGGCTGTTGGGTGAAATCCACCGGCGTCAGCTCGAACACGTCGAGCTTGGACGTGCTTTGCGGCCAGGGAATCACCAGCCGCCAGCGGAACGGCCCGAGCCGTTCGAACACGCCCGCCATGTTGCGCTTGGGATCATCACCGTAGGCCAAAGGCTGATCCTCGTTGCCGAGCGCCAGGCTGCCGAGGAATATGAGGCGCGTGGCGTCGTCGTCCTGCCACAGGCGGCCTGCCGGCCTTTGGCTGCCCGTCTGCTTGACGATGGTGAGTAGGTCGTCCTCGACCTCAACGTAGCAGAAGAAGGGCTTGAAGGTTTCGTAGGACTTGCCGCCCGCAACGGCCTTGCCGAGCTTGATCAGCCGGCAATTGTAGCTGCCGGGCGTGGGGTCGGACCGCGGCAGGGCCGAGCGGGGCAGCAGCAGCTTGCCTTCGCGGCGAATGTCGGCGCCGTTCGTCTTGCCGGCATCGGCGAGCGCCTCCTGCCAGGCAAGGCCGAGGCGGCCGATCCGATCCCTATCTTCGGCCGTCGCCACGGCTTTCCAAGTTTCGGACTTGAGCGGCGGACCAACCTCAACGCTTGGCCTGAGGCCCGGCGGCAGCTTGGGCTTGGCGGTTTCGCAACCGCTCAGCGTCCCCGCCAGCACGGCGCTCGCCAGGATCAAGGTGCCAATTCGCGCCACAGGAAATGCGGCCCCTCCGCTGCAGCCGTCATCTTCTAACTGACAGTCGTGCGCACGGGTTTCAACCAACACGTCACTCACCACCTTCTTTCATGCAGGCTTCACCGCCGCTAGGCGCATGGCCGATGAACGACAGCCGGAACCACACCCAATATTCGCGGACCGGCTTCGCGCTCGGCCTGTCGGCCTATGCGCTGTGGGGCGTCCTGCCGCTCTACTTCAAGGCGATCGCTGCCATCGCGCCGTTCGACATCGTCGCGCACCGCGTGCTGTGGTCGCTGCCCTTCCTGGCGGTGCTGATCACCGTGTCGCGCAGCTGGGCGAAGGTGCGGACGGCGATCCGCGATCGGCGGACCCTCGGCATGCTGTTCCTCACGGCCTTGCTGATCGGCGGCAACTGGCTGCTCTACGTCTATGCCGTGAACAGCGGCCACATGCTCGCCGCGAGCTTCGGCTATTACCTCAACCCGCTCGCCAACGTGCTGCTCGGCCGGTTCGTCCTGAAGGAGAAGCTCAACCGGCTGCAGTGGACCGCCGTCGCGATTGCCGGTGCCGGCATTTCGGTCCTTGCCGCCGGGGCGCTCGGCCAATTGTGGATCAGCCTGACGCTATGCGGAACCTTCGCGCTCTATGGGCTGCTGCGGAAGGTCGTTCCGGCCGACGCGATCACCGGCCTCGGCGTTGAAACCATGATCCTCCTCCCTGTCGCGCTATTGTGGCTCGCCTGGCGCCACTCGCTCGGCGTGGCGATCATGGGAACGACGCCGGCGCTGACGGAACTGCTGGTTCTCGCGGGGGTGGTCTCGACGACGCCGCTGCTCCTGTTCACCGCAGCATCCAAACGCCTGCCCTATTCGACGCTCGGTATGTTGCAGTTTATCGCCCCGACGCTCCAGTTCGTCATCGCCATCTTCTACGGCGAGCCGCTGACAACGGCGCACCTGGTCGCTTTCCCCGCCATCTGGATCGCGCTCGGCCTGTACGTCAGCGCATTGTTGCGCGCCCCGCGGCTGCCGCAAGCGCCCGAATGATGATACGTCTGGGGCCATGTTCAATATCGCTTCGCTGATCATCGGCTTCGTCGCGCTAATTTGCGCATTAGTCGCGTTCTTGCCGCTTCTGGGTTGGCTCAACTGGTTGATTATCCCGCTGGCGATCGTCGGCGCCGCAGTCGGCATGATCTCACGCGGCACCGCGGGCCGAAACCTCAACCTGCTGGTGATCGTGATCGGCATCGTCCGCCTGATGCTCGGAGGGGGAATCCTATGAACCGAGAACCGCGTATCGATGCGTACATTGCCCGGGCGCAACCGTTTGCGCGCCCGATCCTCGAGAAGGTCCGGGACCGCGTGCACGCGGTCATGCCCGACGTCGAAGAGGCGATGAAGTGGAGCCACCCGACCTATTACCGGAACGGTAAGATCGTGCTCGGCACCGCGGCCTTCAAAGAGCATGCGGCGGTCCATTTCTGGCGCGGGCAGGAACTGGGCTTCGACGCCAAAAATGGGGCGATGGGCCAGCTGGGGAAATTGACGAGCGTTGCCGATTTGCCTGAAAATCTCGACGCGCTGATCGCGCGTGCTGTTGAGCTGTTATCGGCTCCGGCCCCGCGCAAGACCAAGCATGCGCCCAAGCCGCCGATCGACATGCATCCGGAGTTCGCGGCCGCGCTGGGCAAGGCGCCAAAGGCGAAGGCCGTGCTCGATTCCTTTCCGCCATCGGCCCAGCGCGATTATTTCGAATGGATCGCCGAAGCGAAGCAGGACGCTACGCGGGCGAAACGAATTGCCGCGGCCGTCGAATGGCTGAGCGAAGGCAAGCGCCGCCACTGGAAGTACCAAGACTGCTGAACGGCTAGCGCTCAGCGCGCCCTGACATAGCTTCCCGGCGCATCCTCGATCGCCTTGAGCTTGCCCTTGCCGGGGATGCGCGCGCCTTCGGCCTTCACCGTTTCCGGATCCTGCTGCCTGAGCCACTCCAGCCAGTCCGGCCACCAGCTGCCATTGTGCTCGGTCGCGCCCTCGACGAAATCGTCGAGCGCTGCGCAGACCCGGTCGTTGACCCAATATTGATATTTTTGCGCAGCCGGCGGGTTGACCACCCCGGCGATATGCCCGGAGCCGGCCAGCACGAAGCGCTTGGGCCCGGCGAAATGGCCCATGATCTTCCACACACTCTGCGGCGGCGCGATATGGTCCTCGCGGCCGGCCTGGATGTAGGTCGGCGTCTTCACCTGGTCGATGTCGATGGGGGTCCCGGCGACGCTGATGCCGCCCTTCTCGGCCAGCTTGTTCCCCTTGTAGAGCGTCTCGAGATAGTCGCGATGCCAGCCGGCGGGCAGGTTGGTGGTGTCGCTGTTCCAGTGCAACAGGTCGAATGGCGCCGGCTCGTCGCCCATCAGATAATTGTTGACGACATAGCTCCAGATCAGGTCGCGGCCGCGCAGCAAATTGAAGGTCGCGGCCATGTAGCGGCCGTCGAGATAGCCCTTCTCCTTGGTCAGCTCCTCAAGCAGCCCCATCGTCTCGGGGCCGGTGAAGAGCTTGAGGTCGCCAGCCTCGCTGAAATCGACCTGGGCGGTGAAGAAGGTTGCCGATTTGACCTTGTCGGCCTCGCCATTGGCCTGAAGATAAGCCAGCGTCGCCGCGAGCGCCGTTCCCGCAACGCAATAGCCGATCGTGTTCACGCTATCGACTCCCAGCGCATCGCGGATGGTGTCGATCGCGTCGATCTGGCCCTGGATCACATAATCGTCGAGCCGGGCATCGGCGATGCTTTCGTCCGCCGACTTCCAGCTGACCATGAACAAAGAGATGCCCTGGTCGACGCACCATTTGACGAAGCTTTTCTCGGGCGTGAGGTCGAGGATGTAGAAGCGGTTGATCCACGGCGGGAAGATGACGACAGGCGTCTTCAGGACTTGCGGCGTCGTCGGCGTGTACTGGATCAGCTGGTAGAGCGGCGTCTGCTTGACGACCTTCCCCGGTGTCGTGGCGAGATTGCGGCCGACCTCGAACGCGCCCGATTTGGTTTGCGTCAGCTGGCCCGCGGCAATGTCCCTGAGCATGTTGGCGAGGCCCTTGAGCAAGTTCTCGCCACGGGTGTCGAGCGTGCGCTTGAGCACCTGGGGATTGGTCAGCGCGAAATTGGACGGGCTCATCGCGTCGACGAAGCTCTTGGTCGCGAAGCGCAATTTCTCGCGCATCGCCGCATCCACGCCGTCGATTTCGTCGACCGTGCCGAGCAACTGGTCCGAGACTCGCAGATAGGTCTGCCGGATGGTGTCGAAGATTGGGTTCTCGCGCCATTCCGGCGCGGCGAACCGGCGGTCCTTTCGGTCTTTTTCCTCAGGAGCCGGGGGCGCCGTAACGCCGCCGAGCATCTTGCCCCAGGTCTCGAGTCCCTTGGCCCAGGCCTGCGCGCCGGCGCTCATCAGCGCCATCGGGTCGGTCGCGGGCGCCGCGGCGTCGCCAAAGCCGAACGCGCTCGGCGGCCAGGCCGGGCCAAAGGAAGGCATCGGCTGGTCCTTCTTCAGGCTCTCCGCCCAAAATTCCATCAGCATCTGCTGGGTGCGGCCCATGACCAGCGTCCAATGCTGCCAGTCCTCGAGCGTCGGGATCGCGCTAGTGTTTGTGGTGTTGTCGGCCATGGTTCGCCCTTACGCCTGCTTGCCATGGATACGAAGCTCGGACGATAGTGCTGCGGATGACGCGATGGTCCGTTCTGCTGGCCGGTCTGGCGCTTGTCGGCTGCGCGACAATAGCTCCCGCGCCGCTGCCGCTGCCGCTGCATGCCGAAGTCGGCGTGGCGTTCGACCGCAACCGCGATCTTGCGAGCTTCGCGGAAGGCATGGCCGATCCGCAGAGCGGCCGGCGCGTCACCATCGACGATCCGGTCCGCGTCGCCTCGGTCAGCAAGATGGTCACGGCGATCGGCGTGATGAAGCTGGCCGATGAGGGCAGGCTCGACATCAATCGCGACGTTTCGGACTATCTCGGCTGGCCGCTCCGCAATCCGAGCTTTCCCGACCGCCCGATCACGCTGGCGATGCTTCTGGCTCACACCAGCTCGATCCGCGAGCACGACGATGACTATGTGATCCCGCTTGGTGAAACGCTGCGGCAGGCGATGTCCGACCCCAGGAACTGGGACTCCCAGCACGGCCCCGGCGACGGCTATTTCGCCTACGTCAATTTCAACTATCCGGTCATCGGCTCGATCATCGAAAAGGTCACCGGCGAGCGCTTCGACCATTGGATGCGGCGTGAGGTGCTCGAGCCGATGAAGCTCGACGCCTGCTTCAACTGGCCGACCTGCAGCGACGCCGCCGTCGCCCGTGCGGTCGAGCTCGACAGCCCCGAGGGCAAGCCGCTGAAGGACAACCTCCACGGGACCCGGCCCGCGTGCCCGGTGTTCGCTAAGGACGGCGCGCCCTGCGACCTCAAGCTTTGGCGCCTCGGCGAAAACGGCGCGCTATTTGCGCCGCAAGGTGGATTACGCATCTCCGCCCGTGGCCTCGCACGGATCGGGCGGATGCTGCTCAACGACGGAACGCTGGACGGCGTCCGCATCCTGTCGCCGCACGCCGTCGACACGCTCTTCGCCCAGACCTGGCGCTTCGACGGCAGCAATGGCGTCACGGAGGGCGGCTTCCATTGCAGCGCGGGGAATGGCACGCACCAAATCCCAAACCGCCAGCGTAGCTGCGCCGACGACGTGGGCACGAATGGGGCGGTACTCGTCGGCCATGCTGGGGACGCCTACGGCATGAAGAGCGGGCTGTGGGTCGACCGGGCACGCGGGCGCGGCGTCGCTTATTTCGTCACCGGCGTTGCCGATCCCGCTCCCAAGGCCCCGGACAGCCCCTACAGCGCCGCCGAGCAGCACGCCTTCCGCCGGACCTACGCGCTGTTGCCGAAGTAGCTCAGCAGGTCAGCACGTCCCCGCTGTACCAGCGCCGCGCGCAATCCTGGTTGCGGCTCATCCACTGGGGAAAGGCGCGCTCCGGCCGGTCGTGCCACCAGTCGTTCCACTTGTCGGGATCGAAGCTGCGATTGCCGTCGAAGTCGCCATAGTCGTTGTAGCCAACGCCATAGCCGTACGCCAAGGCCGGGAGGCCCCGGTGCACGCGGGTCTGGCCGTCACCGCGGCGCTGGTGACCCGCTTGCGGTAATGTCGTGACCCACCGTCCGTTCGACGGCGCACTGAATGCCGATGAGGTGAAGCTTTGCGCTTGTGCCGGCAAGACCGGCGCGGTGGCGGCCAAGGCCGCGAGACCAAGCAACACACGCATGTGGCTGCTCCTTCTGTGAAAGTCCGTTGCGGACCGGACAGCCACGCGCTTTTTTGGGACGCGTTGCAATCCGTAAGTTTACCCACGCAGGCTTCGTTCATTGGCCCGCAACCTCAGGAGCCGGAGAATGCCGCCGATGCCCGCCGGCCTCTCCGTCGCACTCGCGCTCTCCGTCCAGGCCGCTACGGCGCCGTCGCCGGCCTATGGCCCCGCCTCAACGACCGCTGCCGCTCCTGCCGCCGCGCCGGTCAAGGAAGCGCAGCGCGAATGCGCGACTCCGGCGGTGCCCGATCCCAATTCGCGCGAGATCGTCGTCTGCGCGCTGCGGCCGCAAGGCTACCGGCTCGACCCCGACGTGCTTGAAGCGCGGCGGCTGAAGAAGAAGGGCGAGGCCGGTCGTCCGCATAACCCGCACGAGACTTATGCCGACCATAGCTGCGCGACTGTCGGTCCGATGGGCTGCCGTGGCCAGCCGATGATCGACATCTTCACCGCCGCCGCGGCGCTCGCGACGATGGCGCAACGCCTCTCAAAGGGGCAGGAAATCGGCAGCATGTTCCAAACCCAGCCGACGTCGAGCGAGTACCAGCTCTACCTTCAGGCGAAGAAGCAGCGCGAGGAAGCGGAAGCCGACAAAGCCGCCAAGGCCAAGGCGGCAGCCGCTCAAGCGGCGGCGGATGCTGCCCAACCCACGCATTAAAACCCGGACGGAGCGGAGCGCACGCCAATGCGTTTAACGGCCATGCCGTCGAGCGTGATCCGCCGCTTCGTCTACGACGAGACGGAAGCCAATCTTTGGGTCGAGTTCACCACGGGGCGCCGCTACATCTATTTTGGGGTGCCGCAGGAAGTCGCCGATGCCTTTCGCGGCGCCTTCGCCAAGGGCGTCTATTTCAACACCCGCATTCGCGACGGCTTCCCCTTTCGCGAGGTCGTCCACGAGGCCGAGGAAACCCAATCTTAGCATCCGCTTGGTAGAAGCGGCGCATGATCCCGATGCGAACGAGCACGATTTTCAAGAATCGCTGGTGGGCCCTGCTGTGGGCCGCCGGGATCATCTGGTTCGCCTATGATTTCGCGGACTCCGCGCCGCAGGACGACGGCAACAACAGCACAGCCGCCGACGATCAGAACGCAGTCGCGCAAGTCCTCGGCAATTAAGCAGCGGCATTCCAATCAATCCGTTCGATGTGCCAGCGCCGCTGGGCTTCGGTCGAGCCGGGCACATCATTGACCAGGCGCAGGATGATATCGGCTGGTCGGCGGAAGGATTCCCCGTTGCGGTCAATGCCATAGAAAACAGACGGCATGGTCACGTAAGTTGATCCGGCCGCGCCTTCGGGCTGGCCGAGTTGGCCGATTTCCAGGTGAACTTCGCGGTCGGCTCTAAGCTGTCGAGCGAACGCGTCGGCCGTCGATTGATTACCCCAAAGGCTCTCCGCCTCGCTCCAACGCCTCTGCTCAATAAGCGCGCCATAGTGCTGGACGACCTGCCCGGCGGCTTCGGCGCTCTTTGGATCGATCGCCGGTTTGACGGGCCCAAGAGGCGTGCGCGCATCTGGACCAGTGCCCGGCGGTGGGATTGCCGGCGCGGTTTCATTTGAGAGCGTTGCCGCCGGTTTGCTTGTCGGCGCCTGACGGTCCGCCGCCCGTCCGCACGCGGTCAGCGACAGCAACGCCACGCACGCACATCTCAGCCTCATCCTCTTGGACTCCATACGGAACCGCCTCCCGCACAGTTCGTTCGTTTCGCCAACATAACAGCGCAACAGAGGGAGAGTTTCCAATGGCCGACGACAATGGCGAACGCGAGCACACGACCGTCGTGGAAACCGGCGGCGGTGGCGGCGGCGGCGTGCTTGCCGTCGTTCTGCTGATCATCGTGGTCCTGGTGTTGCTCTATGTCTTCCGGGCGGAGCTGGGTCTGGGCGGCAGCAAGACGGTCATTCCGAGCACGGTCAACGTCAACGTCAACCATAACTGATCGTCAGCGCATCGGTTGAGCGCGGGCGGGTTGCGAGTCCCTGTCCGTCGCGCGGGCGCGGCTCCATAGGGGCCGCGCCCGTTTGCGTGCGGACGTGCGAGTGAGTAACCCGCGCGCCATGACCGACGCGCTCGACTATTTGACCGGGTTCGGAAGCCACTTCGAGTCCGAGGCGGTCCCCGGCGCGCTGCCGAAGGGCCGCAACTCGCCGCAGCGGCCCGCCTTCGGCCTTTATGCCGAGCAGCTTTCGGGCAGCAGCTTCACCGCGCCGCGGCACGAGAACCGCCGGTCCTGGCTCTACCGGATGCGGCCGACGGCCGACCACCGGCCGTTCGTCCGCTACGAGGGCGCGCCGCTGTTCGCGCCCGTCACGCCCAAGGCGCCGCTCGCGCCCAATCGCCTGCGCTGGGACCCGCCCACCGACATGCCCAAGGATAAGGACTTCGTCGACGGCATGGCGACGATGCTCGTCAACCGCGCACCCGAGGATTTGGAGGGCGTCGCCGTCCACCTCTACCGGGCGGACCGAAGCATGGAGCGGCGCGTGTTCGTCGACGCCGACGGCGAGCTGCTCATCATCCCGCAATCGGGCACGCTGCGTATCTCGACCGAGCTCGGCCGCCTCGACGTGCCGCCCGGCACGGTCGCCATCATACCGCGCGGCGTGAAGTTCCGCGTCGAGGTCGAGGGCGACAGCCGCGGCTATGTCGCCGAGAATAACGGGCTGCCGTTCCGGCTTCCCGAACTCGGGCCGATCGGCGCCAACGGCCTCGCCAACCCGCGCGATTTCGAGGCCCCCGCCGCCTGGTTCGAAGACAGGGACGAGCCGACCGAAGTCATCCAGAAGAGCCTGGGCCATTTGTGGACGATGACTCTCGACCACTCGCCGCTGGATGTCGTCGCGTGGCACGGCAATTACGCGCCCTATCGCTACGAACTGTCGCGCTTCAACACGATTGGCAGCATCAGCTTCGACCATCCCGACCCGTCGATCTTCACGGTGCTGACGAGCCCGAGCAACGTTGCCGGCCGCGCCAATGCCGATTTCGTGATTTTTCCGCCGCGCTGGCTGGTCGGCGAGGACACGTTCCGGCCGCCCTGGTTCCACCGCAACGTGATGAGCGAGGCGATGGGACTGATCGACGGCGCCTATGACGCCAAGGCCGAGGGCTTCGCGCCCGGCGGCCTGTCTCTCCACAATCTGATGAGTGGCCACGGTCCCGACGTCGACAGCTGGCGCAAGGCGAGCACGGCAGAATTGAAGCCGGTCAAGATCGAGGGCACGATGGCGTTCATGGTCGAGAGCTGCTGGCCTTATCGGCCGACGCCGTACGCGCTCGAACGCGCGCAACCCGACTATGATCAGGCGTGGAGCGGCTTCCCCAAGGCGAAGCTGCCGTGACCGACGCGACCAACGATCCCGCGCTGACCAGCTGGTGCGACAGTGCACAAGGCAGCGACTTCCCGATCCAGAACCTGCCGCTGGGCATTTTCTCGGTGGGCGAACGGCGCCGCCGCTCCGGCGTCGCGATCGGCGATTATGTGCTGGACCTTGCCGGGATCGCCGACCTGCTCGACGAAGAGTGGCGCGAGGACCTGTCGCAGCCGGTGCTCAACGGTTGGCTTTCGCGCGGGCCGGACGCGCAAAACGCGCTGCGCCAGCGCCTGCAGGAGCTGCTGAGCCACGAACACTATCGCGACGAGGTCGAACCTCAGCTGGTCGGCCAGGCCGAGGTCCGGCTGCACGTCCCCTGCCTGATCGGCGACTACACCGACTTCTACGTCGGCATCCATCACGCCACCAATGTCGGCAAGCAGTTCCGGCCCGACAATCCGCTGCTACCCAACTACAAATATGTGCCGATCGGCTACCACGGCCGCGCCAGCTCAGTACGCGCCAGCGGAGAGCCGGTCATCCGGCCGAACGGCCAACGCAAGGCCCCCGACGCCGACGCGCCCGAATATGGGCCGACGCGCCGCCTCGACTACGAGCTCGAGCTCGGCATCTGGATCGGCGAGGGCAATGAGCTTGGATCACCGATCCCGATCGGCGACGCGGCGGACCACATCGCCGGCTATTGCCTGCTCAACGATTGGTCGGCGCGCGACATCCAGGCGTGGGAATATCAGCCGCTGGGGCCGTTCCTCGCCAAGAATTTCCTGACCAGCATCAGCCCGTGGGTCGTTAGCCCGCAGGCGCTGGCGCCGTTCCGTACGGCCATGCAGCCGAGGCCGCGCGGCGATCCCGAGCCGCTCGCTTATCTGAGCGACGCGTCGGATCGGGAGAGCGGCGTCTTGGGGGTCCAGCTCGAGGTCACGTTGACGACCGAGAAGATGCGGGCCGACGGGCTTGCGCCGCACATCCTCTCGCGCGGATCGGCCGATGCGGCGATGTACTGGAGCGCGGCGCAGATCGTCGCGCATCACAGCTCCAACGGCTGCAACCTCCAGCCCGGCGACCTGATCGGCACCGGCACGCTGTCCACCGACAGCGCCGGCGGCCTCGGTTCGCTGCTCGAGATCAGCCAAAGCGGCAAGCAGCCGGTCCAGCTTGCGACCGGAGAAACGCGGAGCTTTCTCGAGGACGGCGACGAGCTCACGCTGAAAGCCTGGTGCGAAGGCGGTGTCCGGATCGGCTTCGGCGAATGCGTCGGCCGCGTGGTTCCTTCAGGCCAGTTCTAGGCTCTCCGCCATCAGCTTCGTGACGCCGTAGAGCCGGTCGAGCGCAGGCGTTTCGATCCCGTGCGCCCGTGCGATCTCGCGCGGAGCTCCGAGCAGAGCTTCGAGCTCAATCGGCCGGCCGGCTTCGACATCCTGGAGCATCGACGTCTTGAACGCCCCCAGCCGCGCGGTCACCGCCATTCGGTCTTCGCCGCTCTCGCCGATCGGGCAGCCGACCGCCGCGCCGATCGCGGCCAGCTCGGCCATGCCCTCGAGCATCCAGGCACCGCATTCGGGATCGGCGAGGATCCTGTCGCAGCTGGCGCGGACCAAAGCCGAGAGCGGGTTGATCGTCGCATTGCCCCACAATTTGTACCAGATCGCCCGGCGGACGTTGCCGGTCAGATCAGGCCGCAGACCGGCTTCGTCGAACAGCGCGAACAGCCGCGCCACGCGTTCGCTCGCGTCGCCTCCTTGGGGGTCGCCGATGATCAGCTTCTCGGCATGCTTCACCACGACCGTCGATCCGGCACGGCTGCTCGACGCGTGGACGACGCACCCGACGATCTGTTCGAAGGGGAGTGCTGCCGCGACGCTTCCGTCCGGGTCGACCGACTTGAGCTGCATTCCTTCGACGAACCACCACGGCACGCCGTTGAGCATCGGCACGATCGCGGTGCCAGGCCCAACGTAGTCCCGCGCAGATTGCGCGGCGGAGGGGAGCGCGGTCGCCTTAACCGCGACGATCAGCACGTCCGCCGCACCGTCGAAGTGCGTCAGCCCGGCGACTTGATTATCGCCGCCTTCGTTCAGCTCGATCGTGTCGAGCGGTCCGCGGCTCGTCAGCGCCATCACACTGTTTCCGGCGAGCGCGAGCCTCGCCGCGACCCAGCCGCCGATCGATCCCGCCCCGACAACGCAAATGTTCATGGCCCCGCCGATGAGCTAAGATGCGGCCACCGGGCAAGGGGCCGCTGATGATCTTCCGTCAATTGTTCGAGCCGGTCTCGTCGACCTACACCTATTTGATTGCGTGCGACGAGACGCGCGAAGCTGCGCTGATCGATCCCGTGCTCGAGGCGGTCGACCGCGACCTCGCGCTAATCGCGGAGCTCCGTCTCGCCCTCAAATATACGGTCGAAACGCACATCCACGCCGACCATGTGACCGGCGCCGCGCGGCTGCGGGAGGCAACCGGGTCCAGGGCCGCCGTGCCGGAACGAAGCGCGGCCGACCACGTCGACCTGCCGGTTCGGGAAGGGGAGCCAATCCGCATCGGCGGGTTGCAGCTCGAGCCGCTCGACACGCCCGGCCACACCGACGACCATCATGCCTATCTGCTGCGCGGCTCGGACGGCTGGCGCGTGTTCACCGGCGACGCGCTGATGATCGACGGGTGCGGCCGCACCGATTTCCAGAACGGCGATGCAGCGACGCTCTACCGTGCGGTGCACGAAAAGATCTTCTCATTGCCGGACGACACCCTCGTCTATCCCGGCCACGACTATCAGCAGCGCTTCGTCAGCAGCGTCGGGCAGGAGCGCGCGCGCAACCCGCGGCTTGGCGGCGGCAGAACCGTCGACGAGTTCGTCGCGATCATGGCCGGGCTGAACTTGCCGCGGCCCAAGAAGATGGACCTGGCCGTTCCCGCCAACCGCGAGTGCGGCGAAGTGCAGGTCGCCTAAGCGTCGATCCAGTGCTTAAGGTCGCGGCCGAGCAGCCGTGACAGCAAGGCGACGTCGTCGCGATACATCGCGCGCATTTCCTCGCGGATGCGCTCGCTGACCTGCGGCTTGCCCGCCGGGATTCGGTTCCAGTGGATGATCTTGGTGCGGACCGCCATCACCTTCTCGAGCAGCGGCCCGGGCTCGCCGGCGCCGGCCTCGATCACCTCGCGGTCCTCGCCGTCGAACAGCCACAGCAATGCGCGCGGCGGCCGCTTCATCAGGCGATGGATCCACGCGATCCGTGAGTCCTTGCTTTCGGCGTGCCGGTCGAAATCACTCTGCCCGTCGTCCTCGAGCTCGAGGAACTCCAGCACCCGCCGATACTCGCGGCCGGGATCGGCCTTGAAGTCGTCGAACACGGTAACGAGACAACGCTCGCGGTCGACCAGGCTGAAGAAACGCTCGAGGTGCTTGCCGAGGAAGCCGGCCTCCCAATAGTCGAGGAAGCGCGGTTCGAGGCAGCTTCGCGGAATCTTCCGGCCGGCGCGGCGCTCCGGCGTCAGGTCCCAGGCGCGGTCGAACTGCCTTTGGTTCTCATCGCCGTTGTAGAACAGCCGCTGGTGCAGCGACGGCACCAGGTCCAGCGGGTTGCGCACGGCGATGATGAACTTGGCGCGCGGCCACAGCTTCAGGATCGGCTCGAGCCGCTCGGGCGCGTAAAAGTAGCTGACCGACCCTTCGGCGAAGAAAGCATTGCGCTGTCGATCGGGAAAGAAGCGGTCGAGATATTTGTTGCGCACGACCTCGCGAAGTTCCGCCGGCTCCTGCCCGCGCAGATCGTGCGCGAGGAAATAATGCGGCTCCTTCGGAGTCGAGAAACAGACCTCCGGATGGGCGCGCAGATACTCCGACATCGCCGTCGTTCCGCAGCGCGGCGCGCCAACGATGAACGCCCAGCGCGACGTTTCATCCAGTCCCGGTGTGAGTGTCCACGGTTCCAAATTCGCCTACCCCGTTTTGTCGTTGGCCCCGCCCGCTAGGGAGCTCAGGCCTTGTCGTTCGACATAGCAATGATCTGCCATGATCCGGCTTTCGCGGCTAGCATCCTCGCGCGCAATTGGCACCCCCGGCAGTATCTTAAGTTAAGGCATGCAGCCTTGCGCGAACAGCACCGGCGCGTGCCGGAAGGTCGCCGACAGGAGTGCGTCAGGTCCCGAGGGAATGCTCCCGGCACCTGGCCCGCAATCTGGATGCTCCCCGTCGACATGAAGCACTGG
>JBDTZJ010000177.1:0-3473 GCA_040005255.1 Sphingomicrobium sp.
TCCGCACCTGGTTGATGAAGATGACGGTGCAGCGCGAGCGGCTGATCGAGCCGGTGAGCTTGCGCAGCGCCTGGCTCATCAGCCGCGCCTGCAGGCCGACATGGCTGTCGCCCATTTCGCCTTCGATCTCGGCGCGCGGCACCAAAGCGGCGACCGAATCGATCACCAGCACATCGACCGCGTTCGACCGCACCAAAGTATCGACGATCTCGAGCGCCTGCTCGCCGGTGTCCGGCTGCGATACGATCAGCTCGTCGATGTCGACGCCGAGCTTCTTGGCATAGCCAGGGTCGAGCGCATGTTCGGCATCGACGAACGCCGCGGTTCCGCCGACCTTCTGCGCTTCGGCAATGGCGTGCAGCGCCAGCGTCGTCTTGCCCGAGCTTTCCGGCCCGTAGATTTCGATCACCCGGCCGCGCGGCAGGCCGCCAACGCCCAATGCGATGTCGAGCCCGAGGCTGCCGGTCGAGACCGTGTCGATCTCGATCTTCTCGCGGCTGCCGAGCTTCATCGCCGAGCCCTTGCCGAACGCGCGGTCGATTTGGGCAAGCGCCGCTTCGAGCGCCTTCTGCCGGTCCATAGTGGGAGCTTCCAATGTGCTGCCGATAATCTTGAGCTGCGCTGCCATGTCCCCTGCCTCCGTTCAAGCGTCAATCAAAAGCGGCCGAGCCCCGCCTGTGGAGAATCGCGTGTACCGCGTTTGTTCGATGAGAACAAGTAGCGAACACGCAGAGCGCAGCGACGCCGACGCAGCGTCGCCGGGGCAGCGCGAAGAGACGTGGAGCAGCCGGCCGACGGGTCGCGAAGCGAGCCCGATCGACGTTACGGAATTTACTTCCGTGACGGCCCTTCCCTTTCCTCCGTGCTTCGAGGCGAAAGTTCACAAAGTTCATGGCCCTACGCGTGCGCGCGCGAGTCATCGCTCTTCATCGCTGATCGGTTCACCGCTACCCGCCTCACCCAAGCGCTCGTCGAAGAAATCGATACCCTCAGTCGGACACTCCTCATCCGGCACGTCCTCCAACGCGGCCATTAGCGAAGGGAGCTCCTGCCGCGCCTTCTCGCGCGGATCGCCGGTCACGGCGGCGAGCGCCTTGGCAGTCGGCGAGCCGAATGTCAGCGGGTCGAGCCGCGACAGCAGCCAGGTCAGCAGATAGTCGGAGGGGATGCGCCGCTCCATCACCAGCTCGCCGTCCTTGTAGAAGCGTTCGACCCGTCCGTTGAGCGCACGATCCCAGGCAATCGCCGACCCTCGCGTCGCGGCGAGCCGAGAGGGTCACGCCGGCGTTAGCGTCACGTCGCCCGCCCCGGTGCCGCCGTCCTCGCCGGCGTCGGGCCGCGTTTCGAACACTTCGTCGATGAGGCCGAAAGTCTTCGCCTCGTCGGTCTCGAGGAACTTGTCGCGGTCCATCGCCTTCTCGATCTCCTCGAGTTTCTGGCCGGTATATTTGGCGTAAAGCTCGTTGAGGCGCGCGCGCATGCGCAGGATCTCGCGCGCCTGGATCTCGATATCCGCGGCCATGCCCTGGGCGCCGCCCGACGGCTGGTGGATCATGATCCGGCTGTTGGCCAGCGCGACGCGCATGCCGGGCTCGCCGGCGGCGAGCAGGAAGCTGCCCATCGACGCCGCCTGGCCAATGCACACGGTGCCGACCTTGGGGCGGATATATTGCATGGTGTCGTGGATCGCGAGGCCCGCGGTCACCACCCCGCCCGGCGAGTTGATGTACATCGAGATATCCTTCTTCGGATTCTCGGCCTCGAGGAACAGCAGCTGGGCGGTGATCAGCGAGGCCATATGGTCCTCGATCGCGCCCGTGACGAAGATAATCCGCTCGCGCAGCAGCCGCGAATAGATATCGAAGCTGCGCTCGCCCCGGCTGGACTGCTCGATGACGATGGGGACGAGCTGCGAGAGAATGTCTTGATGGTCGGTCACGGGTGGCTGGTTCCTGGCGTTGTTGCGTCGTCTACATCGGGCGGATCGGCGCAAGGTTCAAGCGGCCCATCTACAAGAGAGGGCGGCCCGGTGTCCCGGACCGCCCTCCCTTTTCTGGCGCTGCCTTAGTTGCCGCGCTCCCCCCGCTCCGCCGGAGGTGGCGGAGGCGGAGGCGCCGGTGGTGGCGGCGGCAGTGGCGCTGCCGCTGGCGGCGGAGGCGGGGGCGGTGGCGGCGTATAGGCCGGCGGAGCCTCGTGGCGGGGACCCATCTTGTACGAAATGCGCCCGTAGAAGAATTGGCCGGGCACGTCGTAGGTCGTCGGGTCGTAGTTGTTGACGCTGCAGGTGTAGCAGCCCGGCGGATCCTGGTCGGTGAGGTTGTTGCCGCCGACCGTCAGCGTGATCCGATGCTCCATCACCGGCAGCGTCCAGTTGGCCTGGGCGTCGAGGTAGGTGCGGCTAGCGAGGACGTTCGAAAGCCTCCCGCCCGTATTGAACAGGGGCGTGAGGCTGAACTCCGTCACCTTGGCGATATAGCGGCCGGTAACCGAGGCATTGAACCCGCCCAAAGTCCAGTCGAGCGTCGCATTGCCCTTGAACCTGGGATAGGCCTGGTCGGGGCTGCCCCGCTCGGTCCCGCGGCGATCGATCACAAACACCCCGAGCCCGCCGTTGGTCTGGGTCACCACATATTTGAGCAGCCAAGAGCCGTTGCCGGTCAGGCCGAACCGGCCGAACCCGGTTTCCGGCGTGCGGTAAGTAAGATTCACATCGATCGACCGGGTGTGGATGCTGGCGAGGTTCTGCAGCGTCCCGTCGATCTCATTGACGAAGCCGTTGGCGGTGCGGATCACGAGATTGCAATTGACCCTCGCCAACGCGCAATTCTGAAGTGTCAGGCCGGGATCGAGCCCGGCGATCGCGTTCTTGATCTTGATGTCGTGATAGTCACCCTCGACGCTGAAGGCGTTCCCGCCCCAATTGTGCGAGAACACCGCGCCAAGGTTGATGCTCTTCGACGTCTCCGGCTTCAGGTTGCGGTTGCCTTGCGTGATCACCGGCAACTGGCCCGGATCTTCGGCATAACTGCCGCTCGCCGGGACGCCGTTGAAGATGCAATTCGCCTGCGCGACGGCACTGGTCTGCCACGGATTGCCCGCCTGGTTCGAGCAGGGGTCAGCGACCGGAAGGTCGTAGCGCGACCGGGCGCCGAACAGCTCACCCAACGTCGGTGCGCGGAAGCCCGTGGAATAAGCGCCCCGCAGCAGCACGTCATGGACCGGCCTCCACAGGCCGTTCAGCGTGTAGGTCGTGCTTCCGCCGCTGGTCGAATAATGCGAGTAGCGGACGGCACCGTTGGCCTCGAGCGAGTAGAAGAACGGCGTGTCCTTCAGTATCGGCACCCGCATTTCGCCATAGACTTCGTTCACGGTGTAGTGGCCGCGTGCGGGCAGAGCCGGAATGTCGGCGCCAAGGCCCGCCGAGACGATCGGGTCGGGCGTGAAGCTCGCGCTCTGGTAGCGATGCTCATAGC
>JBDTZJ010000044.1:0-11719 GCA_040005255.1 Sphingomicrobium sp.
CGGACATTCCCATTTTGAGCCACCTGGAGCCTAAGTGGTTATGTACAACTGCAAAATAGCTCACTGAGCCTGAGCCTCTCGTCTTGCTGGTCGCGCAAAATGCGTTGGAAGCCGGTGGCTATAAAGTCATGACTGCGACGGGAGGGACAGAAGCGCTAGAGATGCTCGATGCGCTAACGAGCGAATTATCCGGCCTCGTGACTGACATTCGCTTAGGCGACGGTGCCAATGGCTGGGACGTTGCCCGGCATGCACGAGAGCTTAAGAGCGACCTGCCGGTGGTTTACACGACTACTGATAGTGAGGCTGAGTGGCCCGTCCAAGGCGTCCCGAACAGCGTCCTGGTTCAGAAGCCATATGCACCAGCACAGTTGCTCACCGCTCTCTCTACACTGATGACCACGGCTGATACGAACAGGACAACCTGACTCCGCTTGGCCGCCTACGCTGATATGGGCAAACGTGCGCTGCCACCCATTGCTGTCTCTCGATCGGTTGCCTTTGGGTTCGCGCATTTCTAGATGTACTTTGCTAAGGGCGAGACCCGATAACTAACTGCTGCGCATGGATATTACTCGCATGACGGACGCTTCGGTCACTTCAGATACAGAGCGGCTGCGCATGGCGGCGGTGCGACGGTACGACATCCTCGACACCCCACCCGATGGAGCGTTCGACCGCATCACGGCGCTCGCAGCGCGACGCTTCTGCGTTCCGATCTCGATTATCAGCATCGTCGACGAAGATCGCATCTGGTTCAAATCGCATCACGGCCTGCCTGAGGGCGAGATTCGCCGCGACCCCGGGCTGTGCGCGTCAGCCATCCTGTCCAACGATCCGCATATTCTGACCGATGCCAGCGTCGATCCGCGCTCGCTCGCCAACCCGCTGGTTGCAGGCGATTTCGGTCTGCGATTTTACGCCGGGGTGCCGCTGATGACTAGCGACGGGTACAATCTCGGCACGTTGTGCATCATCGACAAACAGGCCCGGTCGATTGACGAGAGGCAGATCGAGGATTTGAAAGACCTCGCCTCCGTCGTCATGGACCAGCTGGAATTGCGATTGTCGGCGCGAAACGCAGTCTCGCGCGCCGAGCTGATGGCCCGGGAGATCGACCACAGGGTCATGAACAGCCTGCAATTCGTATCGGGATTGCTGACCATGCAAGCGCGTTCGCCGGAGATGGGTGGTGCGGCTGCTCACTTGCAGCTTGCCGCCAACCGGGTCGCCGCCGTGGCCCAGGTCCACCGCCATTTTTATGCCGGTGACACCGCAACGACATCCTGCATCGCCTTTCTTAAGCGGCTTGGCGCGGACCTCGAAGCAGTTCTTGACCGATCTATCCGGGTCGATGGCGCGGAGGGCGAAGTGCCGAATACCTGGATTCAGCCGATCGGTTTGATCGTCAACGAGCTAGTGACGAATGCCGCCAAACACGGAGCGGGGCGGATCGAAGTATTGTATGATGTCGAGAATCAAAATCATGCGCTGATTGTCAGCGACGAAGGCCGCGATTTGCCAGACGATTTTGATCCTGCGGCCGCGAGCAAAAGCTTGGGCATGCGTGTGGTGCGCTCGCTTGCGAACCAGCTCGGCGGCGAGCTTACCGCCGGCCGGCGCCCTGATGGTGGCTCCTGCTTCAAGGTGTCGTTCCCTGGGAGCCATGGATCGCCCCATCCTTCGAAAGCGTAGTGGCCTTTAGAGGCGGCCGCCTCCGACAACAGGATCTCAGACCGGGGCGTGACGGTAGCGGCTGCTTTCCATTTCAAAGCAGACGTCACCGCCGCGAGTTGAGACCGTCGATTCGTCAGCGATCCAAACAAGCACTAAGAACGACGGAACCCCAAACCCCACCTCGTCAAGTGCGGTCGCGAGATAGACGTTGCGGCTGTTGCCCTTCGGCCAACTCTCGGAGGGTGACAACCAAACGGTGCTTCGACCAGGCCGACCCTTATTGTTCATTGCCGCTTCCGCTGGCGATCCGCTTGAGAAAGTGGAGGGCAGGCCGGAGCGGAACACCGGCTTTTCGGTAGCGAACCTAGCCCTGCCACTGTCACGCCCGCGCAGCGGCGAGCGAAACCACGTTCGAACTGCTGCCGAGCGCGAACGACGCCCAAGCGGGCATGAGCTTATCGCGCCGCTGCTGGTAGAATGTTGTTCGCCTGTAAGCCGCTTCCGTCTTGTCGGGGTTGCCGTGCGCCAGCGCGGCCTCGGCCCACGAGTCCGCAAAGCCCGTGTCAGCCGCCCAATCACGGAACGTCGAGCGGAAGCCGTGGACGGTGAACGCGCCGCCGCCGTTGACGCGTAGCGCCTTGGCGAGCGTGGCATCGGACATTGGCTTGCCTTTCATGCCTGGAAACAACACATCCTTGGGCCGCCGAGGGAACAGCCCTTCAAGCTGCCGCAGAATGTCCGTCGCCGCGGGGACTAGCGGCACGATATGAACCCGACCCATTTTCATTCGATCGCCGGGAATGCGCCACTCGCCAGCATCTAAGTCAATCTCCGCCCACGTCGCGCCCCGCACTTCGCCAGAGCGAGCGGCAGTCAGGATAAGAAATTGCAGCGCCAACCGACCTACGGACAAGTCGGCATTGCGCAGCTTCGCCATGAACGGCGGAAGATCGGCGTAGGCCATCGCCGCAAAGTTGCCAGCCCGAGGCTGCTTAATTCCACCCATCAGTTGATTGACGGCCCGCATAGGAGCCTCCGCTTCGCGCCAGCCTTGGCCGTGCGAGTAGTCCAGCACGACGCCGACGCGTTGCTTAACCCGCCGAGCCGTTTCGCCTTTGGTGAGCCAGATGGGAAGTAGCACTTTCTGGATGGCCGGCGCGTCAATCTGATCGACAGTCGAGCTCCCGATATGCGGAAAGGCGTAGGCCTCTAAAGTGGCGAGCCATTGCGCCCCGTGCTTCCCATTGCGCCATGCCTTCGAAACTTCGTCATGGTAGCGCCGCGCCGCTTGCTCGAATGTCGGTATTTCCACGGCGTCAGCATCCGCCCATACCGAGGAGGGGTTTATTCCCGCCTTCGCCAGATCGCGGCCGAGCCGCGCCTTTTCGCGGGCCTCGGTAAGCGTGAGCGCCTTGCGCTTGTGCAGCGGGATATGATCGCCCACCGACTCCAGCGTGAAAGAGCCTAGCCCCCAATCGCGCCGAGCGCCCTTATACTGGACCCGCAGCACCCATGACCTGGCGCCCGAAGGCTTCACCAGCAGATAGAGGCCACGCCCGTCAGAGTGGCGGCCGGGCTTCGCGTGCTGCGCTTGTTTCACAGTTAGAGCCATGATCGCGTTCCCTCTCGAATTACCCCACAATAGTTGCGCTGTGGTGAGAAGGCAAGCGAAGCTATGCGAAACATCAGTGGAACAAACGGTCCATTCCGTTCACGCCCCTGCTTTGTTCTGCGAAGCCCTGAGAAGGTCTATTGGCGGAGCGGGAGGGATTCGAACCCTCGATACGGTTTTGCCGTATACTCACTTTCCAGGCGAGCGCCTTCGACCACTCGGCCACCGCTCCGCATTTTGCCTGGAACGCGGCCATCTAAGGGGGAGTGCCGGACGGGGCAAGGTTGCCGGGCCTGAAGCTCGTCCCTAGTTCCACGTGCATGACGCCCGTCGAGCGACTTTCCGGCCGAACGCCGTCCGAACCAGATATCGACGAGATCGCGCGCCGAACGCTTGAGCGGCTGCCGTCACCGTTCGCCGAGAGCCTCAAGGACATCGTCCTGCTAATCGAGCCAGTCGCCGACCCTGAGACCGCGCGCCGCGTCGGCCTGACCCATCCAATGCAACTCAGCGGCCTGTACGAAGGCGTCTCGCTCAACCATCAAAGCGTCAATCATTCGGGCACGCTGCCGGAGCGCATCACCCTCTACTCGCGGCCGATCCTTGCCGAATGGCGGTCGACCGGCGTGAGCGTTGAGCAGCTAGTCAGCCACATCGTCATCCACGAAGTCGGGCATCATTTCGGCTTCTCGGACGACGACATGCACGCGCTCGAGGACGGCGCCGAGTGAGGCCCCTCCTGCGGTTCGACGGCGTAGCGCTGCGCCGCGGCGGCCGCTTGCTGTTCGAGAACCTCGATCTCGCGCTTGGCCCGGGCGACGCTCTCCAGGTCGCCGGGCCGAACGGCAGCGGCAAGTCGAGCCTGATCCGCCTGGCGGCGGGCTTGCTCCGCGAGGAACGCGGGCGGGTCGAACGCTCGCCGCTGGCGCTTGCCGACGACAATGTCGCGCTCGACCGCGAACTGCCGTTGAAGCGCGCACTCCGGTTCTGGGGCGGATCGCCCGGCCCGGCGATGGACGCGCTGGGCATATCGTTCCTTGCAGACGTGTCCGTGCGGTTGCTGTCTTCGGGCCAGCTCAAGCGCGCGACGCTGGCGCGCGTCGCCGCGTCGGGTGCGCCGCTGTGGCTGCTCGACGAGCCGCTCAACGCGTTGGATGGAGACGGAGCCGCCCGGCTCGCGCAAGCGGTTGAGGACCATCTCGCGACCGGCGGAGCCGTGCTTGCGGCCTCCCATCAGCCACTCCCCGGCGACTGGCGCCGGCTGGAGCTTGGCGCATGATCTGGGCGCTGATTGTCCGCGACGTGCGCCGCGGCCTTACCGGCTCAGCCTGGCTGCCGATCGCATTCTTCCTGCTGGTGGCGACGCTCGTCCCCTTCGCGATCGGGCCGGACGCGCGGCTGCTGTCGCGGATCGGCCCGGGTGCGCTGTGGATCGCAGCGCTCACCGCCGCACTGCTCCCGATCGAGCGGCTGATCGAGCCCGACCGCGCCGACGGGGTCCTTGACCAACTCGCGCTCCACGGCCTGGCCGAAGAAAGCGTCGCCTTCGCCAAGATCGCCGCGCATTGGCTGACCTTCGCGCCGCTGCTGCTGGTCGCGGCAGTTCCCGCGTCCGCGCTGCTGGCGATGAACGGAGCGTCGCTGGCGCGGACCGAGATCGCGCTGGCGATCGGCACCCCGGCGCTTGCCGCCCTTGCCGTTGCCGTAGCGGCAGTGACCGCCGGCCTGCCGCGTGCCGGGTCTCTCGCCGGCCTGCTGTTGCTGCCCCTGGCAGTTCCCTTGCTGATCTTTGCCGTCGCCGACACGCTTCTTCTGGAGGCCGCGGTGTCGCTGCTGCTAACCGCGGGCGCCCCGTTGGTCGCCGGCGCCGGGATCCGGGCAGCTAGGACTTAGACCAGCGCGCGTAGATTGCCGTCGGGAGAAGCAGCCCGCGCGCCTCCTCGCGCACCGCCATCTCACCCATCTCGACCGTTCCGCCGAGCTCGCCGAGCGTCTGCTTGACCAGCTCGCCGATCGCCAGCGCCGACATGCGCACGGCATAGACGGTGAGCACGAGGAAGCGGCTGTCCGCATCGAGCAGCCTCCGGCAGTCGGCGAGCAACGGCGCGAGATTTTCCTCGAGCCGCCAGACCTCGCCCGTCGGCCCGCGGCCGAACTTGGGCGGGTCGAGGAGAACTCCGTCATAGCGGTGCGCCCGGCGCACCTCGCGCGCGGTGAACTTGCTGGCGTCATCGACGATCCAACGGATGGGCTTGTCTTCCATGCCCGACAGCATTGCGTTCGCCTTGCCCCCCTCGACCGATTTTTTCGATGCGTCGACATGGACAAGCCGGGCGCCGGCGTCGCTCAGCAGCAGGCTGCCGACGCCGGTGTAACCGAACAGGTTGAGCACGTCGGCGCCGGCCGCTCGCTCGCGCATCCAGTCCCATTGCGGCGCCATGTCGGGGAAGAAACCCAAGTGGCGGAAGGGCGTCAGCAACGCGTTGAACCTCACGGCTCCGCGCGAAAGCTCCCACTGTCGCGGCACCGGGCGATGCTGCACCCAGCGGCCGCCGCCTTCCTCGTCCGAGCCGGGAACGAAGGTCGCGTCCGGGTCCCAATTGTCGTGCGCCGGCGCCCACATCGCCTGCGGCTCCGGACGCACGACTTTGAAGCCGCCATAGCGCTCGAGCTTCTGCCCGTTGCCGCAGGCGATCAGGCCCCAGTCGGGCCAGGGCTCGGCGACGATCGTCGCGAGGTCGCTCACGCCGCCAGCGCGAGCTTGGCGCCGACGCTTGCCACCGCGCGCGGCCCGGCGAGCATTTGCGTACCGACCGCCCTCACCTCGTCGAGCGTCACTCGGTCGAGGCGCGCGACTATCTCGGAAGGTTCGATCAATGCGCCATCGCGCAGTAGCCGCGTCGCGAGATAGCTTGCCTGTCCCCAGCAGCTTTCCAGGCTCATCATCATCCCCGCCTTGGCGAGCGCCCGCGCGCGTTGAAGGTCGCGCTGTTCAAGTCCCGCTGCCGCTGCCGCGAGGACCCGCTCCATCTCCCGGTGCACGAGCCCGGCGTCGGCGCGATCGCTCGCGACATAGTTCCAGAACAGGCCGGTGCCGGCGTAATTTTGCGCCCCGCTGGCGACTGAATAGGCGAGCCCCTGCTCCTCGCGCAGCTCCTGGAACAGGTGGGACGATGCTCCGGCGCCCACCACGTCGGCGAACATCTGGGAGGCATAGGCATCGGAAGAGCCCCATTCGGGTGCCGCCATCGCGATCGCGATATGGGCCTGCGCGCTCTTTCGGCGTCCGAAGCGGCTGCCGCCCGTGAACTTCGCGGGGGCCTGCACGGGTGCAGCACGTGGCGCCATTCCGCCGAACGCGGCCTCGGCGAGATCGAGCAAACGCTCGTGCTCGAGCTTGCCGGCTCCGACCAGGACCAGGGACTGCGGCGCATATTGCGATTCGAGCCAACCACGCAGGTCGTCGGCGGTAATCGCGCGGATGCTCCGCTCATTGCCAAGCACCGACCGGCCGAGCGGTTGGTCGCCGAACGCCGCCTCCTGAAGCAGGTCGAAGACGATATCCGACGCGGTCTCCCGCGCTTCGGCCAGCTCCTGCAGGACGACCTTCTTTTCGAGCTCGAGGTGCGCGGCCTCGAAATGCGGCCGCTGGATCAGGTCCGCGAGGAGGTCGACCCCGAGCTTCAAGTCGGGCGCGAGCAGGCTGAGATAGAAAGCCGTCAGCTCGCGGTCGGTGGAGGCGTTGAGATCACCGCCGACATCCTCGACCAGCTCGCTGATCTCGCGCGCGGACCGCCCGCCGGCGCCCTTAAACACCATATGCTCGAACAGATGGGCAACGCCGTTGAGGGAATCGGGCTCGTTGCGCGATCCGGTCGCTGCATAAAGGCCGACGGCGATCGTCTCGACGCTGCGCATCGGTCGGCTTGCGACCCGAAGGCCGTTGGCGAGGGTGGTCAGCTGCATCATTTCGGCTTTGCCGGCTTCTCGTTCCAACGCTTCCGCACGGCCAAAACATAAATCACGAGCGCGATTGCGGCGAACGCGAACCATTGCAACGCGTAGCTTCGATGGTTGTTTGGGATGCTTGAGAGCGAAGGCAGCGCGCTCGGCTCGAGGCCAGGTGGGGCGCTTGCCGCGATGAGGCGCATCCGCGTCCGCCGATCGGGCGCGATGACACCGCTGACCGGACCGCCCGACCAATTGATCTGTGCATTGGGATTCTTCGACCAGCCGACCTCGACGCTCATTCCCGGCCCCTCGGCGCCGGTCGCGCAATCGACGATGTGGACGTAGCCCGGTTCTCCGGCGCGGTTCTCGCCGGCCTGCGCGCGCTGCCCGACGACCCGCAGGCAGACGCCCGTCGCGTGCCGGTACAGGGGCAGCTGGTCGTCATGAACCGGGATGGTCGGATAGATGATCGGCGGCTGCTGCTCGGCTGTTGCGTAGCGGGCCAGCAGCCCATCCTTCCATTTGGCGCGCTGCAGCTGCCACATGCCCAGCCCGACCATGATGGCCACGGCCGCGAGCACGACAATCGTCGGCACGATCGGCAGCCGTCGGTTCATGCGGCACTCGCCGCCCGGGAGATCACCCCGCGTGCGGCGCGCCCCAGCCGCCCCAGACGTAGATCGACGTGAACAGGAACAGCCACACGACGTCGACGAAATGCCAGTACCAGGCGGCGGCTTCGAACCCGAAATGCTGCCTCGGCGTGAAGTCGCCCTTGTACGACCGGATCAAGCAGACGGTCAGGAAGATCGTGCCGACGATCACGTGGAAGCCATGGAAGCCCGTCGCCATAAAGAAGGTCGAGCCGTAGATGCTGCCTTTGAAGGCGAACGGCGCATGGGCATATTCATAGGCCTGCACCGACGTGAAGGTCACGCCGAGCAGAATCGTGCACCACAGGCCGAGCTTGAGGCCCTGGCGGTCGCCATGGATCAGCGAATGGTGCGCCCAGGTCACCGTCGTGCCCGAGCACAGCAGGATCAAGGTGTTGAGCAGCGGGAAGCCCCAGGGGTTCAGCACTTCAACGCCCTTGGGTGGCCACACCCCGCCGATCGCCGCGGGCGGGAAGATCGAACTGTCGAAGAATGCCCAGAACCAGGCGAGGAAGAACATCACCTCGGACGCGATGAACAGGATCATGCCGTAGCGCAGGTGTAGCTGCACGACCGGCGTATGGTCGCCGCCATGCGCCTCTTTGATCGTATAGCCCCACCACTCGTACATCGTGAGGAGCACGCCCGCGACCCCAAGGCCCATCACGAACTTCCCGTAAGGGTTGTCGTGGAGGTACATCACGAACCCGCCGAACAGCGCGAATGCACTCAGGGCGCCAATCAGCGGCCAGATGTTCGGCTCGACCAAGTGGTAATCGTGGTTCTTCGTGGCGGACATCTGTTCCAGCTTCCCTCTTGATCCTTATCCGGGGCTCTAGCGAGCGGCGGCGGCGGTTTCCACCGGGTAAAATGTATAGCTCAGCGTGATCTCGTCGATGTCCCTGGTGTCGGGATCGTCCTTGATCTTGGGATCGACGAAAAAGACCACCGGCATGTCGACCGTCTCGCCGGCTTTGAGCGTCTGCTCGGTGAAACAGAAGCACTGGATCTTCTTGAAATACTTTCCAGCCTGGTCGGGCGAGACGTTGTAGGCCGCCTGCCCGGTCCACGGCCGGGCGCTGAGGTTCTGGGCGCGGTACAGGATGCGGGTTTGGGCGCCGGGCTTGATCTCGACCCGCTGCTGCTCCGGCTCGAACCGCCAGGGCAGGCCGGGGTGGACGTTGGCGTCGAAACGGACGCCGACCTGGCCGGCGATCGCTCCCGGAGCACGCTCCGCCCGCAGCGGCGTCCCGCCGAAGCCGGTCAGCGAGCAGAAGGTGCGGTAGAGCGGCGGCGATGCGGCCGCGAGGCCAGCCATGAAGGCCACGACGCCTGCCATGATCAACGCCGTGCGGGTGTTCGGGCTCACCAGTTCATGCTCGTCTTGGCGATGGTGATGAAGAACAGCAGCACGACGAAGGCGCCGAGGAGCAGTGCCATGATCCGGGCCCGCTCGCGCTGGCGCTTGCGGATGACTTCGTCCTCGGCGTTCACCACGGCAGGAACCGGTCGGCGACGAGCACGGCGAACAGGGCGAACAAATAGAAGACCGAATAAGCGAACAGATGCTTCTCGGCGTCCATCGCCGCGGGCTCGGTGGCCCGATTGGCGGCAACGCGCGCGGCAAGCACGAGGAAGACAAAGCTCAGCAGCGCGGCGCAGGCCCCGTAGATAGGACCGGTCAGGCCCAGCAGCCAGGGAGCAACCGCCGCGGCGGCCATCGGCAGGCTGTAAAGCAGGATATGCCGGCGGGTGCTCTGCACACCGGCAACGACAGGCAGCATCGGGATCCCGGCCGCGGCATAATCGGACCGGACGAACAGCGACAGCGCCCAGAAATGCGGCGGGGTCCACAGGAAGATGATCGCGAACAGCAGCAGCGGCAGCGTCGCGACATGGCCGGTGGCAGCGACCCAGCCGATCAGCGGCGGGAATGCGCCGGCGGCGCCACCAATGACGATGTTCTGCGCGGTGCGCGGCTTCAGCCAGACGGTGTAGACAAGCACGTAGAACAGGATCGATACGGCAAGCAGCGCGGCGGCGAGCCAGTTCGCGGCCAGCCCCATCAGCAGCACCGAGAAGCCGCTTAAGCCCACCCCGAAGTGAAGCGCCGATTGCCGCTCCATCCGGCCCGCGGGGAGCGGCCGCCTGGCGGTGCGCCGCATCTTGGCGTCGACCTCGACCTCGTACCATTGGTTGAGCGCACCGCACGCTCCGGCAGCCAGCGCGATGCACAGGATCGCGGTGAAGCCGAGCACCAGCGGCAGTTGAACGGGGGCGACGAGGAGGCCGCACAGGCCTGAGAACACCACCAGGCTCATCACGCGTGGCTTGGTCAGCGCGACGAAATCGCGCCAGTCGGCCGGCAGCGCGGCTGGATTGGTCAGCTCCATGGTGGGCATGGCCGCGGGCTATAAGGACTTGGCCGCGAGGGGAAAAGCCCCAAGCGAAGTCGCTGTGGCGCGGTTCATCCCGCCTTTGCTATGCGGCGGGCCATGAAGCACCGATTCCTCGCCGCCGCGCTGCTTGCCTCCCTCGCAGCGCCCGCCCTTGCCCAGACCGCAGCGCCCTCGGCGCAAGCCACTGTGCCCAAGGAGGACCTGGTCCCGGTCGCGATCGACACCAACCTCGGCCGCATCGTCGTCGCGCTTGACCGCGAGCATGCCCCCGTGACCACCGCCAACTTCCTCCATTATGTCGACACCCACCGCCTCGATGGTGAAAGCTTCTATCGGGCAATGCACAGCCAGACGAGCAATCTGATCCAGGGCGGGGTTCGGTCCGACGCCCGCAAGCTCTTTCCCCCAATCGCGCATGAGCCGACCAGCACGACGGGTCTTCACAACCTCGCCGGTACTATTTCAATGGCCAACGCGGGGCCACGCACGGCCCGATCGGACTTCTTCATCCTGCTCACCGACGTGACGGCATTCGACGCGGGCAACCCGCAGGGCGATGCCACGGGCTTTGCCGCCTTCGGTCACGTGACCGAAGGCATGGATGTCGTGAAGAAGATCTTCGATGCCCCGGTGTCCGCGACCAAGGGCGAAGGCGCGATGAAGGGCCAGATGCTCGAGCCCAAGATTCAGATCATCAAGGCGGCGCGGCTAGGCGCTGGCAACTGAGGTCTGGCGGCGGCGCACCGCGAGTCCGATCGCGCCGAACCCCAGCAACATCATCATCCAGGTCGCCGGCTCGGGTACGACCGCAACCAGGAATCCCCGGATTTCACCACCCGGGAACGAAGTCGTGTGGATGTTGAGATAGGACTGACCGCTTGCAATAGCGGACAGCAAGGCGTTTCTTGCACCCGTGACCGTACCGCCGTTGGCGGTGACATATGCCGGGTTGTAGGTCGACGTTGCGAGCAGGTCGAAGGCGCTGGGATTGTAGGTTCCGGACGTAACGCCAAGCGGGAAGCCCGCGAAGGTGGGAACGGTCGTCGCGACGCCGGCGGTGCCGGCAAATGGAACCGCCGTCGGCGCATGGATGTGCGAGGCGGTCGTGGTCCCCTGGAGCCCAGCGAAGGTCACGTAGACCAGCATGGTATTTGCGACGGTATCGATAGTTACGGTGGCCGATCCAGTCCCGGGCGAAGCGTTGGGCGGCGATTCATTCGGGCCGGTCAAGGTCGCGGAGTAAATGTTGATCGCGGCCTGCGCGGCGTTCGCACAGGTAAGCGCAGCCGCCAGGCCAAGGGCCCGGACGCTGTTCTTGATAATGTCGGTTGCCACGGCTCCGCTCCCTGCTCGTAAAGGGACGCGCTATTAACGCACATTAAATGCACGATGCCGGAATCCGTTCCATTCCCGGAACGGTGTCATCT
>JBDTZJ010000003.1:0-35833 GCA_040005255.1 Sphingomicrobium sp.
CGATCCGCTTCCCCTAGCCGCGCTCGGGCCGCTCCGGCGGGTTCTGATTCACCGGTACCGGCTGCGGCACCTGCTGTCCGCCAAGGTAGCGGCGAAGCCAGCCGAACACCTCGTCATACCATTGGACCGAATTCTTCGGCTTCAGCACCCAGTGGTTCTCGTCCGGGAACACCAGCAGCCGCGACGGGATGTTGCGCCGCTGGAGGGCGGTGAAGGCGGCGATCCCCTGCGTATAGGGAATGCGGAAGTCCTTCTCGGACGTGATAACGAGCTGCGGCGTCTTCCAGCTCTGGACGTAATTGACGGGGTTCCACTTCTCGAACTCGGCCGGCGCCTCGTAATAGGGATGCCCGCCATGCTCCCATTCGTCGAACCACAATTCCTCGGTCTCATAGGCCATGGCGCGGGCGTCGAACACGCCGTCGTGCTGGACGAGGCACTTGAACCGGTCGGGCCAGTTCCCCTCGATCCAGTTCATCATGTAGCCGCCATATGACCCACCGGCCGCGCAGGCGTTGCTGCCGTCGAGCTGCGGGTCGTGCGCGGTCGCGTAGGCGAGGCCGAGCTTCAGGTCCTCGAGCGGCCACCCGCCCCAATTTTGGTGGATCGCGTCGGTGAAGGCCTGGCCGTAGCCCTGACTGCCGTGGAAATCGATCGAGACGACGCCGTATCCCGGGCTGGCAAAGACACGCGGGTTCCAGCGATACGACCAGCTATTCGAGAAAGTGCCTTGGGGCCCGCCGTGGACGAGCAGCAGCACCGGCAGCTTGGCCGTCGCCGCCCCCGGCTTCAGTTCCCAGCCCCACACGCGGTCGTTGTTGGCGCCCGTGAAGCTGAACTTGCTGAACGTCACCGGGTCGAGCTGGGCAAGCAGCTCGCGGTTGACGTCCGTCAGACGCGTTACGCGGCCGCCGGAGTCGAGCCGGTAGAGGTCGTCGGGCGCCATGATACTGTTCATGGTCACGATCGCGCCGCCGCCGGGAAGCACCCGGATATTGTCGAAATGCCCATCGCCGGTCAGCCGCGTGACGGCGCCGGTGCGCGCGTCGATCCGGAACACCGGCTGCTCGAGCGTGTCCTCGGCCGTCACCAGCAGGCTCTTGCCGTCGGGCGCCCAGGCGATCGACCCGACCGAGCGGTCCCAGCTTTGCGTCAGCGGGCGGACCGCGCCGGTCGCGAGATCGCGCAGCATCAGCACCTGGCGGTCGGCCTCGTAGCCGGCCCGCGCCATGGCGAAATAGGCCAGCGTCTTGCCGTCCGGCGACACGGCCGGCAAATTGTCGGTCCCCTTGTTGGCGGCGGTCAGGTTGACCGGCGGAGCCGAGCCGTCGCTCGGCGCCGCGAAGATGTCGAGGTTGGTCGACAAGGGCTCGATCCGGCCCGCCTCGCGCAGCGCGAAATAGACGGTCCGCCCGTCCGGCGAGAGAGCGATTTCCTCGCCGCCGCCCATCGGCTTGGACGGCGTGTCGCCCTCAAGGCCCGTGGTGAGCCTGACGCCGCCACCGCTCAGCCGGCCGTTGGCAATCGGGAAGGAATAAAGGCGCGATTTCGTCTCCGGTTCAGCCCAGCTGTCCCAGTGGCGAATGAACAGCTGGTCGTAGGTGCGGCCCGAGCCTGCGGGCTTGGCCGGGATTTGCGCAGTTGAGCAGGCGAGGTCGGAGCAATCCGGGCGGTCGGCCCACACGATCACTCGGTCCCCGGTGGGCGCGAGTTTGAACCCGCCGACGTCGACCGGGAAATTGCTGACCTGTACGGGAGCGCCGCCCGGCGGCTTGCGGAACAGCTGGTCGTGGTCGCCCGCGGCCATCAGGAACCACAGCGAGCCGTCGCGCCCGAACACCGCGTCGTGGCCCTTCTCCCCGCCCGTCACCCGCACCGGGGTCGCGCCGGGCTTCGTCAGGTCGAGCAGGCTGAGCGTGTTGACGCGCTTGTTCTTGTCCCAGTCGGTGGTCGAGAGGGTGAACACCGCCGACCTACCGTCGGGCGAGACTTCGGGCGCGCCGAGGCGGTGGATCGAGTGCATGTCGACCGCGGTCATTGGCCGGGCGGCGAGCGGGGAAGCCGCGAGCGCGGCGGCCGCGGCAGCGAGGAGAAGCTTCGAGTGGGTCATGGTCGCCACGCGTAGCAAAGCCGTCCCGGCACGCAAGTTCCTCCCTGCGAGCGGAGCTCGTGGGGAGGGGAACCAGCGAACGCAGATTCGATGGTGGAGGGGTAGGTGGCGCCGAGTCAGGACCCCTCCACCATTCACTCTGCGGTGAATGGTTCCCCTCCCCAGCCTTCGGCTAGGGAGGAGCCTAAAGCGGCCGTCCGGTAATCCGCGAAATCTCGCGCTTCACATGCTCGTCGACCATCTGCGGCAGATGCTCGTCGAGCCATTGCTTGAGCATTGGCCGGAGCATCTCGCGGATGATGTCCTCGAGCGGATTGGCCGCTGGCGCGGCCGGAATGGTCGCGGCGACGGTCTGCAAAGCCGCGAGCTTCTCGCGGCTCTGTCCGGCGAGGTGCTCGTCGACCAGCGGCGGTCCCAGGTCCATCGGCGGAGCTAGCGGCTGGTCGAGCTCGAGCACGTCATCCGGAGCGCTATTGTCCTCCGGCAGCGCCTCGTCGTCGACCGAATCGATCGGCTCGCTGGTGGTACGCAGCTCCTTTTCCTCGGCGATCACTTTCTTGATCGATGCGAGGATGTCTTCCATCGAAGGTTCACGACCCGGCGACTGCATGACGCCGCTGTATATTTATTGGGGCGGTGGAGTCACCCCTGGAGTCACGGGCGGCGATGGATCGATCCGCGCGGAATCGATTTGCGGCGTTACGACGGGGGTTGCCGGCATTTCCTCGGGGCTGACCGTTCGGGTCGCGACGGTCGGATGGCGCGGGTCGCTCGCCCAGTCGTTCCAATCGCCCGCGACCCGCCGGTAATTGCCGAGCGGGTCGTAGAGCGGCCCGCCGTCGAGCCCCAGGTCCTGCGCCTCGGCCTGGCCCATCGCATTCAGCAGCTGGAAGCCGGCGACGTAAGCGTCGCGCTTCGCGGTCACCAGCAGGACCTGCGAGTTCAGCAGCTCCTGTTCGGCATTCAGGACTTCGATGATGGTGCGGGTGCCGACGCTCTGCTCGGCGCGGTTGCCCTCGAGCGCGAGCTCATTGGCCTGCACCGCGACAGTGTTGGCCTGGATCGCCTTCTGCGCGGCATCATAGAAAGCAAAGGCGGCGCGCGCGACCTGCGCGACCGCGCGCTCGGCACCGACGACCTGCTCGAGCGCCTGCCCCTGCAGCGCCTGGGCCTGCCGGATTCGCGCGGCCGGAAGCCCGCCCTGGAAGATCGGGATGCGCGCAGCCAGTCCTGCGGTCGTTTGCGTGCCGGTGTTGGGGAAGGCGCCCGTGCTGCCGCCCAGCGCGTTGACGTACGTGCCGCTAACCACGCCCGACAGGGTCGGCAGCCGGCCGGCGCGGGCGACGCTCACGTCATAGCCCGCGGCGACCGCCTGGCGGCTGATCGCGATCAGGTCAGGATTGTTGGCGAGCGCGATCCTCACCGCTTCGTCCTCGCTCTTGGGCAGCGGCGGCAGCGGCGGCGGGGGCGCCAGCTTGCCCGGCGCATGGCCGATCACCTGGCGGTAGGTGGCTTCGCTTGCGGCGAGCTGCCCTTCGGACGTTGCAAGCTGCGAGCGGCCGAGCTGGAGCCGCGCTTCGGACTGGGCGACGTCGGTGCGGGTGAGGTCGCCGATCTTGAATCGGTCGCTAGTGGCTTCGAGATTGGTATCGAGCACCTTCACATTGTTGTGGTTGAGCTCGACGATCGCGCGATCGCGGATCACGTCCATGTAAGCCGAGACCGCGAGCGTGAAGACGTCGCCTTCGACCGCGCGCAGAAACGCCCGCCCGGCCTCGACGCGGGTCTGGGCAGCACGGACGTTATTCCGGACGGCGCCGCCGTTGAACAGAGGGTAGCTGACATCCACTCCCGCGGAGACCGTCGGCCCCTTGCCGCCGGTGTCGAGGATCCCGCTGCGTGACAGGTCGCGATTGAGCCCGACCGTGGCGCTGACCTGCGGCCGGCCGGCGGCCCTGGCGATCGCGACCGTGGAGTCGGTCGCGCGCAGCGTCTCGCGCTGGCCGGTGAGCGTGGGGTTGGTGGCGTAGGTCGAAACCAGCGCCTCGCGCAGCGTGTCCGCGCCTGCAGTCCCGGCCATGAGCGCAGCCATCAGCGACGCGGTAAAGATCTTCGAGAGCAAAATGCCGTCCCTTCGACTGTCAGAACGTGAAGACCCGCGGCCGCTGGAAGCCCGGCAGCGCCGGAACGCCCGCGTCGCCAACGGACAGGGTGCCGAATGCGTCGCCGGCCTTGCGTCCGATCGCGAGGCGGGTGATGCCGCGGTCGGCTATGGCGACGCCGAGGCGGCCGCCGTCGGCGAGTTGGGCGATGATCGCGTCCGGAATATATTCGACCGCGCCATCGATCAGAATCTGGCCGAATGGGGCGCCGCCCGGGCAGCCTTCTTCAAGCGGCCCCTCGGTGACCTTAATCTTGTTCTTGCGAGCGGCCGCAGCGAGCTCGGCATCGCTTTCCAGCGCCACCACCTCGAGCCCCATCGCGCCGAGGACCGCGGCGGAATAGCCGGTACCGGCACCGACGACGAGCGCGCGCTGGCCGCGCTGGGGCATCATCTGCGTCAGCAGTTGGCCAAGCACTGCCGGCGCCGCCAGGAACCGCCCCTCGCGAATCGCCACGGCGCGATCGACATAGGCCAGGGGGCGCGTGTGGCTCGGCAGGAAATTCTCGCGCGGGATGCGACGCATGGCATCGAGCACTGCAGGTTCGGTGACGCCCTGCGGCCGCAGCTGGCTTTCGACCATTGCTTCACGTGCGGCGGCAAAATCGGGGATCGGGCGTTGAACCGTCATGACTGTTATATGCCAATAATACACCTGGAGATCAAGCTGGCTCTTATCGGCAGGCGCGGCCCTCGCCAACCGCCATTCATCGAAACGCTCCTGTCGAACGTCGGGGGGTTGACCGGCGGCGGACGCTCGCGTCAAAGCGCGTCGGTCTCCGGCGGCCCGATGGCGGAGTGGTTACGCAGAGGACTGCAAATCCTTGCACGCCGGTTCGATTCCGGCTCGGGCCTCCATTTCCCTTGGCCGACCTCAAGCCCTTGTGAAGGGTTTGCAATCACTTAAGGGGAGGCGTGGCCCAGCCCGCTGACTTCCAATCCTATCGACCCGAACCGGCGATCCTCGACCTGGGCGGCGATTTTTATGACGCGGTCGAGCCGGCGAGCTTTCCGCAGTGTGCGCTGCGCTTCGCCAATCGCCGCTGGGCCGAACGCGTCGGGCTCGACCTCACGGACGCCCAGTGGGCACAGCACTTCTGCCGCTTCGAGCCGCTGCCCGACAATCTCGTGCAGCCCCTGGCGCTGCGTTATCACGGCCACCAGTTCCGCGTGTACAATCCCGAGATCGGCGACGGCCGCGGCTTCACCTTCGCCCAGCTGCGTGATGATCGAGGCCGGCTGCTCGACCTTGGCACCAAGGGTTCGGGCCAGACGCCTTACAGCCGCACTGCCGACGGGCGCCTGACCTTGAAGGGCGGCGTTCGCGAGGTGCTGGCAACCGAGATGCTCGAGGCCTTGGGCGTCAGCACCTCAAAGAGCTTCGCCTTTTTCGAGACCGGCGAGGCGCTCGAGCGCGGCGACGAGCCCTCACCCACCCGCTCGGCGGTGCTGACCCGGCTCAGCCACGGCCACATCCGGATCGGGACCTTTCAGCGCCTCGCCTTCCTTGGCGAGGTCGAGAACCTCAAGACGCTGACCCGCTACTGCCTCGAGAAGCTTTATTCCGAAGACGCCGCGGCGGACGATGGCGAGAATGCGCTCCGGCTGTTCGATCTCGTCAGCGAGCGAACCGCGATCCTCGCCGCCTCCTACCTCGCCGCCGGGTTCGTCCACGGCGTGCTCAACAGCGACAATATCAACGTCACCGGCGAGAGCTTCGACTACGGCCCGTGGCGGTTCACGCCCGATTGGGACCCCGATTTCACCGCCGCTTACTTCGATCATTACGGCCTCTATGCATTCGGCCGCCAGCCGGAGGCGATCCACTGGGATCTGGCGCAGCTCGCCGGCTGCCTGTCGCTGATCAGCGAAGCACCCGCCCTGTCCGAACTGCTCGCCGGGTGGAGCGCCCGCTTCGACAAAGCGCTGGTCGACGCGCTGTTGCTGCGGCTGGGGATCGCGCGCGGGGGCGACGAGCGCGCTATCGCCGCGGCGCTGATCAAGGCCCTGGCGAGCCGGGCCGATCCGATCGACCGCATCTTCTTCGACTGGCGCGGCGGCCGCGACCCCGGAACCGAAGCCTATCCCGGCGATCCCTTCCGCGAGCTCGCACGGCTGATCGAGGGTCGGCAGGTGCCACGGACGCATAGCTATTGGGCCAACGGCGAGCCCTGCTCGATGCATATCGACGAGGTCGAGGCGATCTGGTCGGCGATCGCGACAAGCGATGACTGGCAGCCGTTCGAGGACAAGGTTAGAGCGGTGCGGACAATGGGCGAAGCAATGGAACAGGATGCACCGGCAAGCTAAGAATCCAGCGGACGTCGTGGAACGGACCGTCCCCGCCGGGACGCTGGTCTCGACTGACCCGGCGACGGGCGCGGAGCTGTGGTCGGGCAAGCTCGGCGATGCCGGAGCCGAGGTCGCAGCGGCGCGCGCGGCCTGGCCGGCCTGGGCGGCGCACTCAAATGCCTATCGAATCGAGGCGCTACGCCGCTTCGCCAACGTCGTGCGCAAGAAGGAAGCCGAGTTCGCCGAACTAATCGCGCGCGAGACCGGCAAGCCCTTGTGGGAAACCCGCACCGAGGTCGCGGCGGTGGTCAACAAGGTCGACATTTCGGTCGAGGCCTATGCCGAGCGCACTCCGCAGCGGAAGATGGAGGCCGCGCTCGGCAACCGGATCGCGGTGCGTCACAAGCCGCATGGCGCGCTCGCCGTGCTCGGGCCCTACAATTTCCCGGCGCACCTTCCCAACGGCCACATCGTGCCGGCGCTGATCGCCGGCAATGCCGTGGTGTTCAAGCCGTCGGAAAAGACCCCCGCGACGGGCGAGTTCCTGGTGCACTGCTTCCATGAGGCAAAGATCCCGCACGGCGTCGTTCGCCTGCTGATCGGCGGCCCCGACCAGGGGCGCGCACTGGCCGGCCACCCGGGAATCGACGGCCTGCTGTTCACCGGCTCGGCGCGCGCCGGCATGGCGCTTCACCGCCAGTTTGCCGAGACCCCGCAAAAGATCCTGGCGCTCGAGCTTGGCGGCAACAACCCGCTTGTGGTCTGGTCCTGCAAAGACGTGGAAGCGGCGGCGGCGATCGTCGTGCAATCGGCCTATTTGTCGGCCGGCCAGCGCTGCACCGCGGCGCGGCGGCTGATCGTCGAGGAGGGCAAGGAAGGACCGTTGCTCATGGCGGTCAGGAAGCTGATCGACCGACTGATCGTCGACCAGCCCTTTGCCGACCCCCCACCGTTCATGGGCCCGCTGATCGACAATGCGGCCGCCGACAACGTCCAGGAGCAATGGCTGAACCTGATGATGAAGGGCGGCAAGCCACTGTGCCGCCTCGACCGGCCGGCCAAGGACCTGCCGTTCCTGACGCCCGCGCTGATCGACGTCACCGACCTAAAGGATCGTCCCGACGAGGAGATTTTCGGGCCCGTCCTCCAGCTCATCCGGGTCAAGGATTTCGATGCCGCCATTGCCGAAGCGAACAATACCCGCTTCGGCCTCGCCGCGAGCCTCGTCGGTGGAAGTCCCGAGATGTACGACAAGTTCTGGGCCGGCGTGCGCGCGGGGGTGATCAACTGGAACAAGCCGACCAACGGCGCCCCGTCGAACGCCCCGTTCGGCGGCATCGGCCTGAGCGGCAACCATCGGCCGAGCGCGTTCTACGCCGCCGATTATTGCGCCTACCCGGTGACCAGCAGCGAGGCCGACCGCGTCCGCGCCGCGCTCGGGGAGGGCCTGCGCGATCCCAACATGCAGGAAGATTAGTTCCGCAGCCTTGGATCGCTTTTGCGGCTGACCGCGTTCAAGCGCCCTGATGAATAACAAATGGACCGGCGCGGCCCTGAGCCTCGCCCTGTGCAGCACCGCCCTCCTCTCCTGCTCACGCAGGAACAACCAATCAGAACAAGGAACCACCGGCCAATCCGCCGGCGTCTCCGTCGACTGGGACGGCAAGGCCGAACAGCAGTTGCGGGAAGCAATCGCCGGGGCGCCGGCCAACGGCCTCAAGCCCGAGCTCTTCCTGAAGGGCGGGGAGAAAGGCGCGGCGCTGACCGAGGCCGCGCTCAAATATGCGACCGCGCTCGCCAACGGCTACGCCGACCCGACCAAGCTCCACGAAGTCTATACCATCCCTCGACCGAAGGTGGACGTCCGCCAGGGGCTCGCCCAGGCGATCCGGAAGGGCGACGTGAAGGGATGGCTCGCCTCGCTCGTCCCCCAGACCGATGAATATCGGGCGCTGAGCCAGGCGCAGCTCCACTATCTGCGGCTTGCGTCCAAAGGGCAGCCGCAGCCGATCCCGGAGGGTAAGCCGATCAAACCGGGCGGCCGCGACCCGCGGATCCCGCTGGTCCGCGCCGCTTTGACCGCGAACGAGATCATCGCCCCGCCGCGGCCAGCGCCGCAGAAAACCGGGGCGACGGCGGCGGCCCGCGCCGCGCCTGCGCCTAGCGCGGATCACTATTCGCCCGATCTCGTCGCGGCGGTGAAGCGCGTGCAGGCCGAGTGGGGCCTCAAGCCCGACGCCGTGATCGGCGGCGCCACACTTGACGTGCTGAACGCGGGACCCGGCTATCGCGCCCGGCAGCTGGCCATTGCAATGGAGCGGCTGCGCTGGTTGCAGCGGACGCCGCCGGCGACGCGGATCGACGTCAACACCGCCGCCTCCATCCTCGATTATTGGCGCGATGGGCAACACGCCGACCGTCGCGCGGTCGTCGAAGGCGAGCCCGACAAGCCGACTCCGCAGCTCCAGGCGCCGATCGTGCGGCTGGTCGCCAAACCGGCCTGGAACGTGCCCGAGGGGATCGGCGTCACCGAGCTTGCCACGAAGAGCCCGGCATGGCTCGCGGACAATGGCTTCGTCCAGAAGGACGGCAAGTGGGTGCAGCAGTCGGGGCCGAAGAATTCGCTCGGCCTGGTCAAGTTCGATATGGCGAACGACCAGCAGATCTACCTTCACGATACTCCGGCCAAAGCGCTGTTCAGCGTGCCCGAGCGCCATCGCAGCCACGGCTGCGTCCGCGTCCAGGATGCGGTGCAGTTCGCGACCGCTTTGGCGCAGGAACAGGGCATCCTCGACGAGTTCCAGACGGCGATGCTGCAGGAAGACGAACAGTTCGTGAAGCTCAAGACCCCCCTCCCGGTGCGCCTGCTCTACCAGACCGCCTTCTGGGATGGCGCCCGTGTCCAGTTCCGCCCCGACGTCTATGGCTGGGACGACAATCTCGCCAAGGCGATCGGCCTCGTGCCCGGACCGCCGCAGAAGATCCCGCAGCCCGAAAGCAGCGACGACATCGGGCCATAAAAGCCGAGGGCGCCGGACCCAGCCGACGCCCTCGCCCCCTCCCCAAGGCCGCGCTTGCGCGGCCATCGCAGCTCAGCTGCGCAATTCGGGCATGTAGCCCTCGTCGACGACGTCGCTGAACTTGGTGATGCGGCTGTCGAATTTGAGCCGGACCTTGCCGGTCGAGCCGTGGCGTTGCTTGGCGACGATGACTTCGGCAAGGCCGTAGACGCGCGCCATTTCCTCGCGCCACTTGTCGATCTCGGGATGGTCGTCGGCCGGCTGGCGCGCGGCGAGATAATAGTCCTCGCGGTAGATGAACAGCACGATGTCGGCGTCCTGTTCGATCGAGCCCGATTCACGAAGGTCCGAGAGTTGCGGCCTTTTGTCCTCGCGCTGCTCGACCGCACGGCTCAACTGCGACAGCGCGATGACCGGCACGTCGAGCTCCTTGGCGAGCGTTTTCAGGCCGCGGCTGATCTCCGAGATTTCCTGTACGCGATTATCTCCAGCGCTCCCCTTCCCGCTTCCCTGGAGCAGCTGGAGATAATCGACGATCACCATGCCGATGCCCTTCTGCCGCTTGAGGCGGCGGGCGCGGGCACGCAGCGCGGCGATGGTGAGGCCCGGCGTATCGTCGATGTAGAGCGGAAGGCTCTGCAGCTCACCGGCGGCACGCGCGAGCGAACGGAACTCCTGCTGGCTGATGCGGCCCATGCGCAGATTCTCGGAGCTGATGCCCGATTGCTCAGCAAGGATTCGGGTCGCGAGCTGGTCGGCCGACATTTCGAGGCTGAACAGGGCCACAGCGGTACCGGCCTGTTTGGCGGGCTCGATACCGTCCTCCTGGTCCTGAAGCAGCCGTTTGGCGGCAGCGAAGCCGATGTTGGTCGCAAGCGAGCTCTTGCCCATGCCGGGCCGGCCGGCGACGATCACCAGGTCGGACTTGTGAAGCCCGCCGATCTTGCCGTTGAGACTGTCGAGGCCGGTGGTGAACCCGGACAGATGTCCGCCGCTGTTGAGCGCCTTTTCGGCGAGCTGCAGCGCTTCCTTGGTGGCTTCGCCGAAGCTCTTCGCCTTGCCTTCCGCGCCGCCTTCCTCGGCGACCTTGTACAGCTCGGTCTCGGCGCGCTCGATCTGAGCGAGGGGGGCAACGTCCTCACTCGTATCGAGCGCGCCTTCGACGAGCTCGCGGCCGACGCCGACGAGGGCGCGCAGCAACGCGAGGTCGTAAATCTGTGTCGCAAAGTCGCGGGCGCCGATCACCGCCGCGCCGGAGCCGGTCAATTGCGCGAGGTAGGAGGGCCCGCCGACCTCCTTCATCCCCTCGTCGGCCTCGAACAACGGCTTCAACGTGACCGGGTTGGCGATGCGGTTCGAGTCGGTCAGCCGCAGGATGCCTTCGTAGATTCGGCCGTGCAGCGGCTCGAAGAAATGCAGCGGCTTGAGCTTGAGCTGGATGTCCTCGACGAGCCGATTGTCGATCATCAGCGCGCCCAGGAGCGCAGCTTCTGCTTCCACGTTTTGAGGGAGCGAGGAACTTGCCGCCGGTTCAACCGGCTCGGCGATACGCACGATTTCAGCCATGACCAGTCCTCTACGCTCGACCGGCCCCGTGCCCAACCTACATGGCGTGACTGATAAGGAGAACAAAAAAAGTACAACTGTGGATTGGCTGTGCACGAATCGCACGGCCATTCGCCAGAAGTCACGAAACTGTCGGCCGCCGCCCATCCACAGAAATAATCGCCGCGAAATTGCTGCGCTCGGTGCGGCCCGTTACGCACTCGGCATGGCGATTTTGTCCGACCGCTGGATTCGCGAGCAGGCGCTTAACTCGGCGATGATCGAGCCGTTCGTCGAAAGTCAGCGGCGCGATGGATGTATCAGCTACGGCCTGTCATCTTACGGCTACGACGCGAGGGTGTCGGACGAGTTCAAGATCTTCACCAACGTCGACAATGCGATCGTCGACCCCAAGGACTTCGCGGCAAACAGCTTCGTCGACCGCAAGACCGACGTCTGCATCATCCCGCCCAACAGCTTCGCGCTGGCGCGCACGGTCGAATATTTCCGCGTGCCCCGCGACGTGCTCGTGATCTGCCTCGGCAAATCGACCTACGCGCGCTGCGGGATCATCGTGAACGTAACTCCGCTCGAGCCTGGCTGGGAGGGGCATGTGACGCTGGAATTTTCGAACACCACCCCGCTGCCCGCCAAGGTCTATGCGAACGAAGGCGCGTGCCAGTTCCTGTTCCTGCAAGGGAACGAGCCGTGCGAGGTCAGCTACGCCGACCGCGCCGGCAAATATATGGGGCAGAAGGGCGTGACCCTGCCGAAGCTGTGACCGCGGACGAAGCCCAACAACTCGACGCATCCGACCCGCTGGGCTTCGCGCGCGAGCGGTTCCGGCTGCCGGAAGGGGTGATCTATCTCGACGGCAATTCGCTCGGCGCGCTGCCGGCCGCGGCGGCGGCGGCACTCGCCGGTACGGCGGAACGCCAATGGGGCGAGGATCTCATTGCGAGCTGGAACAAGCATGGATGGATCGACTGGCCGACGCGTATCGCGGCGAAGCTCGCGCCGATCGTTGGCGCGAAGCCGAATGAGCTGCTGATCGCCGATTCGACCAGCGTCTGCCTGTTCAAGCTGCTCGCAGCGGCCGCGCAGGCGCGGCCCGGACGCACCACCATCCTGACGCAGAAGCGCAATTTCCCGACCGATCTCTATGTTGCGCAGGGACTCGCCGAGATGCTCGGCCTGATGCTGAAGGCCGTCGAGCCGGACGAAATCATCGGCTCCATCGACGCCGACACGGCCGGCGTCACAATCACCCACGTCGATTATCGCTCGGCGGCATTTTACGACATGCGAGCGGTGAACGGCGCCGCTCGTGCCGCCGGCGCATTAATCGTCTGGGACCTGTCGCACAGCGCGGGTGCGATCGAGCTCGACCTCAACGGTGCCGGGGTCGAACTCGCGATCGGCTGCGGCTACAAATATCTCAACGGCGGTCCGGGCGCCCCGGCGTTTCTCTATGTCGCGGAAGCGCTCCAGGACGAGCTGCGATCACCCCTCCAAGGTTGGATGGGCCATGCCGAGCCCTTCGCTTTCGTCGACGATTACCGGCCCGCACAAGGCGTGTTGAAGTTCCTCACCGGAACGCCGTCGATCCTGGCCCTCGCCGCGCTCGAGGCCGGGCTTGCGACCTTCGACGGCATCGCCATGCGCGACGTCGCCGCCAAGTCGCGCTCGCTCTCTCAGCGCTTCATTGACGAAGTCGAGGCCCGCTGCGGCGGCGATGTCCGCCTCGCGTCACCGCGTGACCCGATGCAGCGCGGCAGCCACGTCGTCTTCGCCCATCCGGAAGGCTATGCGGTGATGCAGGCGCTGATCGCGCGCGGCGTCATCGGCGACTTCCGCGCGCCCGACCTGATGCGTTTCGGCTTTGCCTCGCTATACAACTCCCACGTCGAGATTGTCCGCGCGGCGGAGGCCCTCGCCGATATCCTCGCCACACGAGAATGGGACCAGCCTCGCTTCAAGCAGCGCTCCAAGGTCACCTGATCGGCGCGTTCCTGGCCCGTGCGCCGTCGATGCTCCACGCACCGGGTCCGGCCGCAGCCAGATAGAGGAACACGAAGCAGAACAGGATCGCCGCCTCGCCCATGTTCGCCAACGGCCATGGGCTCTTGGGGAAGTGCATCATGAAATAACCGACGGCCATTTCGCCCGAAGCGATGAATGCCGCGAGCCGAGTGAATAGACCCAGCGTCACCAAAAGACTCGCGACGAGCTCGATCACGCCAGCCGCCAAAAGCAGCGTCGGCAGCGGATGAATTGGGAATGGCACCGGGAAAGCCCAGAACTTAGACGTCGCATGCTCGAGGAACAGCAGGCCGGTAACGATCCGGAGAAGGGCCAGCAGCTGCGGCTGCCACCGTGAAAGCCAGACGAAGTCCACCGCTACCTCCGTTCAATGCTGCCGCCATGTATCGCCCAGCGGCGGGCCGCGCCAAGTGTCAGACGTGGTCCTTGGCGTGCGCCGCCTGCTGGCTCGCATGCGCGGCGTCTTCGGCCAGCAACTGGCGCGACCGGTGGATCATCTCGACCCAATCGTGGAAAGCATGGGCGAGCGTCGTGATCAGCACCTTGAGCGGCCCTTCGTTGAGCTTGCCCTCGGCGTCGAAGCTGACTTCGCTGACGTGGCCGAGATAGGCCTCGGGTTGCTGCATCATCGGCATGTTGAGGAACACGCCGGCCTGGCGGATCTGGTGGTTGGCGCCAAAGCCGCCGATGCTGCCGGGCGAGGCGGTGACGATCGCCGCCGGCTTCTTGTCGAAAACGCTCTGGCCGTAGGGCCGCGAGCCAACGTCAATCGCATTCTTGAGAACGCCGGGGATGCCGCGATTATATTCGGGGCTGCAGAACAGCACGCCGTCCGCCTCGCCGACCTGTTTGCGGAAGCGCGTCCATTGCTCAGGCGGATTGGCGTCGAGATCCTGGTTGTAAAGCGGCAGATCCCCGATCTCGATCATCGAGCAATCCAGATTGTCGCCCCGCAGCGCGCAGATCGAGCGCGCGACCTTGCGGTTGATGCTGCCCTCGCGAAGGCTGCCGACGATGATCGCGATCTTATGGGCCATGGGCCATCTCCTTTAGGCGGATGGCGGTCCAATACGCCGGTCAGGAGAGAGTTTCGAGGGTGGGTGCCGGCCGCCAGCGCGGGCAGCCGGCACCGCCTTAGTCAATTAAAAGCCACCGTCGTTTTGCACGTCGGCCTCGACCTGTTTCCACTCCTTGGCCGTGAGGCACGCTTTCTTGGCGAAACGCGTGCCGCTGGAGGGCAGCAGCTTGCAGGTCTTCTTTTCCTCGCCCATCGCCGCGGACGGGCCGACGTCACTTGCCTGTTGCGGCGCGGACATACCGGGTTGTGCGGCCGCCATCGCAGTCTGAGTCGAGGGGGCTGGGGCCGCCGCCATGGTGGCAAGGGCAATCGTCGTCATCAGAAGTAACTTTTGCATCTCCGATCTCCCTTTGTTGGGTCCAGAGAAGTTACATCTGTAGCGCGGCGAATAACCATCCGCCCGCTGTCGGATAGCCGACCTGAATAGCCGCTTCATCGAAGCGATTTCGACGAACGCCGTTTGTCGATAAACCTCAGATGAACAGTGCTCGAAGTACCAAATCAGCGACGCCGACTCGCGTGCCGGATGTTGGCCGGACGGCCGCGCTTGCCGCGAGTCCGGTCCCGCCGCGGCGGCGCAGAAGACCCGCCGTAGCTCCCTTCCGGAAGCTCGAAGCGCAGGGAACCCGAGACCGGATTGGCATCGGCGAGCCGCAGCGTCAGCCGCCGGCCGACGCGGTATGTCTCCCCGGTCTCGTCGCCGACCAGCGTTCGCGCGGCTTCGTCGTAGCGGAAATATTCCTGGCCGAGGTCCCTGGCGAAGATCAGGCCGTCGCCGCCGAGATCCTCGACGGTCGCGAAAAATCCGAACGGCTGGACGCCGGTAATCCGGCATTCGACCAGCTGCCCGACCTGGTCGGCAAGGAAAGCCGCGACATAGCGGTCGACCGTGTCGCACTCCGCCTCCATCGCGCGGCGCTCGAGCATCGAGATTTGCTCGCCGATCTGTTCGAACCGTTCTTCCTCGCCCGGCGGAAGGCCGCCGTCGCCAAGCCGGTAGGCGCTGACCAGCGTGCGGTGGACCATGAGGTCGGCGTAGCGGCGGATGGGCGAGGTGAAATGCGCGTATGTCGCCAGCGCGAGCCCGAAATGGCCCAAGCGTTCGGGTCCGTAGCGCGCCTGCATCTGGGTGCGCAGGACCTGCTCCATGATCTCTGCGCGGCCGTCGGCGTCGCCGACCCGCTCGATTAGCCGATTGAACGTCCCGGCCCTGATCACCTGGCCGAGCGCGAGCTCGATCCCGAAGGTCGCGAGATAATCCTTGAGCGCGACCAGCTTCTCGCGGCTCGGCGGCTCGTGGACGCGGTACATGACCGGGGCCTTCTTTGCCTCGAGCGCGCGGGCGGCCGCGACATTGGCGGCAATCATGAAGTCCTCGACCAGCCGGTGCGCATCAAGCCGGTCGCGCGCCGCGATCGAGGCGATGCGGCCCTTTTCGTCGAGCACCACGCGCCGCTCGGGGAGGTCGAGCTCGAGCGGGTCCCGCTTCTGCCGCGCCGCGAACAGCGCGCGCCAGCAGGCCCACAAAGGCTTCAGCGCTCTGTCGACCAGCTCCCGCGGCACCGGCCCTTCGACCTCGGGCATCGAGCAGGTCGGCGAGCTGACCTCGACGCGTTCCCCATTCGCCGCGTCGATCGCCGCCTGCGCGTCCTCGTAGGCGATATTGGCGGCGATCCGGACCTTGGCCCGCGTGAAGCGCCAGCTCTTGAGATTGCCCTCGGGGTCGATCTTCAGGTGGCAAGCCATCGCCGCCCGGTCCTCGCCGTGCTTCAGCGAGCAGATATCGGCCGACAACTCCTCGGGCAGCATCGGCACCACGCGGTCGGGGAAATAGACGCTGTTGCCGCGCGCCCGCGCCTCGCGGTCGAGCTCCGATCCGGGACGGACGTAGAAGCTGACGTCGGCGATGGCGACGATCGCATTCCAGCCGCCTTCGCCGTCGGCTTCCGCCCAGATCGCGTCGTCATGGTCGCGCGCGTCTTCCGGGTCGATCGCGACGATCGGCAAATGCGTCAGGTCCTCGCGCTCGCCGAGCGGAAGCTTCGACACCCGGTGCGCCTCGTCGATTGCCTCCTGGCTGAATTCGGCACGAAGCCCATGCTTGTGGATCGCGATGAGGCTGAAGCTCCTCGGGGCGAACGGATCGCCGAGCACCGCGTCGACGCGGGCATTGACGCGCGGCGGGCGGCCGGAAACCTCGCACAGCACGAGATCGCCGATCTCGGCGTCCTTCAGCTCGGAGATTGCGAGCTCGCGGCGCTCTTTCTTGTCGACCGGCGACAGCCAGAAGCGCGGCCCCTCCTGCTTGACCACGCCGAGCACCAGCTCCGCCGAGCGCTCGAGCTTCTTCATCGGATGGGCGATGAAGGCGTCGCCCTTCTGCTCGGTCCGCGCGAGCACGCGGTCGCCGACGCCGAGCGCGCTGCGGCGCTGTTTCCCTTGGCCACGCTCGATCAGCCGGATGCGCGGCGGCGGGGCCTCGGCGTGCCATTGCTCCGGTACCGCCCAGACGTTGCCGCCGTCGTCGACCGCCTGGACTCGTAGCACCGTCACCTTTGGCACCCCGCCCGCCTGGTGGAAGGCGCGGCCGGGCGATGAATCGATCAGCCCCTCGTCGGCCATGTCTTTCAACAGCCGCTTGAGGTCGATCTTCTCCTGTCCCGACAGGCCGAAGCCCCGCGCGATCTCGCGCTTGCCCGCCGGCTGGTCGGACGAGGCGATGAAGTCGAGGATCTGCTTGCGGCTGGGCAGGCCGGCGGAGCGCTTGCGGGGCATGGGTCTGCCCTAAACGCCGCAACGGCGGGAAGCGACCCTAATGCAGCCCCTTGGCGTCGAGCACGGCGTCGATCTCCCGCACCCTTTGCTTGAAGCGCGGGTCGTCGAGGCCGCCGTAGCGCTTGACGAAGCTGGCGTTGCTGAGCGCGTCCTCGCGCCGCACCAGCTCGGCCGGCAGCAGCTGGTCGGACGTCGCATGCGCGAGCGCGGCGGCCATGCGCTCGGCGCCTTCGGCCTGCCACGCCGCGCGCGCCGTGCGGAAGCCGGCCCGGTCGGCGGCGAGATCGGCCATGGAGAAGCCGCTGGGATCGCGAAGAGCGAACTGAGACTGCCGCGCGAGGCTGTCGCCCAGCTCCCTCCACTCCCCCGCCGCCTCGCTGAGCTGCGCGCCGGCGCCGACCGCGATCGCCGCTGACAGCGCCCAATGCTTGGGCCAGTCCTCGCGCCCGTAAATCATTATCGGCATCAACGTGATGCGGCACTTGCCGAGGTCCGCGGGCGACAGCTGCGCGAAGTCGCCGACGCGCTCGTCGACCGCGAACATGGCGAGGGCGACGAAGGATGCGCGGTTGAAGTCGGCCCGACTAATGCTTCCCGGCTCGAGGGTGAAAGCCCGGCGCACCTGCTCGGTGAAGTCGCCGCTGGGCTTCTTCCGTTGCTGATCGGCCAGCGCGCAGTAGATGCGCAGCACGCTGGCGCGGTCGACCGGCTCGGCAACGGCGCTCGCCATCTGGTCGATCAGCGCCGACTTGCCCGGAAGGCTGACGAGCGCGCTAACGCTTCCGCGCTCAACCCGGAAGTTGCGGACCATGACGTCGAGCGGCGGCACCTCCGCGCGCCAACTCAACACCAGCCGACCCGCGTCCAACGCCCAGCGGCTAAGCCAAGGCGGCAGGTCCCAGAGGCCGAGCTTCAGACGCGCTCTTGGAAAGCCGCGGCTTGGGCCTTCGGCGCGCATCGTGATGTTGAGCCAGCGGCCGAAGCGCAGCTGATGACTGCCGCGGACGACGACCTGCCGGCCCGCGATGGTGATGGTGAGGCGGTCAGGCCTGAAGCCATGACTCGCCACCGAGCTTAAGCCGGCAAGCTGGCTGGGGCCTAGGGTCACCGGCACGCCTGCCCGGTTCCCCTGCGCGTCGCGCAGCTGCCGGTAGGCGTCGCGCCCGGCGGCGACATCTTCGGCGCCCGGTGCCGGTTGGGCAGGCGTCGAGGGGACGGAGCTGGTGACCGTGAACCACGATATGGCGACCGCAAGCAGCAACGCGGCTGCGGCGATGAGCAGCTTCCGGCCCCGCCGCCCCGTGGCGCTCCCGGCCGTCAACGCAGCTGGCTATCCTTGCTGCCGCGGCGGTTGATGGTCGAATGGACGACGCTTTTGTCGCGTGCCGACTGGCAGGCCACGCAGGTGCGGACACCGGGCAGTGCCTCGCGGCGTTTGTTCGGGATCGGCTCGCCGCAATCGTCGCATTCCTCGGCGCTCTCGCCCTTGGGCGTAGCCAAGCGGGCGCGAAGGATCGCGTCCTTCACCGTGTCGTCGATCTGGTCCTGAACCGCGCCGTCGCGCGTCCATCCGCCGGCCATGACATGCTCCTCGTGCGCACAACATCGGTCATGCCGGACTCGATCCGGCACCCGCCTTTTCTTCGATGTAAGGAAGACGGACCCCGGCTCAAGGCCGGGTTGACGATTAAGGCTTTGGTGGCGGCGGCACATAGGGCTTGAACGCACCGCCCGGAACCGCCGAGGCGACCGGGCTCTCGAAGCCATCCCTGCTGACCGATGAGACCCCGAACACCCAATCGTCGACGCGGATGTGAGGCAGGACGATCTTGCACGGAGGAAACTGCCATTCACTTGTGATGGTGCCGTGTTGCTGGTCGATGTCGAACTTCGTGTGCTGAGCCAGGCCACAGCGACTAAGATCTGCGCGGTCAACAATCATAGACTCCTGCCAGTTATTCGCGTCCGTTCGACGCCACCGAATGACGTATTGCGTCGCGTTCCGCACAGCCGGCCAACTAACCGTCGTATCCGTGCTCACGGCGCCCTCGACCTTCGGCTCCGGCGGTGGCGGCGCGCTGGCAATCGAGGCAAGCGCGGCGATGTTCAGCTTCGCGACCTTCGCCAGGTACGGGAAGTCCATGTGGTCGACCGTGTCGCCATATTGGATGCCCTTCTCGACCCGCACGTCCTGGTGCTGCCAATTGTAATTCTCGACCGCGACGGTGAAGCGCACCGCGGGGAAACCGAGGTTCAGGAACTCGGTATGGTCGCCGCCGCGGCCGAAGCGGTCGTTGCGCCAGACCTGGCGGACGTCGAGTCCGATCTTGAGCCGGTCGGCGAGCGTGTCGAGGAAGCGCGAGATATCGCGCCCCGGCGCGTCATTCTCGCCGCCGAGGCTGCGCTGCCGCGCGACCAAATCCTCATGCCCCTGCCAGCGCGGCCCCTCGGAGAAGACGCGGACGTGTGTCGAATCGCACACGCCGTCCGATCCGCAGCTGTTGGCGATGATGTCGTTGTTCAAATTGGCGATGACATTCCAGCCTTGCGCCTTGGCAAAAGCCGCGAGGACCTTGCCGCCGTAAAGCCCCTGCTCCTCGCCCGACAGCGCGGCATAGACGATCGTCCCGGGGAACTTGTGCTTCGACAGTACCCGCGCCGCCTCGAGGGCCGCGGCGACGCCGGAGCCGTCATCGTTGGCGCCCGGCTCGAACGCGTTGGCGTTGAGGATGTCGGTCACGCGGCTGTCGATATGGCCGGTGATGATGACAACGTCGTTGGGCCGCTCGGTGCCGCGCTGGATCGCCACCATGTCGCAGATCCGTGTCGGCTGGGGGACGCGCTCGCCGGTGAAGGTGTCGCAGGGGCGGACGGTGTCGAGCCCGAAGCTGCGGAACTGACCTTCGGTCCAGTTGAGCGCCGCGCCGATGCCGCGCTTGGGGTCGGTCTGCGAGGACAAGGTGTGGCGCGTGCCGAAGCTCACGAGAGTTTCGACGGTCGCCTTCATCCGGGCCCCGCTGACCGGCGCGATGATCGCGCGCAGCCGCGCGTCGGGAGATGGCGGCGGCGAGGCGGCGATGAGGGCCAGGCTGCTGACGGCGATGAACTGACGCATGACGACTCTCCTCGTCCCGCCGATTAGCGAGTCACGGCGGTTCGTCGAGCGGGAATTGCGCTTTGCATCGCGGGCGCTAGCGTCCGCGCCGACAGTTCAATGGGAGATCAACAGTGCGTCAGTTCCATGCCTTGCTTTTGCTGGGTTCGACAATCTTGGGCTCGACTGCGAGCGCAGCTCCGACGCCGGCGATTCCGCCGATCCTCACGGGCGCGCCGAGCGCCGCGGCGATCAATGCCCGTTGCGACTGGTTTGTCGCGCGCAGCACGGCGTTGCGCAATGCGCTGGAACGCTCGAAGGCCAAGCCAAGCCTCGCCACGACGCTGACCGGCTACGACCAGCTCAGCGAGTTGATCGGCGACGGCAACGGCGAAGTCGGCTTCTACCGCCAGGTGTCGCCGACGGCGGCCAGCCGCGAGGCCGGCGAGAAGTGCGAAGTGCGGATGGCGAGCGAATCCACCAAGCTGTCGCTGTCGCGCCCGATCTATGAGCATCTGAAGGCGATCCCGACGCCGGCCGATCCAGCGACGAAGCTCTACCTCACGCGAATCCTCGGCAGCTTCGAGCGCGCCGGAATCGGCCTCGATGCCGCTGGCCGCGCCAAGGCTCAGGTGCTGTCGGATGAGGTCTCGACGCTCAACACCGCGTTCGAGTCCAATATCCCGAAGGGCCAGAAAACCATCACCGCCAGCGTCGCCGAGCTCGAAGGCCTTCCGCAGGACTTCATCGCCGCGCACAAGCCCGGGCCGGATGGCAAGCTCACTCTGAAGACCGACAGCACCGACTACGTGCCCGTGATGAGCTATGCCAAGGACAGTAGCTTACGCGAGCGCTTCTACCGCGCGTACAACACGCGCGCCTACCCCGAGAATGACAGGGTGCTGCGCGACCTGATCAACAAGCGCGGCGAGCTCGCGCAGCTGGTCGGCCGCCCCAATTATGCGACGCTGAACTTCGAAGACCGGATGCTGAACACGCCGGACAAGGTCCAGGCTCTGCTCGACGACATGGCTGCGGCGGCCAAGCCGGCCGGCGAACGAGACTATGCCAAGAAGCTCGCCATGCTGCAGCGGCTCCAGCCCGGCGCGACCGCCTTGCAGCCATGGGACAGCGGTTATGTCTCGAACCTCGTCCAGAAGCAGTCCTACGGCTACGACCGGCAGGAAGCGCGGAAATATTTCACCTACGGCAAGGTCCGCGACGGCATCCTCAAGCTGACCGCGAATCTGTTCAACGTCGATATCCGGCCGTGGCGGACCACGACCTGGGACAAGCTCGCCGAAGCCTATGCGGTCTACGACCATGGCAAGCTGATCGGCCGCTTCTATTTCGATGCCCACCCGCGCCCCGGAAAATATGAGCACGCCAACATGATCCCGATCCGCACCGGAACGCGGACGGCGCTCCCGGTCGGCGCCTTGGTCTTCAACGTGCCCGATGGCCTGATGGAGCACAGCGACGTCGTCACTTTCCTCCACGAATATGGCCATTTGCTCCACCACATCTTCGCCGGCCAGAACCAGCGCTGGGCGGGTTTGAGCGGCGTCGCGACCGAATGGGATTTCGTCGAGGCGCCGTCGCAGATGCTCGAAAATTGGGTCTACGATTACGACACGCTGAAAGCGTTCGGGGTCGACTCCGCGGGCAACCCGATCCCGCGCGAGCTGGTCGAGAAGATGAACCGCGCGCGCTACTTCGACCTCGGCATGGGCGACATGCGCCAACTCGGCCTGTCGAACATCGCGCTGCAATATTATCTGCGGCCGGCGCCCGCCGATCTCGGTACGGCGGCGCACGATTATGACGCGAAATACGACCTGCTTCCGCCGGCGCCGGGAACGCAATTCCAGGACTCATTCCCGCACCTGGCCGGCTACGGCGCCGCTTACTACACCTACCGCTGGTCGGTCGTGATTGCCGACGACATGTTCACCCAGTTCCAGAAGAGCGGACTCAGCGACCGCGCGACTGCCGAGCGCTACCGCCGCCTGGTGCTCGCACCGGGCGGCTCAAAGCCGGCGGCCGAGCTGGTCACGGACTTCCTCGGACGGCCGATCAGCCTCGACGCCTACCGGGCGAAACTGGCCAAGGATCAGTAGGGCCGGCAACTGGAATTCGCTTGTTCACGGGTCTAGGGGATCGACCCATTCGACACCCTGGACCTTGAGGACGCGTACCCATGCTTCGCAGCATCGACCATTTCATCGGCGGTTCCAGCTTCGCAAGCGGAGAGCGCCAGGGCGACGTGTTCGACCCCAACCAGGGCCAGGTGCAGGCGAACGTCCGCTTCGGCACCGCTGCCGACCTTCAGAAGGCGATCGACGCCGCCAAGGCCGCCCAGCCGGCCTGGGCCGCGACCAACCCGCAACGCCGCGCCCGGGTTATGTTCAAGTATAAGGAGCTGATCGAGCAGAACATGGACCAGCTCGCGCATTTGCTGAGCTCGGAACACGGCAAGGTGATCGCCGACGCTCGTGGCGACGTCCAGCGCGGCCTCGAGGTGATCGAGTATTGCTGCGGCATCCCCCAGGCCCTGAAGGGCGAATATACCGTCGGCGCCGGCCCCGGGATCGACGTCTATTCGATGCGCCAGCCCCTCGGCATCGGCGCGGGCATCACGCCGTTCAACTTCCCCGCGATGATCCCGATGTGGATGTTCGGAATGGCGATCGCCTGCGGCAACGCCTTCGTTCTCAAGCCTAGCGAGCGCGATCCGAGCGTGCCGATCCGCCTTGCCGAGTTGATGAAGGAAGCGGGCCTGCCCGACGGCATCCTCAACGTCGTCCACGGCGACAAGGAGATGGTCGACGCGATCCTCGACCATCCGGACATCGCGGCGGTCAGTTTCGTCGGCTCATCCGACATCGCCCAGTACATCTACTCGCGCGGCACCGCGCACAACAAGCGCGTCCAGGCGTTCGGCGGCGCCAAGAACCACGGCATCGTCATGCCCGACGCCGACCTCGACCAGGTCGTCAACGACATCGCCGGCGCCGCCTTCGGCTCCGCGGGTGAGCGGTGCATGGCACTTCCGGTGGTCATGCCGGTCGGGGAGAACACCGCCAACGCGCTGCGGGAAAAGCTCATCCCCGCGATCGAAGGGCTGCGGGTCGGCGTTTCGACCGACCCCGACGCCCATTACGGCCCGGTGGTCAGCAAGGCGCATCGGGAGCGGATCGAGAATTACATCCAGATGGGCATCGACGAGGGTGCCGAGCTGGTGGTCGACGGCCGCGGCTTCACGCTCCAGGGTCACGAGGAGGGCTTCTTCATCGGACCCACGTTTTTCGACCATGTGAAGCCGAGCATGAAGAGTTACCAGGACGAGATTTTCGGCCCCGTTTTGCAGATGGTCCGTGCCGCGGATTTCGAGGAAGCGGTCCGCCTGCCCTCACAGCACGAATATGGCAACGGCGTCGCCATCTTCACTCGCAACGGCCACGCCGCGCGCGAATTCACCGCCCGCGTCAACGTCGGGATGGTCGGGATCAACGTGCCGATCCCGGTGCCCGTCTCCTACCACAGCTTCGGCGGGTGGAAGCGCTCGGGCTTCGGCGACATCGGCCAGTACGGCCAGGAAGGCCTGCGCTTCTGGACCAAGAACAAGGTCGTCACCCAGCGCTGGCCGGACGGCGGCGCCCATGGCGAAAGCGCGTTCATCATTCCGACTATGGGCTGACGTCAGATTTCGCGGTATTAGCGCCCCTCGTTTCGACGATGGGGGTGAACATGATCCTGCTCGCGCTTGCGCTGGCCGCTCAGGCCCAATGGACCGGTCCGAGGACCGTGGAATATCGCGGACCCGGCAACTTTTGCGGCGGCGGCTATCGTGTCGCGCTGACCAGGGGCGAGCGGGCGCTCGTGCTGCCGCAGGCTACCGGAGGTCAGGGAGCAAGGCTGGTCCTCAGCGGCGGAGAGGTCAACATCCACTCGGGCGTCAGGCCGGAGTCCGGCCCGGTCGTCATTCGCTATCGCGGCGGCACGGCGGTAACCCAGCAGAGCAACGGCGGAAGCGTCGACTATACCGTCGCCGACCAGACGAGCTTCGCGCTGCGCGTCACCAGCGACGCGTTCCGCGGGTTCAAGCGCGACCGCTGGTTCTTCACCAAGGCGAATTTTGCCGAAGATTCCGACCAAGGCGCCCGCTGCCTCGCGGCCTACAGCTACTGATCGGGCCGTCCTCGCAAGGGGCTGCTGCAACAAGTTGCGCACTATAGTTGTTGAAGGGGCATGCTTCGCTTGCTCTGCATCGGCTGCTCGCTCGCGCTAGCTCTCGCGTCGTGCGCCAAGCAGCCGTCGCAGCACAACCAGGACATCGCGATCGACGAGAATACCCCGGCCGGCCAGCTTCCGCCCAATGCCGAGATCGAGACATTGCCGCCCGACGAAAGCAGCGTCACGTCCAACGGCGAACTTGCCAAAGGCGACGATAATCCCGACGTGAACGATCTCGGCAACAGCCACTGAAGGAGCACCAGATGAAGCTCTATTATTCGCCGGGTGCGTGCAGCCAGGCGCCGCACATCCTGCTCCACGAGATCGGGCACACCCATGACGCCGCGCGCGTCGACCTCAAGACCAAGACGCTCGAGGACGGCAGCGATTATCTCGCGGTCAATCCGAAGGGCGCTGTGCCCGCGCTCGAGCTCGACAGCGGCGAGGTACTGACCGAGAATGCCGTCATCCTCCAATATCTCGGCGACCGGGCGAGCTGGCCTGAAGTGCTGCCGCCGATGGGCGATTTCCGCCGCTACCGCGTGCTCGAGGTCGTCAATTTCATCACCACCGAGCTGCACAAGCGCTTCGGCTTCCTGTTCAATCCCGATGCGACCGACGAGATGAAGCAGCTCGTGATCGCCGAGCTTTCGAAGAAGCTCGATTATATCGACCAGCGGCTCGGCGATGGCCCCTATCTGTTCGGCCAGGATGCGACCCTCCCCGACCCGTACTTGTTCGTGATGGCGAGCTGGGCGGAGAAGATGCTCGGCGGCCTCGAACGCTGGCCGCACCTCAAGGCCTTCCGCGAGCGGATGCTCGATCGTCCGGCGGTGCGCCACGTGCTTCGGTTCGAAGGGTTGCTGCAGGAGGAACCGGCGGTCTAGCCGGTCTTGCTGACACCTGCGCGCCGCCCTAGAGCCCCGGCGCAATGAGCCAATTCGACCTTACCCCGGACCAGCTCCAGATCCAGGAGATGGCGGCCAAGTTCACTGCCGACGCGATCACCCCGTTCGCCGCCGAGTGGGACGAAAAGCACATCTTCCCCAAGGACACGATCCGCGAGGCGGCCGAGCTCGGCTTCGGCGCGATCTACGTCGCCGAGGAGAGCGGTGGCATCGGCCTCGGTCGCCTCGAAGCCGAGCTGATTTTCGAAGCCATGGCCTATGGCTGCCCGTCGACCAGCGCCTTCATCTCGATCCACAACATGGTGGCGTGGATGATCGACCGCTTCGGCTCCGCCGAGCTCAAGCAGCAATATCTGCCGTCGATGATCACGATGGAAAAGATGGGCAGCTATTGCCTGACCGAGCCCTCGTCCGGTTCCGATGCGGCGGCGCTCAAGACCCGCGCGGTCAAGGACGGCGACCATTATGTCGTCTCCGGCTCGAAGGCGTTCATTTCGGGCGCCGGCGCCAACGACGTAATGGTGGCGATGGTCCGCACCGGCGAAGACGGCCCCAAGGGCATCACCGCGCTGGTCATCGAAAAGGACATGCCGGGCGTCAGCTTCGGCGCTCTGGAAAAGAAGCTCGGCTGGCATTCGCAGCCGACGGCGCAGGTCAATTTCGACGAGGTCCGGGTCCCGGTCGGAAACCGCGTCGGCGCAGAAGGCGAAGGCTTTCGCATCGCCATGGTGGGCCTTGACGGCGGGCGGCTCAACATCGGCGCCTGCTCATTGGGCGGGGCGCAGCGCTGCCTCGATGAAGCAATTAAGTACACCAAGGAGCGCAAGCAGTTCGGCAGCGCGATCGCCGACTTCCAGGCGACCCAGTTCACCCTCGCCGACATGGAGACCGAGCTTCAGGCCGCGCGCTACCTGCTCTACGTCGCGGCTGCCAAAGTCACCGCCAACGCGCCCGACAAGACCCGGTTCGCGGCCATGGCCAAGCGGCTTGCGACCGACACCGGCTCCTCGGTCGTCGACCGCGCGCTACAGCTGCACGGCGGCTACGGCTACCTTCAGGACTATCCGATCGAGCGCTTCTGGCGCGACCTTCGCGTCCACTCCATCCTCGAAGGAACCAACCAAATCATGCGCGTGATCGTCAGCCGGGACCTGCTGCGCCAGTGAATCTGAGCACGCAAATGACTGGCGACGTTCTGATCTCGACCCAGGACCGGGTCGGCCGAATCCGTCTCAACCGCCCCAAGGCGATCCACGCGCTCACCACCGCGATGTGTGAGGCGATCAGCGCGGCCCTGCTCGGCTGGATGCGTGACGACAGCGTCGAGGCGGTGGTGATCGACCATGCCGAAGGGCGCGGCTTCTGCGCCGGCGGCGACGTGGTGATGATCGCCCGCAGCGGCAACGAGGATGCGGCCGAGGCCAAGCGCTTCTTCTTCGCCGAGTATCGGCTCAACCATTTGCTCTTCGCCTATCCCAAGCCGACCGTCGCGATCATGGACGGGATCACCATGGGCGGCGGCGTCGGCATTTCGCTGCCGTGCGACTTCCGCATCGCGACCGAAAATACGCGCTTTGCGATGCCGGAGACCGGCATCGGCCTGTTTCCGGATGTCGGCGGCGGCTGGTACTTGCCGCGCCTGACGGGCCGCGTCGGCGAGTTCATGGCACTGACCGGCGCGCGGCTCGACGGCGCCGAGTGCCACTATCTCGGGCTTGCGACGAACTACGTCGAGCAGGCGGCGCTCCCCGACATGATCGACCGCATCGCCACCACGCCGCAGCGCGTCCAGGGCCCGATCGGCGCCTTCACGAGCCCGGCTCCCGAAGCGAAGATCGAGCAGAATTTGCCGCAGATCACCAAGCTGTTTGCGTCGGACCGCTTCGAGGAAATTCTGGCGGCGTTGGAAGCCGACGAAGGCGAGTGGGCTCAGACCGAGCTCCACACCCTGCGCAACAAGAGCCCCTTGTCGTGCAAGGTGTCGCTCCGGCTGCTGGCCGAGGGCGCGGCGCGGACCAGCTTCGCCGAGGAGATGAAAGCCGAATATGCGCTCGCCGGCCGGGTCGCGCGCACCCACGACTTCCGCGAAGGCGTGCGCGCCCTGCTGATCGACAAGACCGGCGATCCGCAATGGGACCCGGCAACGCCCGAGGAGGTCAGCGACGAGATGCTCGACGTCCTCTTCGCCCCGCTGCCCGAAACCGAAGCCTGGACGCCGTTCCCGGAGACGAACGCATGAGCGAGTACAACAGCATCCTGGTCGAGCAGCGTGGCGCGGTGACCCTCGTCACCCTCAACCGCCCGCAAGCGCTCAATGCCCTCAACAGCGAGGTGCTGAAGGAGCTGATCGCCGCCTTCACCGCTTACGACGCCGATTCCTCCCAGCACTGCCTTGTGCTGACCGGCTCGGAGAAGGCCTTCGCAGCCGGCGCCGACATCAAGGAGATGTCGGGCCAGGGCTTCGCCGACATGTATTCGTCCGACTTCTTCGCCGGCTGGGAGAAGGTCACCGCGACGCGCAAGCCGTGGCTCGCCGCGGTCGCCGGCTATGCGCTGGGCGGCGGCTGCGAAGTCGCGATGATGGCCGATTTCATTATCGCCGCCAACACCGCCAAGTTCGGCCAGCCCGAGATCAAGCTCGGCGTCACCCCCGGCATGGGCGGATCGCAGCGCCTCGCGCACGCCGTCGGCAAGGCCAAGGCGATGGAGATGTGCCTGACCGGCCGGATGATGGGCGCCGAAGAAGCCGAGCGCTCGGGCCTGGTGGCGAAGGTCGTCCCCGCCGCCGAGCTTCTCGACGAAGCGCTCAAGACCGCCGAGGCGATCGCCGCCATGCCGCCGCTCGCCGCGGTCGCCGTCAAGGAGATGGTCGGCGCCGCCTTCGAAATCCCGCTCGGCCAAGGCATCCGCTTCGAGCGCCGCCTGTTCCACGGCCTGTTCGGGACCGAGGACCAGAAGGAGGGCATGGCCGCCTTCGTCGAGAAGCGGCCGGGAAAATGGAAGGGGCGCTAGCCATGGCGAAGATCGCATTCATCGGCCTCGGCCATATGGGTGGCGGGATGGCGCCGAACCTCGTCAAGGCGGGACATGAGGTGCGCGCGTTCGACTTGGTGGCGGAAGCGGTTCGGCACGCCGTCGAAGGCGGCTGCGCCCCCGCCACTTCGGCGGCTGAAGCCGTCAAGGGCGCCGAGGTCGTCATCACCATGCTCCCCGCCGCGAAGCATGTCCGCGCGGTGTTCGAAGACGACATCGCGCCCAACGCGGCGCCAGGCACGTTGCTCATCGACTGCTCGACTATCGACGTCGCTAGCGCGCGCGAGGTCGGCGAGGCGATGCAGGCGCGCGGCTTCGACTTCCTTGATGCGCCCGTCTCCGGCGGCATTGCCGCGGCGGCTGGCGGCAGCCTGACGTTCATGGTCGGCGGCAGTGACGAGGCGTTCGAGCGCGCCCGGCCGTTCCTCGAGCCGATGGCCAAGGCGGTGATTCACGCCGGCCAGCTTGGCTCCGGCCAGGCGGCGAAGATCTGCAACAACATGATCCTCGGCGCGACCATGGTTGCGACCTGCGAAGCGTTCGTCCTCGCGCAGAAGCTCGGGCTGAACTTGCAGACCTTCTTTGACATCTCGTCCAAGGCGTCGGGCCAGAGCTGGTCGATGACGAGCTACTGCCCGGTGCCGGGCGTCGGGCCGGAAACGCCGGCCGACCATGATTATGAAGGCGGGTTCGCGGCCGCGCTGATGCTCAAGGACCTGAAGCTCGCCGAGGATGCCGCGCAAAGCGTCAGCGCCTTCACGCCGATGGGCGCCGAGGCCGAGAAGCTTTACCAGCTGTTTGTCGACGGCGGCGGCGGCCACAAGGACTTCTCCGGCATCATCCAGATGATCGACGAGGCCGGGAAATTGGCCAAACTCTAGGAGCGAACCGAAGGAGAGCTCATGCGCACTGCCGTTTATGCTTTGGTCGCGACATCCGCCCTGGCCTCGGTCCCGGCGGCGAGCCTCATCGTCGCGCGGGTCAGTGGACCCAAAGCCGCCCAAATCATGCACGTCCGGCACGAGGGCATGGAAACCATCGGCAAGAATTTCAAAATGCTCACCCGCGAGCTTGGCGGCCCCTCGCCCAATCTCGGCGCGGTCCGCGGCTCCGCCGCGACGATCGCCGGTCTGTCGAAGAAGGCTTCGGACTGGTTCCCGGCGGGGACCGGGCCGGAAGTCGGGAAGACCGGCGCCAAGCCCGAGATCTGGCAAAACCCCCAGGATTTCGCCGCCAGGATGAGCGCGTTCCAGAAGGCGGCGCCGGCGTTCAGCGCCGCCGCGTCGGGCAATGACCTCGCCGCGACCAAGGCGCGCTTCGCTGACCTCGCCGGGACCTGCAAGGCATGTCACGACAAGTACCGGTCGGAGATGCACCACTGAGCGAGCGTGACGGGATGCCGCAGCCGGTCTGGGACCTGCCCGTGCGGCTGGTTCACTGGACGCTCGCCGGCCTGATCGCGTTCAGCTGGTGGTCGGTCCACAACCACCATACCGACTGGCACATCTGGTCGGGCTGCGCGGTCCTGACCTTGCTGATCTTCCGCCTGCTGTGGGGCTTCGTCGGCAGCTCGACCGCCCGCTTTTCGAGCTTCGTGCGGGGGCCACGGACCGTGGCGGCCTATCTGCGCGGACGCTGGAGCGCGGTCGGCCACACGCCGTTGGCAGCGCTCAGCGTCCTCGCTTTGCTTGTCGCCCTTGCGGTCCAGGTCGCGCTCGGCCTCGTCAGCGAGGATGAGGATGGCATCTATACCGGCCCGCTCTATCGCTTGGTCAGCATCGACACCTCGGACAAAGCGCGCGACCTGCACGAGCTGTGGTTTAACGTGGTCCTTGGGTTGATCGTGCTGCACGTCGCCGCGATCATTTTCTACCGCCTGCGCGGCCAGCACCTCACCAAGCCGATGATCACCGGCCGCGCGCGACTCGATCCAAGCGCGCAGCCGATACGGCCGGGCAAATGGTGGGTGGCGCTGATTTGCCTTGGCGTCTCGATCGGTATCGTGCGCTGGGTCATCGCCGGCGCTCCGCCCTTCTCTTGATTGAGGCGGGCCGCAGCGCCACATCGCCGTTATGCTGATCCGCACCGAACAAACGCCCAACCCCGCGACCCGCAAGTTCCTGCCCGGCCAGACGGTCGTGGACGCGGGCACGCGCGATTTCGCCGACGCCGGGAGCGCGGCCGCTTCGCCGCTCGCCAGCGCCCTGTTCGACAGCGGCATGGTCGAAGGCGTGTTCTACGGTCGCGACTTCATCTCGGTCACCGCCGCGCCAGGCGTGTCGTGGACCGACCTCGAGTCGCTTGTCCTCGAAACGCTGCTCGACCATTTCGTGAGCGAAGCACCGCTGTTCGCGCCCGGAACCGCTGCCGGCATCCACATTGCCGATGACACCGACTTCAACGAAGACCCCGCGGATGCCGAGATCATCGACCAGATCAAGGAACTGATCGAAACCCGTGTTCGTCCGGCAGTCGCTCAGGACGGCGGCGACATCGTCTACAAGGGCTACCGGGACGGCCATTTGTACCTGTCCATGCACGGCGCCTGCGCGGGCTGCCCTTCGTCGACCGTAACCCTGAAGCGCGGCATCGAAAGCCTGATCCGCCACTACGTGCCCGAGGTTGAAACCGTCGAGGCCGTCTAACGCTCGCCCTAACGTTTGAGGGGGTTGCGGCGTTGGACCGCATGTGACCACTATCCCGCCCAAGATGCTGCTCGCTTTCGACACGTCGAGCGCCGCCTGTACGGTTGCTCTCTTCGACGGTTCGGGCGTGTGCCTCGGCCAGGCCGACGAGCTGATCGGCCGCGGGCACGCCGAGCGGCTGGTGCCGATGATCGCCGAGCTGATGGCCGGCCGCCGCGCCGACCATATTCTCGTGGGAGTCGGCCCGGGCAGCTTCACCGGCATCCGCGTCGCGATCGCTGCAGCGCAAGGCCTCGCCATCGGCTGGAACGCACGCTTGTCCGGCCTGTCTTCCCTCGCTTTGCTCGCCGCCGACACCGGCGGTGAGGGCGATGTCGCCGCCGCCGTCACCGGTGGCCATGGCGAGCTGTTCGTCCAGCAATTCCATGCGTCGACCCTCGAGCCCAGCTCGGAGCTGCGCAACTTCCCCCCGGCGGAGGCCGCACGCCGGACCAGCGCCCGGCTGGTCATTGGCTCGGGCGCGCGCGCGCTGGTTGACGCCCGCGGCTGGGGCGAAGCTCGCGAGCAATGGCCATCGGCATCGAACGTCCTCCGCCTGCCCGAGTCCCAGCGTTCACTGGCCCCGCGGCCGGTCTATGCCCGCGCCCCCGACGCGCGCGTGCCCGAGGCAGCATGATGGCTACCGTGGAGCAGCAGGTGCGCATCGCGGCCGGGTCGTCGCAGGATATCGACGCGGTCATGCGGGTGATGGACGCGGCGTTCGGTGAGCGCTTCGGCGAGGCGTGGACGCGCTCCCAGCTCGGGGGGATCCTGCCGATGGCGGGAGTGTCGCTGATTCTCGCCCGAGAGCCGGACAACGGCGGTACGATCGGCTTCTCGCTGTTCCGCACCGTTGCCGACGAGTCGGAACTGCTGCTGATCGCGGTGATCCCGAGCAACCACCGGCGTGGCGTCGGGCGGATGCTACTCGACGATTTCCTGGACCGCGCTCGAAACGATGGAGTTGCCCGCGTCCACCTCGAAGTTCGCGACGGCAACTCGGCGGTAAGCTTGTACCGGGTCGCAGGTTTCTCGCCGGTCGGCCGCCGCTGCAACTATTATCACGCGTCTGACGGCCGCCGTTTCGACGCGGTCACCCTCGCTTATCAGCTCTAATTAATTATCTGTCGTCCCGCAGCGACTTACCCAGGTCAGTTGCAGTGCTGGAAAGAGCAGCGTAGTTATTTCCTGTGCAGGCGATGACTGCATGGCCTCTGCTCGAAGTCAGGAACCCAACACATGCCGGAAGCGGAAAACACCGACGATACCTTGCTGGCACTGACGGCCGACATCGTCGCGGCCCACCTCAGCAACAACAGCGTCGCGGTCAATGACTTGCCGACTCTTATCCAGAACGTGCACTCGGCCTTGTCCGGCATTGCCGGCAGCAACGCCGCGGCGGAGCCAAAACCTGAGCCGAAGGTCTCGATCCGCTCGTCGGTCAAGCCCGACTACATTGTCTGCCTCGAAGACGGGAAGAGGCTGAAGATGCTCAAGCGGCATCTGATGACCCATTACAACCTGACTCCCGACCAGTATCGGCAGAAGTGGGGACTTTCCGCCGACTATCCGATGGTCGCGCCCAATTATGCCGAACAGCGGCGCGCCCTCGCCAAGTCGATCGGCCTTGGCACCAAGCGCCGGCGCACAAAGGGCGGCAAGTAACACTCGCAAATGCCGGGCCGGGCACTTAACTTGGCCGCATGACGCGCAAGATCGATATCGAGGCGCTGTGCGCCGACAAAGGGCTGCGCATCACTGAGCAGCGCAAGACGATCGCCCGCGTGCTCGGCGACAGCGAGGATCATCCCGACGTCGAGACGCTGCACGCCCGCGCGGCCGCGGTCGACCCGAACATCTCGATCGCGACGGTCTATCGCACCGTCCGGCTGTTCGAGGAGGCCGGCATCCTCGAGCGGCACGAGTTCGGCGACGGCCGCTCGCGCTACGAAGCCGCCTCGGAAAGCCATCACGACCATTTGATCGACGTCGAGACCGGCAACGTCCTCGAATTCGTCGACGACGAACTCGAAGCCTTGCAGAAACGAATCGCCGAAAAGCTCGGTTTCCGCCTCGTCGACCATCGCATGGAGCTGTACGGCGTCGCCCTCAACCGCGACCGCTGACAATCCCCCTCCCCATCCCCTCCCCCCGAGGGGGAGGGACAAGGGTGGGGGTGTAACGCTCCGCGCCGCGCTGCGCATCGCCGGCCTGCTCGGCCTGTTCGCGCTCCTCGGCCCGATCCACGTCGTGACCAAGACGCTGCTCGGCCGCTCGCGCTGGCCGCGATACTTCCTTGCCCGGGCGGCCTCGATCTGCGGCGCCCGCGTCCAATTGGAAGGCGTACCGATCCGCGGGCACACCTTGCTCCTCTCCAACCATCTGAGCTGGCTCGACATCGTCGTGCTTGGCGGCGCGACGGGCTGCGCCTTCGTCGCCAAGGACGAACTTGGCCACCCCTTCCTCCACTGGCTCGCCGATCAGAACGCCACGGTCTACGTTAAGCGCGGCCACAAGAAGGGCGCGAAGGACCAGGCCGTTGCCATCGCCGCGGCACTCGAAAGCGACCGGCCGGTCGCCATATTCCCGGAGGGAACGACCGGCGCCGGGACGCATCTCCTTCCGTTCCGTTCGGCGTTGCTTGAATCGGCCAATTTCGCCGCGAAGGACGTCGCGATCCGCCCGGTTGTGCTCGATTATGGAAGCGCCGCCGGCGAGATCGGCTGGTGGGACGAACCCGGCAAGGACAATGTGCTGCGGCTGCTCGGCCGGCGCGGCGCGCTGCCGGTCACGGTGCGGCTGCTCTCTCCGCTGGACCGCGGCGGCGACCGCAAGCGGCTGACGCAGGCGGCGCAGGAAGCCATCGCGCAATCGCTTGGCTTAACGTCGCACGCGCACTCGCCTATAGGTCGGGACGAATGACCCCCAAGACCTTCAAAATCAAAAATTTCGGCTGCCAGATGAACGTATACGACGGCGAGCGCATGGCCGAGTTGCTCAGCGAGCAGGGCATGAGTGCCGCCGCCGACGGCGAGGATGCGGACCTCGTCGTCCTGAACACCTGCCACATCCGCGAGAAAGCCGCGGAAAAGGCCTATTCGGATGTCGGGCGCCTCGAGCGCGACGACGGCTCGAAGCCGCTGATCGCGCTCGCCGGGTGCGTCGCCCAGGCCGAAGGTGCGGAGGCGAAGCGCCGTTCATCGCTGATCGACATCGTCGTCGGACCGCAGGCCTATCACCGCCTGCCGGAGATGGTCGCCGAAGTCTCGCGCGGCGCCCGGCCGGTCGACACCGACATGCCGGCGATCAGCAAGTTCGACGCGCTGCCGGCACGCCGCCGCGCCAACCCCAGCGCCTTCCTCACCATCCAGGAAGGCTGCGACAAATTCTGTACCTATTGCGTCGTCCCCTACACCCGCGGAGCGGAGATCTCGCGCCCGTGGGGCGACGTCCTGGCCGAGGCGCAAGCGTTGGTCGTCGCCGGCGCTCGCGAGATCGTGCTGCTCGGGCAGAACGTGAATGCCTGGGCCGACGACAAGCGCGGCCTCGCCGACCTGATCCGCGCCTTGGCCCGGATCGATGGCCTCGAGCGCATCCGTTACACCACCAGCCACCCGGCTGACATGACGGACGAGCTGATCGCGGCCCATGGCGAGGTCGACAAGCTCATGCCCTATTTGCACCTTCCCGTGCAGTCGGGATCGAGCCGCATCCTCAAGGCCATGAATCGCAGTCATACGGCCGAGACTTACCTCACTATTCTCGACAGGATGCGCGCCGCACGCCCCGACATTGCGCTCTCCGGCGACTTCATCGCTGGCTTCCCCGGCGAAACCGAGGAAGATTTTGAGGCAACGCTGAGGATCGTCGACGCGGCGCGTTACGCCTCGGCTTACTCGTTCAAATTTTCACCCCGGCCGGGCACGCCCGCCGCGACGATGGAGGACCAGATCCCGCGCGACATCATGGATGACCGGCTGCAGCGGCTGCAGGCCCGGATCAACGAGCACCGGCTGGCCTTCAACCGCTCCAAGGTCGGCGTGGACACCGAGGTGCTGATCGAGCGCACGGGCAAGCTGCCCGGCCAGATGATTGGCAAGTCGCCCTGGCTCCAGTCGGTTCACCTTGAGACTGGCGCCCAACCGGGCGACCTCGTCGACGTCACGCTCGTGGCCGCGGGTCCAAACAGCGTTTCGGGCGCCGAGCGCCAGCGGGTCGCCGCCTGATGGCCCGCCGCGACCTCGCCACTGTCGGCGTCAATGATTCCGGCCGCGCCCGGCTCGAGCTCGAGTTCGACCAGCCCTACCTGCTCGGGCCTTTGTTCGGCGACTATGACCGCCACCTGATCACCATCGAGCAGCGTCTCGGGGTTCACATTTCGGCGCGCGGCAACCGCGTACAGATCGAGGGCGAGGCCGATGCCGCATCGCGCGCACGCGACGTGCTGACCGGCCTCTACAACCGCCTGGATCAGGGCCAAGATGTCGACGGCGAGGCGGTCGACGCCGTCCTTGGCATGGCCTCGCAGCCCCACCTCGACGGCATCATCCAGGAGGAGGTTACCTCGGCCCCGCGGGTGATGATCCGCACGCGCAAGAAGACCATTGTCCCGCGCTCGCCGGTGCAGACCGTCTACATGGAAGCGCTGGCGCGCGACGAGATGATCTTCGCGCTCGGGCCGGCCGGGACCGGTAAAACCTATCTTGCCGTCGCCCAGGCGGTGTCGCAGCTGATCAGCGGCAGCGTCGACCGGCTGATCCTGTCGCGTCCCGCCGTCGAGGCCGGCGAGCGGCTGGGCTTCCTGCCTGGCGACATGAAGGAGAAGGTCGATCCCTATCTCCGCCCGCTCTACGA
>JBDTZJ010000178.1:0-3462 GCA_040005255.1 Sphingomicrobium sp.
GGACGGCGAGCGGCTCGTGCAGATGCAGGCGATCGACGCCGGCGACCGGCACGCCCGCCGAGAACAGCCGCGCGACGATGAGCGAGGCGAGCTGACCGCGGCTGCGCACCAGGACGAGGATGTCGCCCGGCGTCAGCGGCCGTCCCGTCGATGCCAGCACCGGCGCTTCCTCGACCATCAGCCGGATCCGCTCGGCGAGCGCCTCGGCATAATGGCGGTCGCGCAGGGCGACCCACCGCTCCTCGCCTTCGTCGCTGTCGTCGAGCGATTCCTCGACCGCGAAGGGCTGCCAGAGCTCGACCGAACCCGGCCGGTCGCGGTGGTGGGCGCGATGCGGTGGCGGCACCTCCTTTAGCGCGAGCGTCGCGGGCCCGACGGTCTCGATCACGGCGTCCACCACGTCGAGCACGGGCTGGGCCGAGCGGAAGCTGGCGGCGATCGACAGGTCGCGGAACTCGGTCGCCGCCTCTGTCTCCGACAAGTCCTCGGCGCGGCGCCGGAACATCGCCCGCGCTTCGCCGAACCGCGCCGGGTCGGTGCCCTGGAAGCCGTAGATCGCCTGTTTGAAATCGCCGACCATGAACAGGGTCCGGGTCCGCCGCTCGGCCTCGCTCGAGCCGCTGAAATATTCCTCGACCAGCCGCTCGACGATCTCCCATTGCGCGGCGTTGGTGTCCTGCGCTTCGTCGACCAGCACATGGTCGACCTGGCGGTCGAGCTTGTAGCGCACCCACTCGCCCATGCCGGGTTCGCGCAGCAGGCGACGAGTCCATTCGATCAGGTCGTTGAAGTCCGCGACTCCGGCCGCACGCTTAGCCACCGTGTAAGCCGCCGAGAATGCCTGCCCGGCGCGCAGCCCCGCGGCGATATCGGCAGCAAGCTTGGCGCCGCGCTGCACGCGAAGCAGCTCCTCAAGGCGTTGGGCCAGCCTTTGGGTGTGGCGCTCGTAGTGCGGGTCGGCCTTGACCTGGCCGGCCTGCGCTTTGCGTAGCTCGCCCTTGCCGGTGAAGGTGATCGCCGCGAGCTCAGGAAGCGCAGCCGCGCGCCCCGCCGGATTCATACCCAGCCAACCCTCGATACTGTCGACGATCCCTTGCCCGGTCGCCTTGCCCCAAGCGCGGTTGGCGTCCGCGACGGCGCGCAACAGGTCGCAGTCGAAACCGTCGTCCGCACAATTGGCCACGAGAAACTCGTCGACCGAGTCCGGCAGGTCCATCAGCCCGCGAATTTGCGGCTCGATGCCCTCGCGCAGCCCAAGCGCTTCGAGAGCCTCGGGCCGGCGGGCGCAGGCCTGGAGATATTCGACTGCTCCGGCTTCACCGAGCCGCCGGCTGAGGCACTGGACGTCGCGGATCAAAGCCTCATCGCCGGCGGCCTCGGCTTCGGCCATCAAATCGGCGAGCGTGCGGCGGACCAGCTCCTGCTCGGCCCTGCCTTCGATCGCCTGAAAGCCCGGAATGATTCCGGCCTCCGCCGGAAAGGCGGCGAGCAGCCCTTGCGCGAAGCTGTGGACGGTCTGGATCTTGAGCCCACCCGGGCAGTCGAGCACCCGTGCGAACAATTGCCGCGCCCGCTCGCGAGTGACGGGATCGGTCGACTCGCCAAGATGATCGAGGTCGATCGCGAGCTCGCTGTCCTTGAGCCGGACCCAGGCCGCAAGCCGCGCGCCGATGCGGTTCGCCATCTCCGCCGCCGCGGCCTTGGTGAAGGTCAGGCACAGGATCGATTCCGGCCGCGCGCCCTTGAGCAGCAGCCGCAGCACCCGCGCGGTCAGCACCTGCGTCTTGCCGGTCCCCGCCGACGCCGACAGCGCCGCGTGCACGGCCGGGTCCGAGGCGAGCGCCTGCTCCCCTTTGAGCGCTGGGAGAGTCTTGAACCGCGCGCTCATGCGGCTTCCAAAGCGGCGCTTGCCGCCATAGAGAGCGTCCGATGAGCGACAGCAACGACGAGACCGACAAATCCAACGAACAGCGCCGGGCCAAGCTGGTGAAGGCCGGAGTCGCGGTCGGGGTCGGCTCGGCGGCGATCGTCGCCGCCTTGCTCTACGCGTCCAAGGTCAAGAAGAAGCCGCGGCGCTAGGCTCATTTGCGGCCGTACCATTCTTCGAGCCGCATCAGCTGGTCATACTCGCCGTAAGGCGAGTAGGCCGGGTTGAGCTTGGCGGTGAACGGCTTGTTGCCCGTTGAATAATCCCGCACCACTTCCGCGAAATTCGTGCCAGCACGGTCCAAGAATTCCCCAGGAGCCATCTTCTTGTCGGGGCACATCAAACGGCCAAACTGACCGCTGTATCTAGCGAGCGACCAGTATTCGAATGCCGTTGGGTCGCCTGAAATATTTTCGAAGCCGCCAGCACGACCTATCAGACCAAGCAAGCCCAATTGCAGCGCAAAACCTTCGTTGACCGCTTTCTGGGACGGCGGTTGGCCAGTCTTGTAGTCGATGATCGCGAGGCCGCCGTCCACCAGCTGGTCGATGCGGTCGGCGCGTCCGTGGACCGTCACGCCTGCAATCACCGCCTCGCCGGTCGCTTCGGCAACAAGCGGCCGCCTGCCCTCGGCGCGGTTCTTGCGCTCGAGCTCCACGACCCAGTCGATCGCCTCGAGCAACCGCGGCGCCCAAAGCGCGCGCAGCATCGGGTGGATCGTGCCCTCGGCAAGGAGCCGCTCAGCTCGGGCCCTGAGTTTGCCCGGATCGCAGTCGTCGTGCTGCAACCACTCCTGGAACACCTGGTGGATCGCGGTCCCCTTCCAGGCGGCCGTATGGTCGGCATCGACCGGATCGATCGACCTCAGTTTGAGGATCGCCTGCGCATAGAAAGCGAAGGGATCGGCCTTGAGCCGGTCCACCGCGGTGACGGAGATCCGCTCGGGCCGCTGCTCTGCCGGCGGCGACGGCGCCGGCCGCGCGACGGGCCGCGGCGCGCCCGGATCGTCGAGCGCGCGGGTCAGCCGCTCGAGCGTCACGTCGCGCGGCAGGCCGCCACTGATCGCGTTAAGCCGAAGGAGGAAGCGCGAGGCGACGGTCGGCGATTTTAAATCGCGCAGCGCGCGGGTGATCAGCACTTCGGGTGCTCCGAGAGCGCTGGCGAAATCATGCGCGGCAAGGCCGAGCCGGCTTTCGAGCGTCGGCATTCTGAGCGTCGCGCGCACTTTCGGCGGCAGCCACGGATCGGGTGCGGGCATAGCTGGCCACACGCCTTCGTTGAGCCCGCCCAGCACGAGGAGGTCGGCACGCTGCAGCCGCGCTTCGAGCAGCCCCCAGATGAAGATGCGCGGATGACCTCCATAAGGCGGGCGAACCGCGCGGCTTTCGAGCAGCTGCCACAGCAAGGGGACTGCATCCTCCGCCGAGACCATGAGCTGCCGCGCGGCTTCCGACGCCTGGAGCTCGGCAAGCAGCTCCGCGGCCATGCGCCCGTCGGGCCCGCGCCAGGCGCGATCGCCGGCCAGCGCCTGCGCG
>JBDTZJ010000179.1:0-3435 GCA_040005255.1 Sphingomicrobium sp.
CAGGCCGCGAATCGCGCCCTCGACCCGAGCACGCGCCTGCGAATCGAGCCAGTCGGGCGCGTCCTCGAGCACCGCCTCGAGCCGCCGCGCCAGCGCCGCCAGCGGCTTGCTCAGGCTTTCCAGCACTTCAGCCGCGGCGGCCGCGCTCGACACCAGTGCACCGTCGGGCTCGGCCAACTCGGTCTCGAGCCCATAACCGGCTTCCTGCGCCTTGGCCCTGGCGAAGACCGTCCCACGCACCTCGGCGAGCAGCGCCTCGACCGGCCCGAATGGCGCGCCCTCGACCAGCCGCTGCAGCCAGCCCTCGGACGGCATTGCCTTCGCCGCCTCGACCGCCGCATCGAGCGCCCGCGCGCCCTCCTCGTCGTACGAGGCGACATCCATCAGCCGTGCCGCAAGTCCGCGGCGGCGCCCGCGCGAGCGGCCCTCCGGCCCGACGATCCAGCGGCGCAACTCGATCGCTTCCTGCCCGCCGAAGGCGACCGCGAACGTCGAATCGGCGGCGTCGAACAAATGATGCCCCTCGTCGAACAGGATGCGTCCCGGCGCGTCCTCCCGCGCCCGCGCCGCATTGACCATCACCAGCGCATGGTTGGCGATGACGATGTCGGCTTCGCGGCTCGCGCGTTCGGCGCGCTCGATGAAGCAGCGGCGGTAGTGCGGGCAGCCGGCATAGACGCATTCGCCTCGGCGGTCGGTCAGGGCGGCCGCGCCGGCACGGCGGAACAGGCTCGGCAGCCAGCCCGGCAGGTCGCCGCCGACCATGTCGCCATCCTTGCTATACGCCGCCCAGCGCCCAACCAGCTGCGCGAGGATCGCCGCACGTCCGGAAAATGCGCCCTGCAGCGCGTCCTCGAGGTTGAGCAGGCACAGATAATTCTCACGGCCCTTGCGGACGACGATTCGCCGTGCGCGCTCGTCCGCATCGGCAAACAATTTCGGCCCCTCGCCGTCGAGCTGGCGCTGGAGCGCCTTGGTGAAGGTCGAGACCCAGACCGTGCCCCCCGCCGCCTCCGCCCACAATGCCGCGGGCGCAAGATAAGCGAGCGTCTTGCCGATGCCCGTGCCGGCCTCGGCAAGCAGGACATTGGGCGAGCCTTTCGCGGGCTTCGGCGCGAACACTCCGGTGACCGCCTCAGCCATCGCACGCTGGCCCTCGCGCGCCTCGACGCGGCCGGTCAGCTGGTCGAGCTTCGATCGGGCGTCGCCCGGCGAAACCAGCACCGTTCGCGGCGGCGGCCGCTCGCTCGCTTCGTCCCATTGCTTCAGCCGCGAAAAGAGCATCCGTTCGCCGCGCTCCGGCCGTTCGAGACGTGCCCCGATCACCGGCGCCCAGCACCAGCCAAGCCGGTGCAGCGTCGCATTCGATGTCCACGCGCCCTCGCGCTCGCACCAGGTCGGGTCGGCGAAGACGCCAAGCAGCCGCTCGGCGATCCGCTGCAATGCGGCCGCCGCATCGGCCTCGCTCGCGGGCGGCTCGAGCCCGAGCGTTCGGCTCAGGCCCGCCGGCGTCGGCACCGCGAAACGCGCAGGGTGCACGAACGCGAACAATTCGAGCAGGTCGAGGCCACTGAGGTCGGGATAGCCGAGCCGCTGCCCAACCAGCGGCGCATTCAAAATGATGTGTGGGGTCTCGGCCGCGCGCGCGATCGCTTCGCCCCGGCTCGCCTCGCGTACGCCGATTCCCTGTGGGCCTGCTTGCCCCGCCAGCCAGATGCCGGCGTGGGTTGCGTGGAGCGCGGGAAGCGGCAAAGGAGCGGGCATTCCCGCGACCCTGCCGCCAAGAGAACAGAAGAGCAACGCAATTGGACGCCGAATCCCTCCGTTCTGCCGCGATGCAGTCGAAGGCCTGGCCTTACGAGGAAGCGCGCAAGCTCTTGAAGCGCTGGGCCGCCAATGGGATTCCTGGCGCCAAGCCGGGTGGTCAGCCGATGATCTTCGAGACCGGCTACGGCCCCTCGGGCCTGCCCCACATCGGCACCTTCAACGAGGTCGCGCGCACGAACTTCGTCCGCCACGCTTATGAGGAGCTGACCGGCAATCCGACGCGGGTCATCGCCTTCAGCGACGACATGGACGGGCTGCGCAAGGTGCCGGACAATGTCCCCAACCAGGCGATGCTCGCCGACCACCTGGGCAAGCCGCTGACGCAAATTCCCGATCCCTTCGGCGAGCATGAGAGCTTCGCGCAGCACAACAATGCGATGCTGCGGCATTTCCTCGACCGCTTCGGCTTCAACTATGAATTCCTGTCGGCGACCGACTGCTACACCAGCGGCCGCTTCGACGAGGTGATCCGCAAGGTCCTCCACGGCTGGGACGCGATCATGGGCGTGATGCTGCCGACGCTGGGAGAGGACCGGCGCAAGACCTACTCCCCGGTGCTCCCGATCTCACCCTCGACCGGCCGCGTGCTGCAGGTCCCGGTCGAGTTGCTCGACCCCGAAGCCGGGCTGATCGCGTTCCACGACGAAGACGGTTCGCGCGTCCAGCAGTCGTCGTTCGGCGGCGCCGCCAAGCTGCAATGGAAGGTCGATTGGGCGGCGCGCTGGGTCGCGCTTGGCGTCGATTACGAGATGTCCGGCAAGGACCTGATCGACAGCGTCACCCAGTCGGGCCAGATCGCTCGCGTCCTCGGTGGCCGCCCGCCCGAGGGCTTCAACTACGAGATGTTCCTCGACGAAAAGGGCGAGAAGATCTCCAAGTCCAAGGGCAACGGCCTCAGCCTCGAGGAATGGCTTCGCTACGGCAGCGAGCCGAGCCTCAGCTTTTACATCTACCGCGAGCCGAAGCGCGCCAAGAGCCTGCACATCGGCGTCATCCCCCGCGCCGTGGACGAATATTGGCAGTTCCGCGGCAACTATCCGAGCCAGCCGATCGAGCAAAAGCTCGGTAATCCCGTGCACCACATCCACGGCGGCAAGGTGCCGGGCGAGACGCTGCCGGTTACGTATGGACTATTGCTCAATCTCGCGGCTGTGCTGGGGACTCAGGCAACGCCCGAAACGCTCGCGGAATATGTCGACAACTACCTCGGCGAACATACCGATAGTCGAGAGCTGGATGAGCTGATTGGTCTTGCCGCTAATTACTCGCGCGACTTCGTCGTGCCGACGCTCAAACGCCGCGCGCCAACGCAGCAAGAAGCCGACGCCCTTCGCGACCTCGATTCTGAGCTCGCGAAGCTCCCCGCCGACGCCTCAGCCGAGGACATCCAGACCCAGGTGTTCGAAGTCGGCAAGCGCCACCCGTTCGACTCGCTGCGAGCGTGGTTCCAGGCGCTCTACGAGACGCTGCTCGGCTCTTCGCAGGGTCCACGCATGGGCAGCTTCATCGCGCTCTACGGCATCGACAACAGCCGGCGCCTCATCGCCGAGGCACTCGCAGAGGCTTGAGATTATTTGACCGGGTCCTCGCTCATCTTCGGGCACCCGC
>JBDTZJ010000180.1:0-3432 GCA_040005255.1 Sphingomicrobium sp.
GCCGCATGTGCCTGGTCGAGGTCGCGCCGGGGCCGCCCAAGCCGCAGGCGAGCTGCGCTTTGCCCGCCGCCGATGGCCAGGCGATCCGCACCGACTCAGCCATGGTCAAAAAGGCGCGCGAGGGGGTGATGGAGTTCCTGCTCATCAACCACCCGCTCGACTGCCCGATCTGCGACCAGGGCGGCGAGTGCGACCTGCAGGACCAGGCGATGGCTTATGGCCGCAGCTTCACCCGTTACGAGGAGAATAAGCGGGCGATCGAAGACAAATATATGGGTCCGGTCATCAAGACCTCGATGACCCGCTGTATCCAGTGCACGCGCTGCATCCGTTTCTCGTCGGAGGTCGCGGGCGTCGACGAGATCGGCATGCTCTACCGCGGCGAAGACAGTCAGATCACTTCCTACCTCGAGCATGCCGTCAGCGGCGAGCTGTCGGGCAACCTCGCTGACGTGTGCCCGGTCGGTGCGCTGCTGCAAAAGCCACAGAGCTTCGAATCGCGCTCGTGGGAGCTGCGCCGGGTGGCCGGGATCGATGTGATGGACGCGGTCGGCTCGAACATCCGCCTCGACGTCCGCCAGCGCCAGGTGATGCGCATCCTTCCCCGCGTCAACGAGGATGTGAACGAGGAGTGGATCAGCGACAAGACGCGCCACCATGTCGATGCGCTCGTCCGCAACCGGCTCGACCGCCCCTGGGTGCGCGAGAAGGGGAAATTGCGCGAGGCGAGCTGGTCCGAAGCGCTGGAGATTTTCGCTGGGCGGCTGAAGGCAGCGGGCGCCAAGGTGGCGGCGATCGCCGGCGACCTGCTCGACGCCGAGACGATGTTTGCGACGAAGAAGTTGCTCGAAGGGCAGAGATCGACGCTGCTCGAAGGGCGCCAGACGGGCCTCGCCTACGACACCAGTTCGCTAAGCGCGGTGGCGTTCAACTCGACCATCGCCGGGATTGAGAATGCCGATGTCGTGCTGCTCGTCGGCTCGAACATCCGCTGGGAAGCACCGCTGATTGCGACGCGCGTCCGCAAGATCGCGCGCAAGGGCGGCAAGGTGTTCGCCATTGGTCCCGAGGTCGACCTCGGCATGAAGGTCGAGTGGCTCGGCGAGGACCTCAAGCTGCTCGGCAAGCTGCCCAAGGCGGTCAAGGACGCGTTCGCGAAGGCGGAGCGGCCGGCGGTCATCGTGGGCGGCGGTGCGCTCGCCGCCGGCGCGCAGGGCGCGAGCCTGGCGCTGGTGGATGCGCTCGGCCTGATCAAGGACGGCTGGAACGGTTACAACGTCCTGCACTTCTCCGCTTCGCGCATGGCGGGGCTGATGCTCGGCTACGCGCAGCCGTGCGGCATCGCCGACATCGAAGCTGCGTCGCCTGAGCTGGTGCTCCTGCTGGGCGCCGACGAAGTTGCCGCCGACCGGTTCAAGGGCGCTTACAAGGTGTATATCGGCCACCACGGCGACAATGGCGCGAAGCAGGCGGACCTGGTGCTTCCGGGCGCGGCCTATGCCGAAAAGCACGGCACCTACGTTAACACCGAGGGGCGGGTGCAGCGCGGCGAGAAGGCCGCGTTTGCGCCGGGCGAGGCGCGCGAGGACTGGTCGATCCTGCGCGCGGCGTCAGAGCTTGCCGGCAAGGCGCTGCCATTCGACAGCTTCGGCCAGCTCCGTGCCCGGATGATCAAGGAATATCCGCAGCTCGGTAGCGAGGGGCTCGTCGACCTGCCGTGGGCGCCGCCCGAGCTCGCCGCCAAGGCGGAAGGGCCAATCCGCTACCCGATTGGTGACTTCTTCCTGACCAACGCGATCTGCCGCAACAGCCCGACGATGCAGCGCTGCTCGGAAGAGCTGGTGCAGGGCGTCGTGTTCCAGGAGGCGGCGGAATGAGGGGCTCGTTTCAGATCCTCCCCGAAACGGGGAGGGGGACCATTCAGCGAAGCGGAATGGTGGTGGGGTCCCACCGTCGCGCTTTACAAAGTCCGTGGGCCCCCTCCACCGCCTTCGGCGGTTCCCCTCCCCGTGCCGGGGAGGATTTCCGATGACCGCGACCTTCCAATCCTGGGGAGCCAGCTACGACTGGGCGTGGTTCATCGCCACGATCATCGGCATCCTCGTCATCGCGCTGCCGCTCATGCTCGCGGTGGCGATGGTCATTTACGCCGAGCGCAAGATCTGGGCCGCCATCGCGCTGCGCCGTGGGCCGAACGTGGTCGGGCCATGGGGCCTGCTCCAGAGCTTCGCCGACGGCTTGAAGGTCTTCCTCAAGGAGACCATCATCCCGACCAGCGCGAACAAGGGCCTGTTCCTGATCGCGCCGATCGTCACCTTCACCGTCGCGTTGATCGTGTGGGCGGTGATCCCGTTTCAGCGCGGAGTCGTGCTCGCCGACGTCAATGTCGGCCTCCTCTACGTTCTCGCCGCGAGCTCATTGGGCGTTTACGGCGTGATTGTCGCCGGCTGGGCGTCCAACTCCAAATATCCGTTCTTTTCGGCGCTCCGTGCGGCCGCGCAGATGGTGAGCTATGAGGTCTCGATCGGCTTCGTGCTGATCACCGTCGTGCTCTACGCCAATACCTTCAACCTCAGCGGCATCGTGCTGGCGCAGAAGGGGCACGGGCTGGGCATCGTCAACGCCTTCGCCTTCAACCTCCTCCTGTTCCCGATGTGGGTGGTGTTCTTCATCAGCTCGATGGCCGAGACCTTCCGCACGCCGTTCGATTTGGTCGAGGCGGAGAGCGAGCTCGTTGCCGGGCACCAGACCGAATATTCGTCGATGAGCTTCGCGCTCTTCTGGCTCGGCGAATATGCCAACGTGCTGCTGATGTGCGCGCTGAACGCGATCATCTTCTGGGGCGGGTGGCTGCCGCCGGTCGACTGGGCGCCGCTTTACCTCATCCCCGGCATCATCTGGCTGTTCATCAAGATGAGCCTGTTCTTCTTCATGTTTGGCTGGGTGAAGGCGACCGTCCCGCGCTACCGCTACGACCAGCTGATGCGGCTCGGCTGGAAGATCTTCCTGCCGCTTAGCCTGGTTTTCGTTGTGCTCGTCTCGGGATGGCTGATGCTCACGCGTTACGGAGGGCCTGCGGCATGATTGGGCGGACCATTAAGGCCTTCACGCTGTGGGAGTTCCTGCGCGCCCATGCCCTGACGCTGAAATACTTCTTCAAGCCCAAGGCGACGATCAACTATCCGTACGAAAAGAACCCGACCTCGCCCCGCTTCCGCGGCGAACACGCGCTGCGCCGCTATCCCAACGGCGAAGAGCGCTGCATCGCGTGCAAGCTGTGCGAGGCGATCTGCCCGGCGCTGGCGATCACTATCGAGTCCGAACCGCGCGAGGACGGCAGCCGCCGCACCACGCGCTACGACATCGACATGGTCAAATGCATCTATTGCGGGCTGTGCCAGGAAGCCTGCCCGGTCGATGCGATCGTCGAGG
>JBDTZJ010000181.1:0-3421 GCA_040005255.1 Sphingomicrobium sp.
TGCCGCAGCGCGAAGGCGGCAATGTCGCGGAGGCCCCGGTCAGCCGCAACGCGCCGTGCCCCTGCGGGTCGGGCAAGAAGTACAAGCATTGCCACGGACAGCTCGCGTAGAGCGGGCCGTCGTGGGACCGATCGACCGAACCGAGCTGCGCCGCGCCTACCGGCCCGACGAGGAAGCGATCGCGGTCGAACGCATCCATCAGGCGGGGTTGAGCCCCGACGATCTCGGTGAGGCTACCGTGATGGCCCGCGCGCTGGTCAAGGGCGTGCGCGCGCACAAGCCGACCGGCGTCGACGCGTTCCTCCATGCCTACGACCTCGGCTCGGACGAAGGCATCGCGATGATGTGCCTGGCCGAGGCGCTGCTCCGCATCCCCGATGCCCATACCGCCGACGAGCTCATCGCCGACAAGCTGTCGGGACCCGACTGGTCGGAGAAACTCGGGCGTTCGGATTCCAGCTTCGTCAACGCCGCGACCTTCTCGCTGCTGCTGACCGGCAAGGTGCTCGAGGGCGCGCAGGACCGTTCCGACAATTGGAAGGCAGCGCTCGGCCGCGCGGTCGGGCGCTTAGGCGAGCCGGTTGTCCGTACCGCCGTGCGCGAGGCGATGAAGATCCTCGGCCGCAACTTTGTTTTCGGCCGGACTATCGATGAAGCGCTGAAGCGCGCCGAGCCCGAGCAACGTCAGGGGCTGAGCCACAGCTTCGACATGCTCGGCGAGGCGGCCAAGACCTTCGCGGACGCCGAGCGATATGCCGATGGCTATCGCGGTGCGCTCGACCGGATCGCCAAGGAGTTGAAGGGCGGGTTCAGAGAGTCGCCGGGCATTTCGGTCAAGCTGACGGCGCTTCACCCGCGCTTCGAATATACCCACCGCGATGAGGCGCTCGCGGCCGTCATCCCAGTTGTTCGCGAGCTGGCGCTCAGGGCCGCGAAGGCCGACGTCCATTTCACCATCGACGCCGAGGAGGCCGACCGGCTCGAGCTGCAGATGGACGTGTTCGAGGCGCTGCTCACCGACGACGCGCTGTTCGCCAACGGGTGGGGCGGGTTCGGCATCGCCATCCAGGCCTATCAGAAGCGCGCCGCGCCGTTGTGCGACTGGGTGGTCGAGGCGGCGCGAGCCCACGGCCGCAAGCTGATGTGCCGGCTGGTCAAAGGGGCTTATTGGGACACCGAAATCAAGCTGGCCCAGGTCGGAGGGCTGCCCGACTATCCCGTGTGGACCCGCAAGGTCGCCACCGACGTCTCTTACCTTGCCTGCGCGAAGACGCTCCTCGCCGCGAACGACGTAATCTATCCCGCGTTCGCCACCCACAATGCGAACACGATCGGCCAGATCAAGGCGCTGGCGCACGGCAAGCCGTTCGAGTTCCAGCGCCTCCACGGCATGGGCGAGGAGCTGTATGCCGAGCTCGCCGAGCTCGAGCGGCACATCGGCGACCCGCAGACGCCCGTGCGGATCTATGCGCCGGTCGGCAGCCACAAGGAGCTGCTCGCCTATCTCGTCCGGCGCCTGCTCGAGAACGGCGCCAATTCGAGCTTCGTCAACCGCATCGCCGACGAGCAGGTGTCGATCGACGAGCTGGTGCGCGACCCCGTCGCCGAGCTCGATGCTGTGGAGCCGAAGCGCAACCCGAAGATCATCCTGCCTCGCGACGTGTTCGGAACGCATCGGCACAACAGTGCCGGGCTCGACCTGTCCGACCCGCTCGAACGCGAGCCGGTGCTTGAGCGGCTAGCCTCGCTCGAAAGCCGCAGCTGGGCCGCAAAGCCGACGCTCGGCAAAGGGAAGGCGAGGGCGGTCACCTCGCCGCAGGACCGGCGGGTCGAAGTTGGGACGGTGTTCGAGGTGAGCGCCGCGGAGGTGGACCGGATGGTCCGCGCCGGCCACGCGGCACAGGTCGAGTGGGACGCGGTCGGCGGCGAAGCGCGCGCGCAGCTGCTCGACCGTACCGCCGATCTTTACGAGCAGCACCGCGACGAATTTTACTCGCTCTGCATCCGCGAGGCCGGGAAGACCCTTCCCGACGCAGTCCTCGAGGTTCGCGAGGCGGTCGATTTTCTGCGCTTCTATGCGTCCGAGGCGCGGCGCCAGTTCGCTAAGCCGATGCCGCTGCCCGGCCCGACCGGCGAGCAGAACGAGCTGCGTCTGCACGGCCGCGGGGTGTTCGCCAGCATCTCACCGTGGAATTTTCCGTTGGCGATCTTCACCGGCCTGGTTTCGGCGCCGCTGGCTGCGGGGAATGCCGTAATCGCCAAGCCGGCCGGGCAAACGCCGCTGATCGGCGCGCTCGCGGTCGAGCTGATGCACCAGGCGGGCATTCCCAAGGATGTCGTCCAGCTCGCGCCCGGCCAAGGTAGGGTCGTCGGCGGAACGCTGACCGCGCATCCATTGATCGCGGGAGTCGTTTTCACCGGCTCGACCGAGACTGCCCGCATGATCAACCGCACCCTCGCCGAGCGCGACGGGCCGATCATCCCGTTCATCGCCGAAACCGGCGGGCAGAATGCGATGATCGTCGACTCATCGGCGCTGCCCGAGCAGGTCACTCGCGACGTCATCTCCTCGGCGTTCCAGAGTGCGGGCCAACGTTGCTCGGCCTTGCGGGTGCTGTTCGTCCAGGAGGACGTCGCCGACGGGATGATCCGCATGATCGCCGGAGCGATGGAGGCGCTGAAGGTCGGTGACCCGAGCGAGCTCAAAACTGACGTCGGCCCGGTCATCGACAAGGACGCCAAGCGGCTCCTCGACGAGCACATCAAATGGCTCGACAAGAACGCCAAGAAGGTTTGCCAGTTGGAGGCGCCTACCGAGGCCGCCCACGGCTGCTTTGTCGCTCCTGTATTCTATGAGCTTAAGTCGATAAGCCAATTGAATCGCGAGAACTTTGGGCCGATCCTTCACGTGATCCGGTTCGCCGGTGACCGCCTCGACCAAGCGGTCGAGCAGATCAACGCCACCGGCTACGGCCTGACTTTGGGCCTCCAGAGCCGCATCGACACCGTCCGCGACTATGTCGAAGAGCATGCGCGGGTCGGCAATTTCTACGTCAACCGCAACCAGATCGGCGCCGTGGTCGAAAGCCAGCCCTTCGGCGGCGAGGGCCTGAGCGGCACCGGCCCAAAGGCCGGCGGGCCGCATTATATCGCGCGCTTTGCAACCGAGCGGGTGACCTGCATCGACACGACCGCTGCCGGCGGCAACGCCAGCCTGATGGCTTCGATCGAAGGCTGACTGTCTCAACCTGAAACGCCTCCGGATGGCCTCTGGAGCGAGGACGCGACAATGGCGTTGATTGAGGCGCGGGGTGGTCCTGTTAGCGGACACGAACACGCCTCGCCGGAGCGGTCGGGTTGCACGCAGTCCGGCCGCTTCGTTTGTCTGCCGCATAAAGAAGATGGCTCCCCGGGCCTGATT
>JBDTZJ010000045.1:0-11489 GCA_040005255.1 Sphingomicrobium sp.
ATAGGTGCTTGTTCATCTCAAACATCGACGCGCGATCCTTCCCAAAAATCGGGCGAAGCTTCTAGCCCCATTGCGGACGTTAGCCGCTAAGTCGCCTTTTGACCCAAAGCAAACCATTTGATCGAAGGGTTGTTTCAGCGTGGTTATTGCTCGGAAAGCATGTAGAGTCGGGCATCACCGACGGTCCTCCAGCGATAAGGTGACTGAGAGACCTGTGCGCTCCCCGCCACCGTAGGGTAGCAAATGTCCCAATCGCATCTTGAGCTACATAGCCAGACTGAAGCTGCCGTGGTCGCCGGATCTACGTTCGCGTCCGAGCTTGATCTCACGTCAACGTCGGCCGAACTATTGGGGACCCTACTCGATCAAAGCCTGGACTGTATCAAGTTGATCAATCCTGAAGGCAGCTTGCAATATGTGAACCGTAACGGCCTGTGCGCGATGGAGATGGAAGGTCTGACCACTGTCTTGGGTCGACAATGGTCCGACCTTTGGCCACCGGCGGCGCGGAAGATGATTGAAGCTGCCCTCAAGGACGCAGCGAGCAGTCCTGTGCGGTTCGAGGCTTTCTGCCCGACCGCGAAGGGTTCTCCCCGTTGGTGGGATGTTTCCCTCTCCCGGGTTGAGGATCGCCAAGGCCGATGGCTCGGCTATCTCTCGATCTCACGCGACGTAACACCGCCGCGATTGGCGCAAGAGGTGGCTGAAATATCCGCTGCCGAGATCAGCCATCGCCTCAAGAACAGCTACGCAATGGTTGCGGGCTTGCTCTCGGCGTTGGCGCGAGGCCGCCCGGAGCGTGAGGAGTTCGTCGGTGAGATAAAGGATAGGCTCAGCGCTCTTGGTGTCGCCCAGACGCTGTTTGTTGCTCGGGAGAACGCCCCCTGTGACATTCATGAGCTGCTACCCGCCTTGCTCGGTCCGTTCGACCATCCTGAATGTCCCATCGCGGTCAAAGACCTTCCGCACGTTGTCATCGACCAAGGGCAAGCTGACGCGATCGCGCTGGTGTTCGGCGAACTGGCTGTAAACTCTAGCAAGCACGGCGCACTTACCTCGCAGGGCACAATCGCCGTCGAGGCTGCTTTCGTGAGCGACGAGCTGGTAATCCGTTGGTCGGAACGCTCGTCACGAGAAGTTGAAGCCCATTCCAGAACAGATGGTCAGGGGCTGCGTCTAATCCGCCGCATCCTTTCTGCGCGCAAAGGCAGCTTATCGCTCGAGTGGACAGTGAACGGCTTGGACGCAATCATCACGCTGCACGTGGAGCCGAGGCCGTAAGCAGCGTCAGATCCGTAATGTCCGCTTTCCACCCATTGCGGACACTAGCGAAGCGTCTGCTTTCGACCCAAACACGACATAACGTTTATGAGCCAAGGGCGCGCCGACCAATGACCTGCACGTGCGCTGCTGAATCGTGCTAAAAGCGACTTGCCCATCGATGTGTGAGCGCGGAAAATTGGCACGAAGAGCGAGACAGGCTGGCGCTGCTCATCGAAGGCATTGAGACCGGCAAGATCACTCACATCGACGAGGCCGATTTACGACAGCTTCAGGCAACGAATCCCGAAAATGTCGCGTTGCTAAAAGAGCGACTTGCAAAGCTGAACGGTCGCCTCGGGGACGGCAGCTCCTAGGCAGTTCAGCTCCAGCCCCGAGCTGAACGTTGGCACGCTGTGCCTATTGACTGAAAGATCGACTATTTGCCCAATCGAAAGGTTTCGCGTGTAGCCTCTGAATTTGAGGCTCGTCGCTCCGGTCACGCTACGCCACTCAGGCGAGCCTCACCCTCACCACAAATCAACTGCCGGCCGATTGCATGTGAAGCCGAATGGTCAAACAGGCCGTGGGCCTCTATTACGCCTGATTATCCGCTGTATTGTTTGGACGAGGCCGGCGCTTCACAGCCGGATCGCGATCTCAACGGCCCCAAGCATGAGCTGACCAATCTCCAAAAGAGATCGGGCTCGACAAGAAAAGTTATTGAGTTTTCGGAACGAAAGGGCCGAAGAAGAACATGCTCTGGACCATGTTAGCTGCGTCGGTTGGCCCGGTGGGCTATTCAATCTATCGGCAAATCCGCTGGCGTCGATAGAGTCCGCTTTCGAGTTAATGCACAGGCCACCGGTGGGCGGCCGATGCACCTTGAACGTGCCCTACCTAATGTCCGCTTTCGACCCATTGCGGACATTAGCGCTGGCTTTGGAAAACTGAGCGGCAGGTACAGCATCGCTGCGCAGCCGAGACCGACCAGTGTCGCAATCAGCACTCCGTTCACGCCGAAGCCAGACAAGAAGAAAATGCCGATGTTGAAGCCATGGCGACGTTCCACAACACGGTGCGAAGCGCAACCGTAGCGACCGCACGAGCGACTTAGCGATATTCGGGATTACAGTGATCAAACCGCGCACCGGCGTTCCATGCACGCCGACTGTTGCCATACGCCGGCAGGCCCCCGGACCGCTTAAGCATATTGGCGAGATGCATTAGGTTCCACGCGAGGAAGGTCGAATTTCGCGCCGTGAATTCGCTGTCGAACCCAACCCGCGAACCATCGTCATTTGCATCGCCGTAGGACGGTCCCGGCCCGATTTCGCCGATCCATCCCGCATCGGGCTGTGGCGGAATCGTGTAGCCGATATGGGCTAGAGAATAGAGGATGCCCATTGCGCAGTGCTTCACGCCGTCTTCATTGCCGGTGATTATCGCGCCAGCGGCCTTGCCGTAGAATATATACTGGCCTTTATCGTTCATTTCGCCAGAATGGGCATAAAGCCGCTCGATGATCTTTCGGCATTCAGACGACACCTCTCCGAGCCAGATCGGCGTCCCGATTACCAGGATTTCAGCATTAAGGACGGCCCGGCCGATTTCGGGCCATGCGTCACTGGCGAAACCCTGTTTGGTCATATCGGGATAGACACCAGGCGCGATGTCATGGTCGACGCTACGAAAAGACTCAATGGAAACACCTGCGCCAGCCATGATTTCGCGCACCACGTCCATCAAAGTGTCGGTATGGCTGCGTTTCGGAGACGGTGTCAGCGTACAGTTAATAAAGACAGCGGTAAGGCCTGAATAATCCGGTTTCTCTGCCGTATCGGACATGAGTTTGTTCCTTGCTAAATTGATTGGATGGGGGTTTCAGCTAAGGGGCGCTTCGGAAAAATCCACGGACCGAGGACTCTGTCTAGTGACCATGCCCCGCCGCCGCGGAAAATCAACGGCAGCAGCAGGCCGGCCCAGCTGAGATGCGTCGGCCACGCGTCGGGATAGACAAATACCTCGATCACCGTGGTCATGCCAAGCAGCGCCAACGCGGCCGGGCGCGTGAACAGCCCGAGCACGAGCAAAATGGGAAACAGATGCTCCGAATAGGTCGCGGCGTGGGCCGCGATCTCCGGCGGGACAAAGGGCAGCGCATAGTCGTTCCGAAACAGCTCATAGGTGCCGGGCGTGATGCTCAACCAGCCTTCGACCTTGGTCCGGCCGGACAGGAAGAAGACCGCCGCGATGCCAAATCGCGCTACCAGCAGCAGAAATGGGTCGGGCACTCGACTGCCGAGCGAGCCGATTGTGCGGCCAAATGTAGAGAAAGGCGCCATCATCGCTTATGCTCCTGGCCGAAATGCCCCGGCTCTCCCGACTTTGCGGGAGAGCCAAGGTTGGATCAGGCGCGCGGAGTCAGCGATCCAAACCCTTTGGGGGTCTTGATCGTCGTGCACTTGCCGACCGGAGTGAGCTTGAAGGCATTGCCCTGATAGTTGACGCGCGACGTGGCGGCGCACGATGTGCCGGAACCTGCCTTGCAGTCGTTTTTTCCGGCGAGCGCGATGCCGTAACATTTCTCAAGCGCCGGCGCGGCGGCCGCGGCGGACGGCGCGACACTTCCGGCGATCGAAAGAGCAAGGGCAGCGGCGATGGCGGCATGGGTTTTGGTCATTGGGAAATCCTTGGTTTTACCTCGCTGCTCTTTCGGCTTGGCCGGGCAGCATGATCCGTTGCGAGGCAGGGCTGGCAGATCATGAGACTGAGTTCGACGCACTGCCCCGAATCGTTACAAGGTTCGCGCCGCCGTAATTTTTCGCGTGGCCTGTAACCAAAGGTTGCTGTTCCGACGAAGACACTTTCGGGAGCGCGCGGTGCGGACAAGCGAAGAGCAGCTAAAGACATGGATGATCGGCGGGCTGGACGGCGATGCAGTCGCCCACGGCGCGCTGCTGTCTGCGCTCGTCCCCCTGCTGCGCAATTTTTACCGCCGACGCGTTGCGGACGGCGGCGACGAAATCGAGGACCTGGTGCAGGACACGCTGATTGCTATCCACACCCGACGCATGACGTTCGATCGTGACCGGGTTTTCTCGGCGTGGTTGTTCGCGATCGCGCGCTACAAGATGATCGACCATTTTCGGCGTGCGCGGCAGCGTGTGCCGATCGACGGCGTCCACGAGATGATGGGCGACGAGGGGTTTGAAGATTCCAGCAACGCGCGAATGGATGTCGAGCGCCTGCTCGATAGTCTTCCGCCCAAACAGGCCGGAGCCATTCGCGCCACGCGGATCGAGGGATTGAGCGTTGCCGAAACCGCGCAAAACGCAGGTCTTGGAGAATCCGACGTCAAAGTTTCGATCCACCGCGGCCTCAAGGCGCTGAGCGAACGAATCAAAGGCAACACGCTATGAATACCGACGCGCTCATTGCGACGCTGTCGATCGGCGTCAAACCGGTCCCGCGCCGGGCTGTGAGGCGACGACTGGTGCTGGGCATCATGGCCGGCGGAGCGATCACACTGCTGCTGGTTGTCCTAGGGCTCGGCGTTCGGCCCGACCTGTCGTTGGCGATGCGCGGCTATTCCTTTTGGATGAAATGGATTTACACCGTGTCGCTCGGGCTGTGTTCGATTGTCCTTGTGTCCCGCCTCGCACGCCCCGAAGCGACCAGTTTGCGCGGCTTGTGGCTACTGGCAGTGCCATTCCTGGCGCTCGCCGTGGTCGGCGCAGTCGAAATGGCGCACGTCACCCCGGGCGACTGGCTGGCGATGTGGCTCGGTCGGACATGGAAGCTTTGTCCATGGCTGGTGCTGATGCTGTCGGCACCGATTTTTATCGGCCTTCTCTGGTCGTTCCGGAAACTTGCCCCGACGCGGCTGCGCGCAGCGGGAGCGGCTGCGGGATTTGCGGCGGGCGCGTGGGCGGCGACGCTCTATTGCCTCCATTGCCCCGAGGTGTCGGCGATCTTCGTGCTCACCTGGTACACTTCGGGAATCGCGCTTGCCGCAGGCGCGGGCGCGCTAGTCGGACCGCGTTTCCTGCGCTGGTAACGCGGCCCTGTAACCGATCACGACGCTGCTCCGAAGAAGAGGTGCCAATCAGGCATCTTCTCTAGGGAGACACCCAATGCACCCGATTAAGAATGGCATGAGCATTGCCGCCACTGCTGCCTTGCTCGCACTGTCCGCTACGGCATCAACGCCGGCGCTGGCCAAGCACACCACGACACTCGTCCACTGTTACGGCGTCAACAGCTGCAAGGGCACCTCGGACTGCAAGTCCGGCAACCATGAATGCAAAGGCCTCAACGACTGCAAGGGCCAGGGATTCAAGGCCGAAACCGCCAAGCAGTGCTCCGCCGCCGGCGGCAGTCTGAAGGCGCCGCAATAAGCTCCCCTGGCCCGGCCACTCTCTCCGGCCGGGCCACCCCCTTTTCGAAAAGCGGCACGATGATCTGTTCCATCCCGACCTTTTCCGGTTTTGGCGTTGGCCTGCGCAAGCAGCATTATGGCGAGTTTCTCGAACGCCAGGCCGCGGTTGATTTCGTCGAGATCATTTCGGAGAATTTCATGGTCGACGGCGGTCGGCCGCGTGACATTTTGCGTCGGGTGCGGGAGCGTTATCCAGTAGCGATGCACGGCGTTTCGATGTCGATCGGGTCCGCTGACGGCCTCGACCGCGCCTATCTTGTGCGGCTGAGGGCGCTAGTCGACGAGGTCGATCCGTTGTTCGTTTCCGATCATCTCAGCTGGTCGCGCATCGACAGTTTCCATGCCAATGATCTTCTGCCGCTGCCCTACACCGAAGAGGCGCTCGATTTCGTCTGCGGCAACATTGCCATCGCCCAGGACGTCCTTGGCCGAGCAATGCTGATCGAGAATCCTTCGAGCTATATCGCTTTCGACGGATCGACGATGAGCGAATGGCAATTCATCGACGCGATGTGCGCGCGCACTGGCTGCGGGCTTCTGCTCGACGTCAACAATGTCTTCGTCAGCGCGTCTAACCATGGGTTCGAAGCGCTCGACTATCTCGATGGCCTTCCCGCTCATCACGTACGCCAGATCCATCTCGCCGGGCATAGCCAAGGCGACGGCCTGCTCATCGATACGCACGATCAGCCGGTCCCCGACCCCGTGTGGCAGGTTTACGAGCACGCGGTCCGCCTGGTCGGACCGGTAGCGACCATGATCGAGCGCGATGATAATATTCCGCCCCTCGCCGAACTACTCGCCGAGCTTCGCACGGCCCGTCAGCTCGCTTCCACGCGGCAAGCGGCATGAGCCTCGCCACGCTGCAGCGCGACTTGCGCGAGCTGATCGCCGCCAACGACATGGCCGATCGATCGGACGAGTCGGCGCGCGCGGACGCCGGCCTTGCGGTGTACCGGAATAATTATCGCGGGCAGCTGATTGCCTGCCTCGAGGAAACCTTTCCCCGCACGCTCGCCCGGCTGGGGGACACTGCATTCCGCGATGCCGCCGACGCCCACATTGCCGTTATCCGGCCGAGCAACTGGTCGCTCGACGCTTATCCTCGCCAATTTCCAGCGACCCTCGAACAGATCTACCCGAACGATGCGGAAATCGCGGAACTTGCCTGGCTCGAAAGCGATTTGGAATGCGCCTTCGTCGCGGCCGACGCCGATCCGATCCTGCCAAAGCGCTTGTTGGCAGTTGACTGGGATCACGCAATCATCCGCTTTAGCCCGTCGCTGACGGTGCGGCCGGTGACGACCAACGCGCCGGCGATTTTTTCTGCTTTGTCGGCGGGCAAGGTTCCGCCTGCCGTCGAGGCCCAGCCAAAGCAGGCCGCAATCATCGTCTGGCGGCAGGATTATGTCTCCTGCTTCCGGCTCGTTGACAGTCACGAAGCAGATGCGCTTCGCGCCTTGGGCCAAGGCACGGCATTCGCTGACGTCTGCGCGGTCCTGGTCGCCGAATTGGGCGAGGGAGGCGGCACGCAACGCGCCGGCGAGATGCTCGGCCAATGGATAAGCGAACGCCTGGTAATCGACGTTGCAAGGGAGTGTTCATCGTGAACTTGAAAACGCGACTTGCCTTATCCCTTGGCGCAGCGGCGAGCATGGTCTGGCCGGCGCTCGCCGCCGATCCTGCCCACCCGACGGTTATTGAGCTGTTTCAAAGCCAGGGGTGCTCGTCGTGCCCGCCGGCCGATGCCAACCTTAATATTCTGGCTGCCACCCGACCCGATGTGCTCGCGCTCAATTTTGCGGTGACTTATTGGGACCAGCTCGGCTGGAAAGACACGTTCGCGAAGCCAGCATTCACGAAGCGGCAATGGGATTATGCACATTTCGGTTCGCGGCAGAACGTTGGCACTCCCCAGGTCATCATCAATGGGCGAACTGCCGTCGTTGGAAACGATCTGGTTCAGCTAAGGGCCGCGATTCAACGTTCCGACAGAGGCAATCAGGGGCCCGAGATTTCGGTTCGAAACGGCAAGGTCCTTATTGCCGCGGCGACTGGCGCGCGCCCGTCGCTAGTCTGGCTGGTCATTTACGACCCGCGTGTAATCAACGTCCCCATTCGCGCCGGCGAAAATGGCGGACGGACTATTCCACACCGAAATATTGTTCGATCTTTGGTAAAGCTAGGCGTCTGGAACGGACATTCCGCGGCTTTTTCAATCCCAAGATCGACAACTTCAATCCTCCAGAGCGCAGTCATCATCCAGGGGGGGCTGGGCGGTCCGATTATCTCCGCGCGCCACCTTTGATCGGGATTTGGAGCTTAGTTAGTCAGTGTTACGGAGCTGTCCAAGTTTGACGGTCAAGGACGAAGAGCGCTGACATTCTGCAATCGCCAAAGCCGGTTTTTGACTCCTCCCGGAGCGTCCGCTTTCCACCCATTGCGGACATTAGCGCGGAGAAGCCGACCTCAGAATCTTGGCCGTTTCTTTTCTGCAGTCGTACGGCAGGTCATCATCGGAGCAGAAGTCGGGCCATTTGTTATTTCTGCGCCAGAAATCCAAGAATCCCGGGCCAACGGCCAGCTGCATGAACCGCGGATCTTGGCGGAAGTTGCGGAACGCGGGCCGGAATAGGACTGTTGCTGGAATTTGATCCGCAGGCAGATTCATCAGCAACCGGTACAGCTGGTCATTGCGGCCGAAGTCCGCAAGCAGTTGCGCCAGCTGTGCCACCTGTCTGGATTTGGAAAGCTCAGGGCTGCTCGCCGCCGCGATGGCCCGGTTGATGTTGGCCTCACTCGGCTCAATCCTCGCCTGGAGGTAAGCCTCCAAATCGTCCGTTCTGTAGGGTGGGTGGAAGTCCGGCGAATGCAGCAAGCCAAGTGCCTTGCGCGGATCGCCAAAGCGCGAATTGAAGCGAAAGCTGGCATCGTCAATCGAAGGGCTGCCGGGCCATAATTGCTCCGCAACGCGCAATTCCTGCGCCGCTGCGGGGATCTGACCGGCATACGCGAGCGTCTGGATTAGAACCCCTCGCACCCCTGGTGAAAGCGGATCGAGCTCCGTCGCACGCCTCGCGGCGTCCACCGAGTCCTTCATGCGTCCAGCCCAAGCTAAAATCTCCGAGCGAGTGATCCACAGATTGGGATTGTCGGGGTTCAAACGCAGCGCCTCATCAACCAGCTTCCACCGCTGTTCAACTGCGCCCAGGGGCAGCAATGCGCCTTCAGCGATGTAGAGCTCGGGCATCCTGGGATTGAGCCGTCGCACGGCCTGAACATGTTCGGGCAGCTTGCCCCGGGCCACGCGGCCGAAGAACACCATTTGCCCACGCGCCGCCTGTGCCTCTGCGAGCAGTAGCTTGGCCCAGGCGGGCTGGAAGTCAGGGGCTGCCGCAACGACCTGCGAGAGAACTGGAACCACCGACTCAGCGTCGGCCCAATATCGTTCGCCGAACAAGGCGCAGCCGTTCAGGAACAGCTTGAATGTCTGTTCGTCCAGCCGGCTGTGCTTCGGGGCATTCGCCTGAAGAACGCAGTCGAGAACCTGCCCTGCGTTGTAGGCCATGCTCTGCTCGAGGAGCGTCCGGTTCTGTGCCTGGGCATCGAAATCCTTGGACCAGAGGAGGGTGCCGTCCTTTCCCACCAGCGAAAGGTTGGTGCCTGCTGCCTGGAAAGAATAATTGGGCCGCATCCCGTCACCGCGCGCTTCGGCGGTCAGCTTCACCGCGTCGGTGCGTGCAGCCCAGAGGCCGCCAAGTTTGACCAGGAGATCGCGGGCGAGCGACTGGTCCGATGCCGATGAATCGGCAGCAGCAACTGCCACGATGGGTACCGAAGACGCGCGGCCGGTGAACCGCCAGAAGGCGAAAGCGAGCGCGGCAACAAGCAAGATTGCAACAGCCGCGCCGGCGACCCAACGGCTGGTCGACCGCTTCGCTCTGGTGTCAGCCGACGGCTGGTCGGCTCGGCTCGCGTGAGCGCCGTTCCCAGCTGCAGCGGGTCGGTCCCGTGCACTATCCGCAATCGCCTGCTCCAGCGCTTTGTAGCCGTGGCCCCGAGCGCCGCGCTTCCAATCGGTGAGGTCGATCGTCTGGAACTGGCGGAACCCGAGCGGCGCCTCGGTCCCGTCGATGGTAGCCGGTACGAGCCTGCCGCTGTCGCGGCTTGTAGCGGCTTCGTCCCGCACCCAGGCAGAGTCGATCGATTGAGCCGACCAGAGCACCACCACGGCGTCGGCCGCCTTCAACGCTTCCTCGATGACCTTGGAGAATTGCGCGCCGCCTCTGACGTGCAGGTCCCACCACACCGAATGACCCGCCTTCTCGAGCGCCGTCGCGATTACGCGAGCGACGCCGGCGTCTTCCCGATCATAGCTCAAGAACACGCTGGCCATGAGCAGCCCCCTGCGAGCCCCGTGCGCCCAAATGCGGGCAGGGGCAACTAGAGCAGGCGCCCAGCTGGGCCGCCTGTTTCTTGCAATCAGAGAGAAGATCCGCCTCGAAGCAGAAGTCCGGCCAATTGTTCATGAGCCGAATGTCCGATTTCCACCCATTGCAGACATTGGAGTGTGACCTGCTCCGAGGGGCTCGAACCCCCAACCTTCGGGTTCGAAGCCCGTCGCTCTAACGGTGAACTGATCAGGAACTACCCAACGTTCTAACGGTTCTACATTGCGAGTGCTGACACCCCCCCGTCAGCACGGGCGTAAAGTAGAAAAGGGCGGCTCCACGTTTCGCGGGGCCGCTCTTTTTTTGTCGGTTGGTCAAGCGTTCAGCGCCAATCTCGCTCGGACCGCCGGAGTAAGACTGGCAAAGCTTGCGCCCCTAGTTCGTTGGAGCACTTAGAATGCGTGAATTTAGCTATATGGCGGCTCTTATCGCGGGGCTGGTTTTGCTCGTAGCGGCTGCCGCTTGGTTCAGGATACAGCGCAATCCCAGAAACGATCTTACGATGGGTCAGGGCGGGAAGCCCGACTCCAATCGTCTAAAAACGGCGTCCTGGCTTATTTCCGCTGCGGTCGGGATAGCCGCCCTCGCGGCGCTGATCGCAGTAATCGCGTTGGCTCTCAGGGTGCTGAAGATCTCGTAGCTTTGCGTTCAATGTCCGCTTTCCACCAGTTGCGGACGGTTGCCAAGCCAAAGTGACCGGCCGTCCAAAAGGCGCAACGCTCAACTATGATTGTCACTGACCAGCGTCGCGAAAGGGTAACCGCATCACGGCTTAGAAACCGTGGTCCCTGAAAAAATGGGTGCCGGGTTCGACCCCCGGTCGCTGGTCACCTTCCACCGTCCGCTTTCCACCCAAAGCGGACATTCCGGGGAAATAGCATTTCGTGCTGCTGCGGTCGCGCCCGTGCTAGGGGCGCTGTGTCCCGGCGTAGATCGTGACGTTTTGGAATTTCCGGTGGAGGCAGTGATGAGCAAGGCGACCGACAAGCAAAAGCTCGACGGCAAAGTGGCGATTATCACCGGCGCGACCGGCGGCATCGGCGAAGCGACCGCGAAACTGTTCCTCGAACTCGGCGCGAAGGTCATGCTGGTAGCCCGATCCGCCGACAAATTGGACGCCACCAAGGGCCGGCTCGAGGCCCATGGCGAAGTGGCAGGCAGCATTTCAGACGCGGCCGATGAGGCCGGCATGGCGGCAGCGGTCACTGCCACCCTCGATCGCTTTGGCGGCCTCGACATCCTCGTCGCCAATGCCGGAACCGAGGGCGTCCTTAAGCCGATTGAGGCGCTGTCGGTCGAGGAATTCGAAGACACGATGCGGACCAACGTCACCGGCG
>JBDTZJ010000046.1:0-11359 GCA_040005255.1 Sphingomicrobium sp.
TAGCCCGCTGGCTGAAAGGCCATGTCCCGACCCGCGAGACCATCGATCAATATCGATTGCTCCGTCCGTTCGCTCCGCATCTTCGCCATCCCTCGCTGTGGCAGCTGAACCGGCGATCGGTGCCGCGCGGGGTCGCGCTCGGACTGTTTGTGGGCGTGATCATTCCGGTGCTGCACACCTTCATCGCCGCGATCCTCGCCATCCCCGCGCGGGCCAACGTCGGCGTTGCCGCGCTTCTGACGTTGGTAGTCAATCCGCTGACCATCCCCTTCATGTATGTTGCAGCATATCGGATCGGATCGTGGGAGCTTCATCACGACACGACTCTCGTGAACCCGACAGATGCGGAGCGCTTCTCAAGCGAGCTCAGTCGTTTGCTGTTCTGGATTCACCAGGCGTCCGGGCCGATCGCGGTCGGTGTCCTGACCATCGCCGCTGGTGCCGCGCTGATCGGCTATCTTGTGTCGAGCGTCGCCTGGCGGCTTTGGTCGGGTAGCCGGTGGCGCGGGCGTCACTCGAAGGCTTAAATCACCGCCGTTTGCAGGCAAAGCCCGTCCGGTCGTCGAATTGATGTTCGCAGGGCTTTGAGCCGTCCGTTCAACTGCGCGCCATTCTTTGGAGGGGTCATTCATGCTTCGAACCGTCGTTTTCGCACTGGCAACCACCTCGCTTGCCGCTTGCGCCAACCAGGCTCCGCCGGCTCCGCCGCCGCCCGCCGATCTGGCTCCGGCTGCAGCTGCTGCGCCCGAGCTTCCGCCAGCGCCCAAGCCGCAATATGGCAGCTTCGGCTTCGATACGGCGGGAATGGACCGGAGCGTTCCGCCCGGCGATAATTTCTACCAGTTTGCCAACGGCACGTGGGGGAAGAACACGCCGATCCCGGCCGACAAGCCCAATTACGGCGCCTTCAACTTCCTCGACGACTTATCGCACACGCGCACTCAGGAAATCCTGGAGCAGGCGAAGTCCGATCCCAATTCAAAGATCGGCACGGCCTACGCAACCTATCTCGATACAACCGCCATCGAGTCCAAGGGCCTCGCTCCGATTGAGCCGTGGCTCAACCAGGTGAGGGGGCTAAAATCGAAGGCCGGTTACCCGGCCCTGGCTGCCGCCGCCGCCCGGAACGGGGTGGGGACTCCCTTTGCCGCCGCGGTCGCGCAGGACCGGAAGAATCCCGACGTCTATGCCATGAACCTGTTTCAGTCCGGCCTCGGCATGCCGGACCGCGACTATTATCTGTCCGCCGACGCCAAGATCGCCGAGACCAGAGCGGCGTATGAGAGACATATTTCGACGGTGCTCATGCTCGCGGGCGAGCAGAATGCCGCGGCACGCGCGAAGGCGCTCGTGGATTTCGAGACCCAGATTGCCAAGGCCAGCTGGACGCGCGTCCAGAACCGCGACGCCAACAAGACCTACAACAAGATGAGCGTCGCTGCGCTCCAGAGGTCGGCGCCCGGGTTCGACTTCGCCGGATACTTCAAAATGGCCGGCGCGCCGATCAGGGATGTAATCGTCGGCCAGCCCTCCGCGGTAATCGGAATCGCAAAGGCGGTCCGGCAGGCACCTCTCGGGGTCCTCAAGGATCAGCTGCTGGTTCGTTCGCTCGATGCCTTTGCGGACGTCCTCGCGAGTGCTTTCGACAAGGAGAATTTCGCTTTCTACGGCACCGTGCTGTCGGGCACGCCCGAGCAGCAAGTGCGCTGGAAGCGCGCGGTCGACTATACGGTCGGCAGCCTGACCGACGAGGTCAGCCAGATCTACGTCGCCAAATATTTTCCGCCCGAGACCAAGGCGGCGGCCGACGAGATGGTCCATAACATCATCGCTGCTATGAACCGGCGGATTGATGCCCTCGACTGGATGACTCCGGAAACCAAGGTCAAGGCGCACCAGAAGCTTGCCGCCTTTACCCCCCGCATCGGCTATCCGAGCCAATGGCACGATTATTCCGCGATGAAAGTTGTCGCCGGCGACGCGTTCGGCAACGAGCTCAGGGCCAACCAATGGGCAACCGCCGATAATCTGTCGAAGCTCGGTCAGCCGGTGCGGCGATGGGAATGGGGGATGACCCCGATGACGGTGAATGCGCAGGCCAACCCGCCGCTGGTCGCGATCACCTTCCCCGCCGCGATCCTTCAGCCGCCGTTTTTCGATCCGCAAGCCGACCCCGCGGTCAATTACGGCGGTATCGGCGCGGTGATCGGCCACGAAATGAGCCACCACTTCGACGACCAGGGTTCGAAATACGACGTGACGGGCAAGCTCACCGACTGGTGGACTCCGGCTGACGTTCAGGCTTTCAATTCGCGTCTCGACAAGCTTGAAGCCGAGTACAACGCCTATGAGCCGCTGCCGGGTTTCCACGTCATCGGCAAGCTGACGATGGGCGAGAATGTCGCGGATCTGGCCGGCCTCACGACCGCTCATGACGCTTATGTCGCGTCGCTCGGCGGTAAGGCGCCGCCCGTGATCGACGGCTTTACGGCCGAACAGCGTTTCTATCTCGGGTGGGCGCAGGTTTGGCGCCGCAACTACCGCGAGGCAGACCTCCGGCGGCGGCTGCTGACGGACCCGCACTCACCATCGGAGCAGCGGGCGAACATCGTTCGCAACATGGACCCCTGGTACCAGGCGTTCGATGTGCAGTCGGGCCAAAAGCTGTACCTCGCGCCCGCTGACCGAGTCCGCATCTGGTAGGATGACGCGCATCTGGTAGCATAAGCGGCGACGCTTATGCTGCACCAGGAACTGCCCCCAATTGAATCCAGCCCGCTCGACGGGTGGGAGCACTGGCTCGTCCCTGCGCCGGCGGCTGCGGCCGGCCTGACCGCGGCCGTGATGTTCCAAATCTTCGGGCAGACGCTCGTGGCGGCGCTGGCATTGGCGGGCGGGATCGGAGCTGCCGCCGTTCTCGCGCGCCGCTCGTCCCCGACTAAAGCATCGGACGAGCCGCTCGCTGCCGGGCCCGATTATTCACTGGTCGGCGCGGCGCTGGGGCTGAGCGATGATCCGGTCGCCCTGACCGACGGCGAGGGTACGCTTCTCGTGGTCAACCCCGCCTACCGCGAGCGGTTTGGCAACACGCCGCCGCTGCGGCTGGCTTCGAACGAGGAGGCTGGTGAAGCGCTGACGCAGGCCCAATCCATGGCGTGGCGCGACGGCGGCGGCTGCGTGGCCGGCGTCGCGACCAGCGCGGGCATGAGCCAGGTCGAGGTGGATCGCGTCGGCGCGGTGAGCGACCTGTTGCTGTGGCGCTTTCCGGGCGCGCCGGCAGCGGACCCACTGGCGATTGCGAAACGAAGAATAAGCGGGTCCACCGGGGTGCAACTCGCCTCGGCGAATGTTCTCGCCGCGGTAGTGGACGCGAAGGGTGAGGTCGTCGCTGCGAATAGCCTGTTCGCCGATCGCGCGATTGATCGCGGCCACGCAGTGCGGGCGCACTTCGCCCAGCTCGTCGAGGTCGGCGAGGGCGAGCAGATGCGGCTCGTCGCGGAAGGCGAAGCTGGCCGGGCCTTGCGCGCCGTCCACGTTCCTGCCGATCCGGGCGCGGAAGGCGGTGCGGGCACCTTCCTGCTGTTCGATTCCGGCGGCGCCGAGTCCGTTGGCGACTCCTCGAATTTGCAAGCCCTCCTCGACATGCTGCCGATCGGGCTGGCGCTGGTCGATCGCGACGGCCGCTTCCTGACGATGAACGGCGCATTCCGGCAGGCGGCCGGCCTCAAGGGGTCGAGCATACCGATCTATCCTGGCGACCTGGTGATGAAGGAAGACAAGGCGGCGGTCGCCGATGCGGTCAGGCGCAATGCGCGCGGGCCGGCCATGTCGGGCGACCTCGCCGTGCGGCTGACTCACCAGGGGACTGAGCCGGTCGCGCTGACCATCGCCGGTCTCCGCGGCCTTGGCGATGCCGCCGTCCTGCTCCTGCTCAAGGACAATAGCGAGGAAGCCAAGCTCAAGCGCCAGGTCGCGCAGGCGACCAAGATGCAGATGGTTGGGCAGCTTGCCGGCGGCGTCGCCCACGACTTCAACAACATCCTGACCGCCATCATCGGCCATTGCGATCTGATGCTGATGCGCCATTCGCCGGGCGATAGCGATTATGACGACATCCAGCAGATCAAGTCGAACTCCAACCGGGCCGCCGGGCTGACCCGGCAGTTGCTGGCTTTTTCACGTCAGCAGACGCTGCGTCCCCAGGTGCTGCAGCTGCCCGACGTGGTGTCGGAAGTGTCGCACCTGCTCAAGCGGTTGTTGGGTGAAACCGTCGAGCTGGTCGTGAAGCACGGCCGCAACCTCGGCCCGATCCGCGCTGACCCCGGCCAGCTCGAGCAGGTCATCGTCAACCTCTCCGTGAACGCGCGCGACGCGATGGCGGCGAAGGGCGGCGGGACGCTCACCATCCAGACCTATTCGGTCAAAGCTGACCAGGTCGCGGAGCTGGGCTCCGACATCCTGCCGATCGCCGACTATAGCGCGCTGTCGGTCACCGATACGGGAACCGGCATTTCGCCGAGCGTGCTCGGCAAGATCTTCGAGCCCTTCTTCACCACCAAGGAAGTGGGGAAGGGGACCGGCCTTGGCCTGTCCACCGTTTACGGCATCGTCAAACAGTCGGGCGGCTTCATCTTCGCCGATTCGAAGGTCGGCGAAGGCACGCGCTTCGTCATTTACCTGCCGGTCGACCGCGAGGAAGCCGCCGCCGCGCGGTCCCGCAAGGTCGACAAAGCCAAGAAGGACGAGCTGTGGGGCAGCGGAACGGTCCTGCTGGTCGAGGACGAGCCGATGGTCCGGAGCGTCGCCGAGCGCGCGCTAACCCGTCACGGCTACACGGTGGTCACGGCCGACAATGGCGAGGACGCGCTCGCAATCCTGGCGAAGAACGAGCCTGTCGACCTCCTCATCAGTGACGTCGTCATGCCGGGCATGGATGGGCCGACGATGGTCCGCGAAGCACGGCAGAGCCGGCCCCACCTCAAGATCCTGTTTATTTCGGGTTATGCGGAAGAGCAGCTGAGAAAATCGATCGATATCGAGAACGTGAACTTCCTGCCCAAGCCCTTTTCGGTGATCGAGCTGGCGGAGGCGGCGCGGCGGACCGTGATGGGAAAATAAGCTATTTGCGCTTTTTCCACCGCCGGTTATGCGAATGGCAGCATGGCTGTTGCGCGTACCATCCTGATCGTCGAAGACGAACCTCTCATCGCCATGATGCTCGAGGACTTCCTCGATTCGCTCGGCCATCGCGTCCACGGCACCTGCGACAGCGTCAAATGCGCGTTGGATGAGACGGAAAAAGGGGGGTTCGACCTCGCAATCCTCGACGTCAACCTTAAGGGCGAGAATGTTTGGCCCGTGGCGACCAGGCTACGCGAGAAGAAAGTCCCTTTCGTGATTGCCACAGGAGGACACGTCGATCCGCCGCCGCCAGAGTTCAAGGACGCGCCGGTGATCGAAAAGCCATATACGGTCGACCGGGTCACGCCGGCGATCGAAGCCGCATTCGCCAGCTGAAGCCCATCGCGGCCGCGGTCGCCGCCGCATTGATTGCAATCCTCTCATGTTCGAATTCCAGAGCCACTTGATCTTCCCGGTCCACGCGGTCCCTGCGGCGGGACCCTGGCCGCCGGACGCCAAGCGCCTGTCGGCGCAAACGCCTGACGGCGAGACGCTTCAAGGGATCCGCATTCCTCCCGATGAGGCCGATCCCACCAAGACACTCATTCTCGGCTTCGGCGGCAATGCCTGGAACGGGCAGGATGTGGCCGAATATCTCCACGAGATGTTCCCCGATCACGAGGTCGTGACTTTTCACTACCGCGGTTATCCGCCATCGACGGGCTCACCGTCGGCCGAAGCGCTGATCGCCGATGCCCCGCTCGTCTATGACGCCGCCATTCGTGCGGCGAAGCCCGCGCGCGTGATCGCGGTCGGTTTCAGCGTCGGCACTGGCGTCGCCGCCCAGCTTTCGGCCAGCCGCAAGCTCGACGGGTTGATCCTCGTAACCCCATTCGATTCGCTCAAAGGCGTGGCCCAGTCGATGTATCCGTGGCTGCCGATCGGGCCGCTTTTCGCCCATGAGATCGACGCCGCCGAGCCGCTTCGGAAGAGCCACGTGCGGGTCGCAATCCTCGCAGCTGAGCGCGACGAGATCGTTGCCGGCGAGCGCACGGCAGCGCTCCGCGAGGCTGTTCCCAACCTGGTCTTCGACCACACCGTCGCCCGCGCGGGGCACAATGACATTTACGCGCGATCCGACTTTCACGAGGCGATGCGCGAGGCCCTGGCCAAGCTCGGCGGCTAGCGCCCCGTCACCCGGCTGGGCCGCTTATTGCGGCCGGGGCGATCCACCGAAGCACGCAACGTCGTACTGCGATATTGACGTGGTGTTCTTCTGGTTCTGGGCTTTCTCACCGGCATAGTTGCTGCCCGAAACGCTGCTGCCCTCAGCAAAAGGTGAACCGTTGATATTCGGGTTTCCGTGGTCTTCAGCGGAATTGCCCGGCGGAGTTCCATCTCCACAGTCAAGGGTTCCGCCGGGGACACCTACCTGCTGACCCGTATCATGGTGCGGAGAAATGCTGCCCGGTGCCGGCGGGGCACCGTAACTCGGCATCGCGATCCCGAGCGCTGGCCCAAGCACGAGTGCGCTGGCGCCAAGCAATGTCGTAATCCTCCTCATAATGAAGCTCCTTTCTTCCCTTGTTTGCAGGCCCCGACCGGGAAGAAACGCTCCGGGTCCGCAACGCCCCACACAGCACCGCGTTCCCCGGCCTAGCTTGGGACAGTATAAGGTTACCACGCGGCCAAACGGCACTTGCAGGCTGCCGGAGCTCCATCCATATTCTTGATTTGAAGCGGCAAATCACTGCGGCGGATACGTTAACCGCCTTGCAGAGTTGATTGTGCCATAAAGCGGGCTAGCATGCCCAGGAGAGGTCGGCCGTTCGCGGCCGGTATATAAGGACGGGAATGACCAAGCTTTCAGGCGGCGATAGCAAGAGCACTCTGTACTGCTCCTTCTGCGGAAAGTCGCAGCACGAGGTCAGGAAGCTGATCGCCGGGCCGACGGTTTTCATCTGCGATGAATGCGTCGAGCTGTGCAACGACATCATCCGCGAGGAATCCAAGTCGGCGCTAGTGAAGACCCGCGACGGAGTTCCGACGCCATTGGAAATCTGCAAGGTCCTCGACGATTATGTGATCGGCCAGGATCGCGCCAAGCGCGTCCTGTCGGTTGCCGTCCACAACCATTACAAGCGCCTGTCGCACGGAGCGAAAACGGGCAACGAGGTCGAACTCGCCAAGTCCAACATCCTGCTGATCGGGCCGACGGGCTGCGGCAAGACTTTGCTCGCCCAGACGCTTGCGCGAATTCTCGACGTGCCCTTCACCATGGCTGACGCGACCACGCTGACCGAGGCGGGCTATGTCGGCGAGGACGTTGAGAACATCATCCTCAAGCTCCTCCAGGCGTCCGACTATAATGTCGAGAAGGCGCAGCGCGGCATCGTCTACATCGATGAAATCGACAAAATCAGCCGCAAATCCGACAATCCGTCGATCACTCGCGACGTTTCCGGCGAGGGCGTCCAGCAGGCGCTGCTGAAGTTGATGGAAGGCACGACCGCTTCGGTTCCGCCGCAGGGCGGCCGCAAGCATCCGCAGCAGGAATTTCTTCAGGTCGACACGACGAACATCCTGTTCATCTGCGGCGGAGCGTTCGCGGGCCTGGAGAAGATCATCTCGGATCGCATGCAGGGCAAGTCGATGGGCTTCGGCGCCCATATCGTCGCGCCGGATGAGCGCAAGACCGGCGAGATTCTGCAGCATTGCGAGCCCGAGGACCTGCTGAAGTTCGGCCTGATCCCCGAATTCGTCGGCCGCCTACCGGTGATCGCGACCCTACTCGACCTCGACGAAACGGCCCTGGTCAAGATCCTGATCGAGCCAAAGAACGCGCTGATCAAGCAATACGCCAAGCTGTTCGACATGGAAGACGTGCAGCTCGAGTTCACCGACGACGCGCTGCATTCGATCGCAGTGAAAGCGATCGATCGCAAGACCGGCGCGCGAGGCCTGCGCTCGATCCTCGAGGGCATTTTGCTCGACACCATGTTCGACCTGCCGTCGATGGACGGGGTCGACGAGGTCCATGTCGACGGCGACGTGGTCGAGGGCCGCAAGGACCCGGTCCGGGTCTACGCGTCCAAAGACAAGACCGGTGACGCGGCCTGACGCCGCGATCAGATCAATTTCGGGAAGAGTGCGGGCGTACCGTTCCGATATTGCCGGAACGCATCGCCAAAACTTTGCTCCAGCAACCGGTCCTCGGCATCGGTCCTGATCTTCGTCCCGGCAAGGAATAAAGGAACCGCCAGGAGCAGTTGGATCCAATGGCCCGTCGCTGCCGCCAGCCCGAGCAGGAACAATAGCATCGCCGAATAGATGGGGTGGCGCACATGGGCGTAGGGCCCACTCCGGATCAGCTGGTGATCGTCGAGCGTGCGCGCTTCGAGGCTCCAGTTCTTGCCGAGCGTCGCGGAGCTCGAGGCAAACAGAGCCACCGCCGAGCCCATCAACAGTATCACCGCAGCAGAGCCCGCCATTGCAGGCAGGCTCGCCCAGGGCAGCGTCGGACGGACGGGTCCCATTCCGGCCACGCCAATGCCGATACTTTGCACCACAATCCCGATGCGCGATCGAGCCTCCCGCCGGCCGTTTTCCTCCGCCCGCCGCCCGCGCATCGCGCGGATCACGAACGCAAAAAAGGCGAAGGCGAAGATCCAGAACAGCCAGAACTGGGGCAAAGCAATTGGGACCGCGAGCGTCACGGACTTGCGTCTACGCCAGGGTGTTTTAGGTCGTCAATACACCAGCTAGCGCAGGCCGCGCACCGCCGCCATCAACTGCGCGCCGTAACGCTCCATGAGATGCTGGTCGCGCCCATAGGGATCGGGCATGAACTGGACACCGCCGGCCGTGGGCTGTGCGGTCAGGTAGGTCATGTAGACCGGCACCGGCTTGGGCAGGTCGACTTCTTCCTCGACCTTGGGATCCTTGCCCTTGGGCACGTAGCCGCCGAACAGCCAAGTCGCGAAGCGCTTATAGTCCTCGACGCGCACGCAGCCATTGCTGATCCACAACTCGTTCTTGGTGAAGTGCTCTTTCTCCGGCGAATCGTGGAGGTAGATGCCGAAATAATTGGGCAGCATGAACTTCATCATGCCCATCGAATTGGCCGGGCTGGGGAGTCGGCGTAGTCGGATGTCCTGCCGCCCGTCGACCACGGCCCGCCAATCGACGTCGTGCGGGTCGATCGTCTTGGCGTCGTCGCTGTAATCGGTGAGGACCTGGTACTCCCGCTCAGTCAAATAGCTGACGCCCTGGGCGACGACGCGCGGCCCGATCAGGTTCCGCGCCAGTTCGGGCGGCACGTTCCAATAAGGGTTCACGCTCGCATATTTGATGTAGGCCGCCATCATCGGGGTCGCGGTTTCCGCCTTGCCGACGACGATCTTCATCTCATCGACCTTGCGCCCGTTCTCCCACATCGAGAGCCTGGCGTCGCCGGCGTCGACCAGCACATATTTGCGCTGCTCCTCAGGCGCCGGGAGGCGCTTGGCGCGCTCCATGTTGATGATGATCAGCTGCTCATAATATTGCGCGCCGCGGTTCAGCGCTTCGATCGTGCCGGCGCCGGCGATGCCGTCGGGCTTGATGCCGTGGACCGCCTGGAACTCCTTGACCTGCGCTGCGAGAGGCGCGTCGTACTTGCTACCCTCGGCAAGTCCCAGGCGGGTGCGAAGCATGGCGACGCGCTCGCCGGACGCGCCGGTCTTCAGCGTCGGTCCCGCGGGGACGGGCAGCTGCGGCAGGCTGCCCCAGCGCTGCTGATACTTGACCAGGCCACGGCGTAATTCGGTGTAGATCGGGTTCACCGCCGAGAAGAAGTCGACCGGCGCCCCGCTCCACGCGGCGAAGGCCATGTCCTCAGGCGCGGCATTGTCGTGGACGGCCTTCGGGACGAGCTCCTCGTCGATGTAGATCATGTCCACGCCCTGCTCGATCGCCGGCGGGAGGTCGATCGGTTCGAGGGCAGGGGATTTGTTCGGCTCCGCCGCCGGCGACTGCCACGGCTGTCCTGAGGTCGCCGGGCGGGTCATCCACGGCTCGGCGACCGGTGTCTGGCCGCCCGGCAGAGCCTGCGGCGGCGGTGGCGGCGGTACCGCACCCGGTACGGGCCAGTTGCCGTTCCACTGCGCAGAAGCTGCAGCCGGAAGCGTCAGGGCGCTCAGGGTAAGGAGAAGGTGGCGCATGTTCATGCGGGCATACTTACGGACTGAAACTGAACGATTACAGAATCTTCCGTTCACTTCGCGCGCGATTTACTCACCCTCCAGCGGCAGGGTGTCGCGCTCTGCTGTGGGAGCGCCGATCTTTTCGGCGATCCGCTCGACTTCCTCATCACTTGGCGCTTCGGGCAGTTCCTCGCCCGGAGCCAGCGCCTCATCGGGGATTCCGGGTCCAGTTCCGGCGATCGTCTCGTTGAGCGGCCGGTCGTTCGGGCCGGTGCTGATCTTCTCGCGGTCGTCAGCCATTTCGAGCGTCCTCCTGATCCTGGTCCAGCCATAGCGACCGCGGCCGCGCGAATGTTCCGGCCTTTGTTGCGCGAGCAAAGGGGGCAGCCCATATGTTAGTCCATGACTCGCTTTCTTCCCATTCTCCCGCTCCGCGACATCGTCGTATTCCCGCAACGCATCGTCCCACTATTCGTCGGGCGCGAGAAGTCGGTCGCGGCTCTTGAGGCCGCGATGGCTGCCGACAAGGAGCTGTTCCTTGTCGCCCAGCTCGATCCGGGTGAGGACGATCCCGACCGGGATGCGCTCTACGACCTCGGCGTCATCGCCACGGCGATGCAGCTGCTTAAGCTGCCCGACGGCACGGTCCGCGTGCTGGTGGAGGGCGTTAAGCGCGCCCGCCTTGTCGATCTCGTCGCGCGCGATGGCTACACCGTCGCGGAGGTCGAGGAGGTCGAAGGGGAGGACGCCGGTGGGGCCGAAGCGCAGGCTCTCATGCGCTCCGTGATCGACCAGTTCGAAAATTACGCGAAGCTCAACAAGCGCCTTCCGCCCGAAACGGGGATCCAGCTCGGCGAGATCGAGGATGCCTCGGCGCTGGCCGACGCCGTCGCCTCCAACCTCTCGATCAAGGTCGCCGACAAGCAGGCGCTCCTGAGCGAGCTCAACCCCGCGCGGCGCATGGAGATGGTGTTCGCCTTCATGGAGGGCGAACTCGGCGTGCTCCAGGTCGAGAAGAAGATCCGCAGCCGCGTCAAGCGCCAGATGGAGAAGAC
>JBDTZJ010000047.1:0-11150 GCA_040005255.1 Sphingomicrobium sp.
GATTGGCCTTGCCGGCCATCGCCTTCATCACCTGGCCGACGAAGAAGCCGAACAGCGGCAGCTTGCCCGCCTGATACTCGGCGACCTTGTCGGCATTGGCGGCGAGCACCTTGTCGATCTCGGTATCGATCGCGCCCGTGTCGCTGGTCTGTTTGAGGCCGCGGCTTTCGACGATCTCAGCGGCGCCCTCGCCGCGCTCGAGCATGATCTCGAACACCTGCTTGGCGATGGTGCCGGAGATCGTCCCGTCGACAACCAGCCCCAGCAGCTCGGCCGCATTCGGCGGCGAAACCGGGCTCGCTTCGATGCTCTCGCCGCGGCGATTGAGCGCGCCGAACAGCTCGGCCACGACCCAATTCGCGCCCTGCTTCGGGTCCGCGCCCGCGTCGAGCAGCGCATCGAACCAGCGCGCGGTCTCGACTTCGGCGGTCAGCACGCTGGCGTTGTAGGGCGTGATCCCCAGCGCTTCGTAGCGCTGGCGCTTGGCGTCGGGCAGCTCGGGCAGCGAACCGCGGCACTCCTCAAGGAATGCTTCATCCAACTCCAACGGCAGCAAATCGGGATCGGGGAAATAGCGATAATCGTGCGCGTCCTCCTTCGAGCGGAGCGGCCGGGTGACGCCCTTGTCGGGATCGAACAGCCGCGTCTCCTGGGCAACCGACCCGCCGCCCTCGATCAGCTCGACCTGGCGCTTTGCCTCATGCTCGACGACCTGCATCACGAAGCGCACGCTGTTGACGTTCTTGGTCTCGGTCCGGGTGCCGAGCTCGCTGCCCGGCTTCCTCACGCTGACGTTGACGTCGGCGCGCATCGATCCCTCTTCCATATTGCCGTCGCACGAACCGACGTAGCGCAGGATCGATCTGAGCTTCCTGAGGTAAGTCCCTGCTTCCGCTGGCGAACGCATGTCGGGCCGCGATACGATCTCCATCAGCGCGACGCCCGAGCGATTGAGGTCGACGTAGCTCATCGTCGGGTGCTGGTCGTGCATCAGCTTGCCCGCGTCCTGCTCGACATGGATGCGCTCGATGCCGATCTGCTTGCCGCTGCTCTCGTCCTTCTCGTCGAGCAGGATCTCGACTTCGCCTTCGCCGACGAGCGGATGGTAGAGCTGGCTGATCTGATACCCCTGCGGCAGATCGGCGTAGAAATAATTCTTGCGGTCGAACCGGCTCCACGGGTTGATCTTGGCGTCGAGCGCCATGCCGGTGCGCACCGCCTGGCGGATGCACTCCCGGTTCGGAACCGGCAGCATTCCCGGCATTGCGGCGTCGACCAGGCTCACCTGCGTGTTCGGTTCCGCGCCGAACGTGGTTGAGGCGCCCGAGAAGAGCTTGGACTTGGTCGCGGTGATCTGCGCGTGGACCTCGAGTCCGACCACAACCTCCCACTCGCCGGTGGCGCCTGTGATGCGGAAAGGTGCGCTCGCGTCAGCCATCAAAATACTTCCAGAATTCCATGAACCTTTGCTTCCACGATGACCGCTTCGTACTGGCTGTCATCAGTCCAAGCTTCGATCTCGTTCCCCGAAGAAAGCGTGAATTTCAGCGTTTCCCCTGAGGTGGATTCAACGCCAACGACCTTCAGCCCAACCAATGTCCAGACTGGCGCTTCGATCGGCCCTTCAGTCCATTCATAACGCGCAGCAGCTATCGTGAAGATCACTTTGTTTTCCGAGCGCACGTTGAAATCGCCGAAGGCAAACTGAAAATCATGCGCCCCTAAACCGACGTAGTGGATGGGTTCTCCCAAACCGGTCGAATTCAATTTGTTGACGATTTCGGCCGAGATCGGTCTCACCACCACTTCTCCGGCCTGGCCGTAAACCCCGCCCGCTCCTCGATCGCGAGGCCCGCGTTGAGCACCATCTGCTCGTCGAGCTCGTTGCCGATCAGGTGCAGCCCGAGCGGCAGCCCCTGCGCGTCGAGCCCTCCGGGAACGCTCATCGCCGGCAAGCCCGCGAGGCTCGCCGGGACCGCGAAGACGTCGTTCAAATACATCGCCAGCGGGTCGGTGGTTTCCCCAATGCCGAACGCGGCCGAGGGCGCCGTCGGGGTCAGGATGACATCGCACTGCTCGAAGGCTTTCGCGAAGTCCTGCTTGATCAGCGCGCGCACCTTCTGCGCCTTGGTGAAGTAAGCGTCATAGAAACCGGCCGACAGCACATACGTGCCTATCATGATCCGGCGTTTGACCTCGGCTCCGAACCCCGCCTTGCGGGTCGCGGCATACATGTCGTCGAGGGTCTTCACCCCTTCCTCGCGCAGCCCATAACGGACGCCGTCATAGCGGGCGAGGTTCGACGACGCTTCCGCCGGCGCGATGATGTAGTAAGTCGGCAGCGCGTATTTGGTGTGCGGCAGGCTGATCTCGACCGGCGTCGCGCCCGCGTCCTTTAGCCACTCGATGCCCCGGTCCCACAATGCGTTGATCTCGGCGGGGACTCCATCGATCCGATATTCCTTGGGAATACCGACGCGCTTACCACTGAGATCACTGGACAAATTCTCTTCCCACCGCGGCACCGGCAGATCGAGCGAGGTTGAATCCCTGGGGTCGAACCCGGCCATGACCTCGAGCAGGATCGCGCAGTCGCGGACCGTCCTCGCCATCGACCCCGCCTGGTCGAGCGAGCTGGCGAAGGCGACGATTCCCCAGCGCGAGCAGCGGCCGTAGGTCGGCTTGATCCCGCAGATGCCGGCGAAGGCCGCGGGCTGGCGGATCGAGCCGCCGGTGTCGGTCCCGGTTGCGCCCGGCGCGATACCCGCCGATACCGCCGCGGCCGACCCGCCCGACGAGCCGCCCGGGGTCAGGCCGACATTGCTGCCCTTGCGCCGCCACGGGCTGATCACCGGGCCATAGGCGCTGGTCTCGTTCGACGAGCCCATCGCGAACTCGTCCATGTTGAGCTTACCGAGCATTCCCGCGCCGGCCTTGCGCAGGTTCGCGGTGACGTGGCTTTCGTAGGGCGGCCGGAAACCTTTCAGGATGTTGCTGCCCGCAGTCGTGTCGACGCCTTCGGTCGCGAACAGATCCTTGATGCCGAGCGGGATTCCGGACAGCGGCTTGAGCTCGCTGCCCAACCGCGTCTGGTCCGCGACATCTGCGGCGGCCAGCGCCTCGTCCGGAGTTTCCACGGTGAAGGCATTGAGCGATTTGGCGGCAGCGACGGCGTCATTGTACGCGCCGGCAATCTCGTGCGCGCTGAACTCGCCCGAGCGGAACCCATCGCGCAGCTCGGCGATCGTCCTGGACGTGAGCTCGGTCACAGGTTGTCTTTCCTGTGAAAGCGAGAATCCCGCTCTTCGTTGTCACACGAAGATACGAAGGACACGAAGGACGCAAAGAAGTGTCCGTCTCTCATCGTGGTCTTCGTGGTCTTCGTGCTCTTCGTGCCTTCGTGTGAAACCATTTTCACTCGATCACCTTGGGCACCGCAAAAAAGCCGTGCTGAGCCTCGGGCGCATTGGCCAGCACCGCATCGCGGATATTTCCGTCATTGACGACGTCGTCGCGTAGCCTCAGCTTCTGCTCGATCACCGCGGTCAGCGGCTCGATCCCGTCGGTATCGACCTCGCCAAGCTGCTCGACCCAGCCGAGGATGTTGTTGAGCTCGGGCACCAGCGCCTCGATCTCCGCATCGCTCATGCCGATGCGCGCGAGCTTGGCGATGTGACGGACCTGTTCGGGGGAAACGCTCATGGTGGCGGCGGATAGCGGCGGCACCTTGGGGCGGCAAGCAATCAGCGGCTGACGTTGATCTTTCGCAGCGTGAATCCGGTGATCCGCGTTCCGAAATTGCATTGGAAGGACCGCCGCTCCTTGCCGTCGTCGACGGTGCCCCAAACGATGATCTTGTTCACGGCGTGCTGCTCGACGTCGATGATGTTGACGGCGCCATATTTGGCGGCCTCGGCAGTGCAGACCTCGCGTGCGCCGGGCTGAAGCGCTTCGTTGCTGGCCGGCGTCCCTTGCGCGCCGCGCGCAACCGCGCCTGCGGCGGAAGCGGCCATCATCGGAACGCAGCCGGCAAGCGCGGGGCCGCAGGCGGCCAGTAGGAACGCCGTGAAGCCGCGGGTGATTGCTCGATCGGTCATGCTCGAGGAGCCCGCGTAGCGGCGAACGCCTTCCGCGCAAAGGCTCTTGGACGCGCTTGCCCGAGTGTCGCCCCGCCCCTAACGCGCAGCTCCATGTGCGCGCGCCGCTTCCTGATGATCGTGGTCGTGGTGACGCTGCTGGCCGTCGGCGCAGCGTTCGCGATGTTCGAATGGGGTGGCCAGATGCTGGTCAACCAGGCCGTGCCCAAAGGGCATTTCGAGCAAGCGCAGGCGGGCAGCGGCCCGGATTATGCGCTGGCGTCAAGCTGGGTTTCGCGGCCCGGCGCGGCTCAAGACCCGGCCAAATGGCTGCCGCAAGGCGTGGGCGGCTCAACGGGGCATGCTGCGATCTTCTACATCCACCCGACCACCTATCTCGACACAGACCGTTGGAATGCTCCGATCGACGTTGGCGGAGAGACGGAATTCCGGACGAACCTGTTCGTCCAGAGTCAGGCCAGTGCCTTCAACAGCGCCGGGCAGATCTGGGCGCCTCGCTATCGCCAGGCCGCCTATGGCGCTTTCCTGCTCAAGAGTGACGACGCCCAAAAGGCGCTCGACTTCGCCTACCGGGACGTCGCAGCGGCGTTCGACGAGTTCATGAAAGAGGCCGGCGAACGGCCGATCATCCTTGCCGGCCACAGCCAGGGCGCGCTCCACCTCGAGCGCCTGCTGCGCGAAAAGGTCGCCGGCAAGCCGATCGCGAAGCGGATCGTCGCGGCTTATGTCGTCGGCTGGCCGATCAGCACCACCGTGGACCTCGCCGCGCTCGGCCTTCCTCCGTGCACATCGGCGGACCAGGCGGGATGCATACTCTCCTGGATGACCTTCGCCGACCCGCCCAACCCCGATTTCATCTTCCACGAATGGGGCAAAACGCGAGGCTTCAACGGCGGCGCGCGCCGCCAGGAGGACACTTTGTGCGTCAACCCAATCAGTGGGGTCCAGGACAGCGCAGCGCCGCCGCAGGACAATCCCGGGACGCTGATTCCGACGGCGGACATGAGCAACGCCGACCTGCAGCCGGGCGTCGTCGGAGCCCATTGCCGGAGCGGACTCCTGATCCTCGACGGCATGCCACAGCAGCTCGGATCGTTCGTCCTGCCGGGCAACAATTACCACGTGTATGACTATGCATTATTCTGGGGCGCGGTCCGGCACGACGCCGAGCGGAGGCTGTCGGGATGGCGGCATTGATCACGACCGACACTAGCGAATTCGCGACGGCGCTGCCGAATGCCGGCAAGCTCGCCGGGCTCGACGTCGGTACCAAGACGATCGGCGTGGCCATCTGCGACGCCGGCTGGCATTTCGCCGGGCCGGCCGAAACGATCCGCCGGACCAAGTTCACCCAGGATCTCGAACGGCTTCGCGCCTTCGTCGCTCACGAGCATGTCGTCGGCCTGGTCGTCGGACTGCCGCTCAACATGGAGGGCAGCGATTCGCCCAGGACCCAGTCGGTCCGCGCCTTCGCCCGCAACCTTGCGCCGCTCGGTCTGCCGCTGCTGCTGTGGGACGAACGCTGGTCGACGCAAGCGGTCGAGCGGGCGATGATCGACGCCGACGTCAGCCGGGCAAAGCGAGCGGAGAAGGTCGACGCGCTCGCCGCCGCGCACATCCTCCAGGGCGCGATCGACGCGCTGGCCAACCTGGCGGGTTCGCAATAAGCGGAGCGATCGTGGACATCCTCTCCATCGACGCGCTGGGCGACGGCGAGATCGCGGCGATCCTCGATCGCGCCGGCTTGTTCTTCGCCGGCAACCGCGGCCGCCGCTCGGCCGAGCGCCTCCAGGGCAGGATCGTCTTCAACCTCTTCTACGAGAATTCGACCCGGACCGCGATGTCGTTCGCGACCGCCGCGCACCGGCTCGGCGCCTCGGCGATCTCGCTGTCGGTCGAGCGCAGCTCGGTCCAGAAAGGCGAGACCCTCGAAGACACGGCGCGGACCCTGAACGCCATGCGGCCCGACGCTTTGGTCATCCGGCATCGTGAGAATGGCGCGCCGGCGGCGGTCGCGCTCATCATGGACGCGCCCGTGCTCAATGCGGGGGACGGCACCAACGAGCATCCGACCCAGGCGCTGCTCGACGCCGCCGCCATCCGCCACCGCTTCGGCCGCATCGAGGGCCTCAAGGTCGCGATTTGCGGCGACATCCGCCACAGCCGGGTGGCGCGGTCCAACGCCAAGCTCCTCCCCCGCCTCGGCGCCGAGGTCCGCCTTGCCGGGCCGCCCGGGCTGATGCCCGACGGAATCCCTCCTTTGTCGATCGACGAGGCGATCTCGGGCGCGGATGTGGTGATGATGCTCCGCGTCCAACGCGAGCGGCTCGAGGAGGATCTCGGCGATGCGCCGGGAGAATATCTTGCCCGCTACGGCCTCACTCGAGAACGCCTTGAGACCGCTTCAAGCGGCGCAGTCGTCATGCACCCTGGCCCGATGAACCGCGGGATCGAAATCGACCCGCTGGTCGCCGACGATCCCGAACGATCGCTGATCACGCTCCAGGTCGAGATGGGCGTGGCCGTGCGGATGGCCTGCCTGGAGCTCGTCGTCCTCGGCGAGGAGCGTTAGCGCGAGGCGTACTGGACCGGCTGGTCGCCCGCACTGTTGCGGACGAAGCAGCTTCCACCCTTGCGGCGCAGCGCCATGCACATGTTCCGTGCTTCGGCATCGCTGGCAAAGCCACGCACCGACAGCCGATAGAAGATGCCCTTGGGGCTGGCGAACCGGGCGCTCATCGGGATGTAGACCTTGAGCGCGCCATATTTGGCCGCGGTGCCGTTCCAGGCTGCAAGCACGCGATTGGGCGAGCCGTAAGCGCCGAGCTGGACCACCGCCGGCGAATTGCCACGACGAACGGCGGCAGCGGCGACGGCGCGCGGCTTCGCCGGCTTTACGGCCGGAGCCTTGCTGTGCGGCATGACCGACGCGAACACCGCCTTGGCTTCCGCGACGGCGGTAGCCGCAAACGTGGCAAGCGTTGGACGGAACGGCGGCGGCGCCGGAGCAACGGCGGCGACCATGACCGGAGCCGGAGCGGCAACCGGAGCAGCGGCATTGGCCACTTCGACCTTTGGAGCCGGAGCGGCGACAGGCGCCGGCGCTTCGGCCAGCTGGGTGTCGGCCGATTGCGTGTCGGGCCGGACGAGTGCGAGCCTGACCGGCTGGCCCTCATCGACCGCGGCCGGAGTTACCCCGACCAAAGCGGCGACCTGCTCGGCCGGCGACTTGGGCGAAGCGAGCTGCATCCACTGGTGGATGCGCGCGTCGAGCTGGCCGGCCGGCACGTCCTGCGCCGCGATGGCGCGGGCATTGTCCCAATTGCCGGCGAAGGCATAAGCCAGCGCCAGGTTCTGGCGGACGGTGGCGTCGGCGTTCGTGTCGCGGGCCGCGGGCTCGAGCGCCCGGATCGCCTCGGCGGTCCGGCCGGCGAGCGCCAAAGCGAGGCCGAAATTGGATTCGCCGAGTGCCGGCCGGGCTTGCCTGAGCGTGGCGATCGCCTGGTCCTTCTTGCCCAGCGCGGTCTGAACCAGCGAGAGCTTGAGCATGACCTGGGGCTGGTTCGGGTAGAGGCTCAGCGCGTCCTTGTAGGCCGCTTCGGCCGAGCGGAACCGGCCGCCCGCGAAATAAGCGTTGCCGAGCAGCGCGCGGAACCCGGCGTCGGTCGGCGACTTGGCCACCGCCCGCTCGGCGAGATCGATCGCCTGCGGCACCTTGTTCGAGTTGAGCGCGTCGAGAGCCCGCGTCGCGAGTCCGACATCGCCAACCTTTCCGCCCATGCTCGTCGCCGCACCCATCCGGCCTTCGGGCGCCGCGCAGCCGGCGAGGATCGATGCGAGAACGACGATCGAGGCAGCGGAGCTGCTACGAAGCGGCTGGTTCATTGGTATTACCCCCTAGATTTTGCCTTTTCGGCCAGCCCGTCGAGATCGGGCATGCGCTCGAGCAACTGGTCGAGCGCGTCGGTCACAAGCTGTTGCGCGGAGCGCCCGTCCACAGCGCACGCGAGCCGCAGCTTGAGATGACGATTGGGATCGAGGCGGAGCGTGAACGCCGCCCTGCCCTTGGTTCCTGGAGCCGAGCGCGGACGCGGAGCGCGGCGCGGCAGTGGTGCCGTCGCGACCGGCGGATTGGCGACCACCGGTTTGGCGCGCACCGGCTTGGCGAGCACCGGCGTCGGTGCAGGCGCCTCTTCGGCCTCCGGCTCATGGATTTCCGGCTCATGGATCTCTGCGGTCTCTTCGATTTCGCCTTCGTCCGTGTCATCGGACGCGACGCTCTCAACGACTTCTTCCTCTTGCGTTTCGTCAGCGCCATTGAAGCGCTCGACGATTTCGGCCTGCTGGTCGTGGACCGGCGAACCGACCGGAGTCAGGCCCGTCGGATGGACGCGCAGATGCTCGACGACATCCTCGCCGAACGCATCATGATCGGCGTCGCGCGCGGCTTCGGCCGCCTTGGGCGGTTCAAAACCCATGTCGTTCCAGCCGAGGTCCTCGAGATTGCCGCCACCCATCTGGCCGAAGCCCTGTGGTTTCATCGCGGGGCGGGCCGCGCCCTTACGGGCAAGAAGACCAGACGAAAGAGAGGCGAAAGGTTTCGCTTCGGTGGGCACCGACATGACCTTTACTGACCGACGACGCGGCGGCCGAAGCCGCCGACCGGACGAGGAGCTGCGGCTGCAGCGCCCTGCGCCGCTCCCGGAGCCGCGAACACCGTGCGGCGGAAATTCTTTTCGAGACGGTCGGAAATATAGTCCCAGAGCTCGGTGACTTCCTTGGCCGAGCGCCCGTTGGGGTCGATTTCCATCACCGTGCGGCCGTCGATCATCGAAGCCGCGTAGTCGGTGCGGTGGTGAAGCGTGACCGGAGCGACGGTGCCGTGCTGAGACAAAGCAACCGCGGCCTCATAGGTGATCTTGGCCTTGGGCGTCGCTCCGTTGACGACGAAAATCAGCGGCTTGCCGGCGCGGTCGCATAGGTCGACCGTCGCTCCGACGGCGCGAAGGTCGTGCGGGCTCGGCCGGGTCGGGATGAGGATCAGTTCGGAGACGGCGATCACCGACTGGATGGCCATGGTGATTGCCGGCGGAGTGTCAATGACGGCGAGCCGAAATCCCTGCTGGCGAAGGACCTCGAGGTCGGATGCAAGGCGGGCGACGGTCGTCTGGGCGAAAGCGGGCATGTCAGCCTCGCGTTCGTTCCACCAGTCGGCTAGGCTGCCCTGCGGGTCGATGTCGATCAGGACCACCGGGCCCGCCCCTGAGAGATGCGCCTGCACCGCAAGATGGCCGGACAGCGTCGTCTTGCCGGACCCGCCCTTCTGCGATGCCATTGCCAGGACGCGCATGCTTTTCCCCTCGCGTGAATTGACGTCAGTTCAGCAAGCGGAGTGGCACCAGAGCCTCTAAAATCTGGTTAACGACGGCACGACGCTGTTTGCGGTTGGCGCGCTCTGGGCTAAGGAGAACACCGGGTGGGTTAAGGCATGAGTCCCAGATACTTAGTTGTTGCGATGGTGGCCGCGGCGGTAGCTGCGCCGCTTCCAGCGCAATCGGTCAAGGCCGGCATCGACGCATGGCAGCGCGCCGAATATCCGGCCGCCGTGACAATCTGGCGGCCGCTCGCTGAGGCCGGTGACGCCGATGCGCAGTTCAACCTCGGCCAAGCCTATCGCCTCGGCCGCGGCGTCCCGCTCGACCTCGCGGCCGCCAAGGTCTGGTTCGAGCGAGCGGCGCGCAGCGGCCATCTCGACGCCCAGACCACCCTTGGCCTGCTCGTCTTCCAGAACGGCGATCGGGTGCAGGGGCTGAAATGGCTCAAGCAGGCAGCCGGGCAGGGCGAGCCCCGCGCGCTGCTCGTCTACGGCACCGCCCTTTATAATGGCGACGGCGTCGCGCAGGATCGCGTGCTTGGCTATGCCTACGTCAGCCGCGCCGCGACGCAGGGACTGGAGCCGGCGCGGGACACGCTCGCCCAGCTCGATCAACTGATGTCGGTCGCCGACCGCCAGAAAGGCGCGGCCCTCGCCCGCTCGATCCCGAGCGGCTCCCCGGTCCCGAAAACGACAAAGCCGGAGCGGATGGCGCGGGCCACTCCCACTATTCCCAAACCCGCCACGGCCAAGACACCGGCACCGAAACCGGCGCCACCGGCGGCCGCGAAGCCGTCGCCAAAAATCGCGGCAAGCGGTAGTTGGCGCATCCAGCTCGGCGCCTTTTCGCAGCGCGGCGCAGCCGAATCCCTCTACCAGCGCATGTCCGGCAAACCCGCGCTCGCCGGCCGCGGCCCTTATTATATCGCGAGCGGCTCCGTCACCCGGCTCCAAGTCGGGCCGTTCGCGAGTAAAGCGGCCGCCGCAGCAGCGTGCGGGTCGGTCGGCGGCGCCTGCTTCGCCGTCCCCGCCAGGTAATCAGCGCCGGAACCAGTCGCGGCGGCTGACGCCTTGCACCCAGAGCAAGGCATCGAGTCCATGATGCCTTAGCTCGCCGTCGGCGACTTCGACCAGCGCCGGCTTGGCACGGAAAGCGATCCCGAGCCCGGCTTCCTCGACCATGAGTCTGTCGTTTGCGCCATCGCCGATCGCCATCACGTCTTCGCGCTTGAGCCCAAGCTGTTCGCGCACCTCAACCAGGGCCTCGCGCTTGGTCATCGCATCGACGATGGGGTCGCCGACCTCGCCCGAAAGCTTGCCGCCGGCGAACACCAGGCGGTTGGCGCGAACGCGGTCGAAGCCGACGGTTCGCGCGACCGGCTCGGCAAAGGACAGGAACCCGCCCGACACCAGCAGGCAGCTCGCCCCGCCGGCGCGCATTGTCTGGACCAAAGTTTCCGCGCCGGCCGTCAGGTGAACTCGCTCGTCCAGACAGCGCTTGAGCTCACGCTCGTCGAGGCCGGCGAGCAGCCGCACCCGCTCCCTTAGCGCACCGGGGAAATCGAGCTCGCCCCGCATCGCCCGTTCGGTGATCCGCGCGACCTTGTCCTTGAGCCCGGCATAGTCGGCGAGCTCGTCGATGCATTCCTGGCCGATGATCGTCGAATCCATGTCGGCGA
>JBDTZJ010000048.1:0-11135 GCA_040005255.1 Sphingomicrobium sp.
TGCGCGAGGAGGACGAGCTGTTCCTCGACGACAGCTGGGGCCAGGTGATGATCGGCCAGGGCATTACGCCCGAAAGCTGGTCGCCGCTGGCCGACAACGTGCCCGGCGCGGATATCGGGCCGTTCCTCGAAACCCTCGCAAAAAGCTACCAATTGAGGGCCGAGACACTACCAAACCACCGCCAGTTCGTCGCGTCGATGGTGGCGGGCGGCATCAAGGAACGCCAATCATGAAGCGAGTTCTGCTTGCCGCCGCCGGATCGCTGCTGGCTCTCGCCCCGGCTGCATCGGCGGCTGCGGACAACGGCGCCTCCTATCGCGCGCGCCTTCCAGAAGACGAGGTCATTTATTTCGTGCTCCCCGACCGCTTCGAGAATGGCGATCGCTCGAACGACCGTGGCGGGCTTTCCGGGGACCGGTTGACCACCGGCTTCGATCCCACTGGCAAGGGCTTCTACCACGGCGGCGACCTCAAGGGCCTGGCCAGCCGGCTCGACTACATCCAGGGGCTCGGAGCGACCGCCGTGTGGGTCGCTCCGGTGTTCAAGAACAAGGCTGTCCAAGGGCAGAAGGGCCAGGAAAGCGCCGGCTATCACGGCTATTGGATCACCGATTTCACGTCGGTCGACCCGCATTTCGGGACCAACGCCGACTTCAAGGCGCTGGTCGACGCGGTCCACGCCCGCGGCATGAAATTCTACATGGACATCGTCGTCAACCACACCGCGGACGTCATTTATTTCGAGGAGTGCGCGGGCAAGAACCAGTGCCCCTACCGCAGCATCGCCGATTATCCGTACCAGCGGCGCGGCGGCGTCAACGGGGCCGCGATCAACTCGGGTTTCGCCGGCGAGCGCGACGCCAGCGCGGCCAATTTTGCCAGGCTCAAGGACCCGAATTACGCCTACACCGTCCGCGTCCCGCCGGCCGAGAAGGACATCAAACGGCCGGCCTGGCTCAATGACCCGATTTACTACCACAATCGCGGCAACAGCACGTTTCGCGGCGAATCGAGCACGATGGGCGACTTCGTCGGGCTCGACGATGTCTTCACCGAGAACCCGACTGTCGTCGCTGGGATGATCGACATCTTTTGCGGTTGGGTGGACAAATTCGGCGTGGACGGATTCCGGATCGACACTGCCCAGCACGTCAATCCGGAGTTCTGGCAGAAGTTCGTTCCGGCCATCCTCGCCTGTGCGCGGAAGAAGGGCATCCCCAACTTCCACATCTTCGGCGAAGTCGCGATGGACGACGCCGATCCGGCACACACCGCCGAGAACACGCGTGTCGACAAGCTTCCGAGCGTGCTCGATTTCGGTTTCCTCTGGGCGGTTCGCGACGTTGTCGCCAAGGATGCGCCGACCGACGAACTGGCGAAGCTGTTCCGCGCGGATGCACTGTATGAAGGCGGCGCGGCAGCGGCGCTCAGGCTGCCGACCTTCGTCAGCAACCATGACTCGCCGGGCCACATCGGCTGGGGCATCCGCCAAGCGCGCCCTGCGGCCAGCGATGACGAAGTGCTGAAGCGCGACATGCTCGCCAACGCGATGCTGCTGACCCTGCGGGGCGTTCCGACGATTTATTTTGGCGATGAGCAGGGCTTTGTCGGCAGGGGCGGAGACCAGAACTCGCGGCAGGACATGTTCGCAAGCCAGGTCGGGAGTTACAATGAAGACAAGCTGCTCGGCACCAGCTCGACTACCGCGCAGGCCAATTTCAATCCCAGCCATCCGCTCTATCGCGATATCGCGGACCTCGCACGCATCCGCACCAGCCATCGCGCGCTGACCCGCGGGCTGCAGCTCATCCGCTATTCGCAGGACAAGCCCGGCCTGTTCGCACTGTCGCGGTTCGAGCCCGGTACCGGGCGCGAGATGCTGCTGCTGTTCAACACCTCGACCGCGCCGGTCAGGCAGAATGTTCGCGTCGAGACGCGCTCCACGCATTTCGAAACTCTGGCCGGCGCCTGCCCGGCCACGGCGTCGCCACCCGGCAGTGTCGCGGTCGATCTACCGCCGCTCGGCTATGCCGTGTGCAATGCTCGCTGAGGAAGTGAACGCTTTGGCCTCGGCCGGCAGCATCTCGCCTTGGTGGCGGGGCGCGGCGATCTATCAGATCTACCCGCGCAGCTTCGCCGACACGAATGGCGATGGCATCGGCGATCTTCCCGGGATCACCAGCAGGCTCGACTATGTCGCAAGCCTCGGCGTCGATGCGATCTGGCTGTCGCCGTTCTTCACCTCGCCGATGCGCGACTTCGGCTATGACGTCGCCGATTATTGCGCGGTCGATCCAGTGTTCGGGACGCTCGACGACTTCGACGCGCTGGTCGAACGGGCGCATGGGCTCGACCTCCGGGTGATCATCGACCAGGTCTATTCGCACAGCTCCGACCAGCATGAGTGGTTCAAGAAGAGCCGCTCTAGCCGCGACAACGCAAAGGCCAACTGGTACGTCTGGGCCGACGCCAAGACCGACGGTTCTCCGCCCAACAATTGGCAGTCGGTGTTCGGCGGACCGGCCTGGACCTGGGACGCCCGGCGCGGCCAATATTACATGCACAACTTCCTGTCGGATCAGCCCGACCTCAACGTCCACAATCCGGCGGTGCAGGACGCGCTTCTGGACGTCGCCCGCTTCTGGCTCGACCGGGGGGTCGACGGGTTCCGGATCGACGCAATCAATTTCGCGATGCACGACCCCGAGCTGCGCGACAATCCGCCGGCGCCGCCGGGCGGCAAGCGCACGCGGCCGTTCGATTTCCAGCTGCACCTCCACAACCAGTCGCATCCCGATCTCGTAAAGTTCCTCGAGCGTCTGCGCGCGGTGACCGACAGCTACGGCGACCGCTTCACATTGGCCGAGGTCGGCGGCGACCATGCGTTGGGAGAGATGCAGGCGTTCACCGCCGGCGAGCAGCGGCTGAACAGCGCCTACGGTTTCGACTTCCTCTACGCCGGCCAGCTGACGCCGGAGCTCGTTGCGCGCGCCATGAAGGACTGGCCCGAAAGCGCCGGATGGCCGACCTGGGCGTTCGAGAACCATGACGCGCCCCGCGCAGTGTCGCGGTGGGTCGACGAAACGCATCGCGAGGCTTTTGCGCGCACAAAGATGCTGCTGCTGTGCGCGCTTCGGGGCTCGATCATCATCTACCAGGGCGAGGAGCTCGGCCTGCCGCAGGTCGAGGTGCCGTTCGACAAGCTGCAAGACCCCGAAGCGATCACCAACTGGCCGCACACCTTGAGCCGCGACGGGGCGCGGACGCCGATGCCGTGGGTGGCCGATCGCCCCAGCCTCGGTTTCACCGGCGGTACCCCGTGGCTGCCGCCAGGCGAAACGCATCGCGCGCTCGCCGTCGATCACCAGGAGCACGACCCTGCTTCGGCACTCGCCTTTTCTCGCCAATGCCTGACGCTCCGCGACGCGCATCCGGCGCTTCGTCAAGGTAGCCTCGAACTCATTGAAGCAGGCCCGCAGCGGCTCGTTTTCAACCGCAGCGACGGCGGTCAGACGCTGCGCTGCACGTTCAACCTGTCGGGCACAGCAGCGCCGTTCCGCCCGTCGGGAACCCGCCTGTTCGGGACCGGGGAATGTGCGGACGAGGCGCTCGGCGCTTATGCCGCGGTGATCGAGGAGCTGGCATGAAGTTGCGTACCCTCTTGGCTGCGGCCGCAATCGCGATGTCGGCCGTTCCGGCGTCGGCGCAGGGGCTGAAAGCACTCTCTGCCGGAGTCGAAGCCAGCAACGGCGTGGCGACGATGCGGGTGACGGCGCTGACCGACAGCATCCTCAGGGTGAGGATCGCTCGTGGCGGCGCCTTCCCCGAAGATGCGAGCTGGGCGGTACCGCGCGACGTCAGGATGAAGCGTGTACCGGTGCGAGCCGCGGCGGATGGCTTTACGACCGGTGCGCTCGCAGTTCACCTCGATCCTACGACGCTAGGCCTCACCGTAACCGACCTTCAGGGCAAGACGATCGTCGCCGACGCGCCGGACGCGATCCGCATCGATCGGCGGGGATTTACGCTTCGCAAGGCATTGCCGATCGACCAGCACATTTTCGCGCTTGGGGACAAGACCGGGCCGCTCGACCGGCGTGGCTCGACCTTCGTCGACTGGAACACCGACGCTTTCGGCTTCGCACCCTCGACGGACCCTATCTACAAATCGATCCCGTTCTACGTTGGAAGCGACAGCGAGGGCCGCAGCTACGGCCTGTTCCTCGACAACAGCTGGCGCAGCGCGTTCGACTTCGGTCACAAGGACGCGAGCGCAATCGAGATGAGCGCGCCCGATGGCCCGATCGATTATTATGTGATCGCGGGTCCGACGGTGCTGGACGTCGTGCGGCGCTACACCGACCTCACAGGCAAGCCGCCGCTGACGCCCTTGTGGGCGCTTGGCTACCAGCAGTCACGCTGGGGCTACAGCAGCGACGCGGAAGTGCGCGAGATCGGGGCCAGGCTGCGCGCCGATCAGATTCCGACCGACGTGATCTGGATGGATATCGATTATCAGGATCGATACCGCCCGTTCGCCGTCGATCGTGCGAAATTCCCCGACCTCAAGAAGCTCAACACCGACTTGAATGGGCAAGGCATCCGCCTCGTCGCGATCACCGACCTCCACATCGCCTACGCGCCGAACCAGGGCTATGCGCCGCTCGAGGCCGGGCTCGCGGCGAATCATTTCGTCCGCAAGGCCGACGGCTCGCTCTACGTCGCGCCGGTCTGGCCCGGACCGGCGGTGTTCCCCGATTTTACCCGCACCGCGAGCCGCGACTGGTGGGGCAGCCTCTACAAGGATTTCATCGCCGACGGCTTTTCCGGCTTCTGGAACGACATGAACGAGCCGGCGGTGTTCGAGACCCCGACCAAGACCATGCCGCTCGACAATCTGCACCGGGTCGACAGCGACGATTTCTCAGCGCGCGACGCAACCCATGCCGAAATTCACAATGTCTACGGGATGGAGAATACGCGCGGCACGTTCGAGGGCATGCTCCGCCTGCGTCCCGGCGTGCGGCCGTTCGTGATGACTCGCGCCTCCTATGCCGGCGGGCAGCGCTATGCGGCAACCTGGACCGGGGACAACAGCTCGACCTGGGATCATTTGCGCCTGTGCGTCGAGCAATTGGTCAACCTCGGCCTGTCGGGCCTCGCCTACAGCGGCTGCGACGTCGGCGGATTCGTCGGCGGCGCCAGCCCCGACCTGCTCACCCGCTGGTACGAGGTCGCGGCCTTCACGCCTGTGTTCCGCAACCATAGCGCACACGATGCGCCGCGCATGGAGCCGTGGGTCGACGGCCCCGAGCATCTGGCGATCCGCAAGCGCTTCATCGAAGAACGCTATCGGCTGATGCCCTACCTCTACGCGCTCGCCGAGCTCAATTCGCGCACCGGCGATCCGATCATGCGGCCGCTCTTCTACGATTATCCGGACTCGATGAAGAGCGACTGCGACAAGTCGATGAGCTTCACGCTTGGGCGCGACCTGCTGATCGCCGGGCCGCCCAAGCCGGAATCGCCGCAGCCCTTCAGCGTCTGCCTGCCGGCGGGCGGCTGGTACGATTATTGGACGGGTCTTCCGGTCACGCAGCCGAAGCTGACGATGGCGCCCAAGCTCGAGGCGCTGCCGGTGTTCGTCCGCGCGGGGACAATCCTGCCTCGCCAGCCGCTGGTGCAGAGCACGATGGAGGTGCCGCCGGGGCCGCTCGGCCTCGACGTCTATCCGGGCGGGGATTGCCGCGGCGAGCTCTATTTCGACGACGGCGTGAGCGTCGTCGGGCCGAGCCTGCGGCAGTCGATCAGCTGCACGGTGACACCGGCGGGCGTCCGGCTCAGCTTCGGGCCACGGCGGGGCAAGTGGCGCCCGTGGTGGAAGACCATCGCCGTCACCGTGCATGGCGCTCAGGCGGGGAGCAAGACCATCCCCGACCAGCGGCGCGCCGGCGAAGTGGTCATCGCCGCAGCGTCACGATGAGCCCGCCGCCGCGGTCGGTCGTCATCCTCGGCGGCGGGACGGCCGGCTGGATGACCGCCAACCTGCTGCACCGGCGCTGGTCCGAACACGGGACGAAGGTCTCGCTGATCGAATCCTCGGCTATCGGAATTATCGGCGTCGGCGAGGGCTCGACGCCGCAGCTCAAGGCCTTCTTCGACGAGCTCGGCATCGCCGAGGCAGAATGGATGCCGCGCTGCAACGCCACCTACAAGGCCGGGATCGAGTTCTCCGGCTGGTCCGACAAGCCGGGCTATGAGCGCTACTTCCATCCCTTCCCGACCGACCTCGACAGCTTCACGCAAGCCAAGTTCTTCTACGCGACACATGTCCGCCGGGCCGGCCGCGACGTCCCCGCCCATCCCGATCCCTTCTTCCTTCCCACGCGCATCGCCCGCGGCAGCCTAGCGCCGCTCGCGCCGTCCAACTTTCCGTTCACCGTCAGCTACGGCTATCATTTCGACGCGCATCTGATCGGCGCCTACCTGCGCGACGTCGGCACGAGCCGCGGGATCGAGCATGTCGACGTGCGGATCGCCTCCGTGGAACTCGACGACCAGGGCGATGTGAGGGCGCTCGTCGCCGAGGACGGGCGGCGGTTCGAAGCCGACTTCTTCGTCGATGCGAGCGGGTTCCGGGCGACGATCATCGAAGGCGCGCTCAAGGAGCCGCATCGCTCGTTCGCCGAGAATTTGTTCAACGACCGCGCGGTGGTCACGCCAACGCCGTGGCCAACCGGCGGAATCCAGGCCTGCACCCGCTCGATTGCCAAGTCGGCGGGATGGATCTGGAACATCCCGCTGACCAATCGCGTCGGCAACGGCTACGTCTATTCAAGCCGCTATATCGATCCCGACGATGCGGCGACTGAGCTCCGGGCGCACCTCGGCCTGGGCGATGACACCGAAGTCCGGCACCTTGAAATGCGCTGTGGCCGGATCGAGCGGAGCTGGGTCAGGAACTGCCTCGCCGTGGGCCTTGCCCAGGGCTTTCTCGAACCGCTTGAAGCAACCGCGCTGCACATCGTGCTCGGGACCGTGAACGCGTTCCTGCAGGCCTGGGACACGTCCGAGCGCGACCCATTCAATGCGGCGATCGCCCGGCGCTACGAGGGGATCCGCGACTATCTCGTCTGCCACTATCGAACCGCGCAGCGGCGCGACACGGAATATTGGCGCGCGGCCACCACCAACAATGCGCTGTCCGACAGCCTCAAGGGCGTCATCACCGCCTGGTTCACGGCCAGCGACCTGGAACAGGAAGTGATCCGCCAGGACATTGCGGGCTACTATCCGCCGATGTCGTGGCACTGCATGCTCGCCGGCTATGGCAACTTTCCCGATCCCGCCAGGCTCGTACCCCCCGGGCCCGACGCGGCGCCGATCGACATGGGAGAGGTCGAGCGCTTCGTCAGCGGCTGCGCGATGAACTTCCCGCCGCTGTCCGAGGCACTGGAGCGTTTGAAGGAAGCCACATGATCAGGCGTCTGCTCGCCGCTCTGATCCTGATGCTCGCGCCCGCGCCGGCACTAGCCGGGGACGCGATGGGGCCAGTCCTTGTCAGCGCGGGGACCATTGTCGACCTTGGCGTGCTGAAATCGAAATATGCCGACCCACGGCGCGTCGTCGTCTGGTTGCCGCCGGGCCATTCGGCGCGCGGGCCCAAATATGCCGTGCTCTACATGCACGACGGGCAGAATTTGTTCGATAAGGCGACTGCCGGTTACGGCATGGAATGGGAGATCGACGAGCATCTCTCCAAGCTGATCGCAGAGAATAAGGTGCGGCCAACGATCGTCGTCGGCATCTGGAACACGCCCAAGCGGCTGCAGGAATATGTGCCGTCGAAGGCGTTCAACGGCCTTCCGCCTGAATATCGCGCCAAGGTGCGAGCGCTCTACGGCGGCGACCCGCTGTCGGACGGCTACCTCAAGTTCATCGTCCGCGAGCTTCGGCCGATGATCGACAAGCGCTTCAACGTGAAGACCGACCGCGCCAACACGGCGATCATGGGCTCGTCGATGGGCTCGCTGATCTCGCTCTACGCGATCGACGAATATCCGCAGATTTTTGGCGCGGCGGGCATGATGTCGACGCACTGGCCTTTGTTCATCAACCCCGACGGCCAGTCGGTCAGCCAGGACGAATTCGAGGTCGTCTCGTCGGCCTTCGAGCGCTACCTCGCGCCGGCGCTGCAGGACCCGCGCACGCACAAGCTCTACTTCGACCATGGCACCGAGACGCTCGACGCCATCTACAAGCAGTATCAGGACCGCGTCGACGCCGTGGTGGCGAAGCGCGGCTACCGGCGGGACGTCAACTGGATGACGCGCAGTTTCCCCAGCCAGAAGCACAATGAGATCAGCTGGGCGTCGCGGGTCGATATCCCGCTGGAGTTCCTGCTCCCGCCGCTAGCGCGCTAAGGCTGCGGCGGCGCGGGCGCGCTCGGCGATGGCGTCGAGGCCGTCGCCCGGCTTCACGAACCAGGTCCCGCCGACGCACAGCACCGACGGGAGCGCAAGCCAGTCCGGCGCCGTATCTGGCCGGATGCCGCCGGTCGGGCAGAAGCGGACCTGTGCGAAAGGCGCGGACAGCGCCTTCAGCGCAGCGATCCCGCCCGACGCCTCGGCGGGGAAGAATTTGAACCGGTCGAGGCCGAGGTCGAGCCCGCGCATGATGTCTCCTGCGGTCGCCACGCCAGGAAGCAGCGCAATCTCCGTTTCGCGGGCGGCGAGCGCGAGCGGGTTGGTGAGGCCCGGCGAGACGATGAAGGTGCTGCCGGCGTCGATCGCCTGGGCGAGCTGCAATTCGTTGAGCACGGTGCCGGCGCCGACGACAGCACCCGGAACGCGGCTCATCTGCCGGATGGCGTCGAGCGCGACCGGCGTGCGCAAGGTGATTTCCAGCACCGGAAGCCCGGCCGCAACGAAGGTCTCGGCCAGTGCCGCCCAGTCCACCTCCTCTTCCAGCACGAGCACCGGGATGACCGGAGCCAGCCGCATGAGTTCGTCGGTCGTCATGCGTATTCCTTTGCGAAGGCGGCTGCGGCGCCGAACAGCCCGGGCTGCGGGTGCGTGATCAGTTTCACGGACATCTCGTCCATCCGCCGCTCGAATCGGCCCTTGGCGATGAAGCGGTCGCGGAAACCCGAACGCGGCAAATAATCGGCGAGCCTCAAGCCGACACCGCCGGCGATCACGACCGCGTTCGCGCCCTGCGCCAGCGCCATGTCGCCGGCGACGGCGCCCAGGCTGAGGCAAAGCCGGTCGAGCGCGGCGGTGGCCAGGCTGTCGTTCCCGGCAAGCGCCGCCGCCCACAGCGCCTTGTCGTCATGGAAGACCAGGTCCTTGCCCTCGATCGCGCCCAAGGCCTCGTAGAGGTTCCAAAGGCCCTGACCGGAAGCGACACGCTCGACCGAGACGCGGCGGAAGTGGCGCCGAAGTTGCGTCAGGATCTTGTCCTCGAGGCCGTCGAGCGGCGCGAAGTCGACGTGACCGCCCTCGGTCTCGATCACCTCATAATGGTCGGGCTTCTTGAGGAGTGCGGCGACGCCGAGGCCGGTGCCGGGACCGACGATCGTGGTTACGCCTTCCTTCGGCAGCGGCCGGTCGGGCCCGCACAGGTGGCGGAAATGCTCGTCGGGGAGGGTCGCGACCGCGTAAGCGACTGCGCCGAAGTCGTTGACGATGACATAGCGGTCGACGCCGAGCCGCTCCTTCATCAGCGCCGGGCGGATCACCCACGGGTTATTGGTGAGCTTGAGCACCTCGCCGCCGACCGGCCCGGCAAAAGCGATCGCCAGCTCCTTGGGCAACTCGATCCCCTCGCGGCGGCCAAACTCCTCCCAGGCGAGCTGGAAGCTTGAGTGCTCGGCGGTCTTGAGCGTGACCTGCTCGCCCAACGAAAGGACGCTCTTGCCGTCGATTTCGGCGAGCGCGAAGCGGGCATGGGTCCCGCCGACGTCGGCGACTGCGACCTGCCTCACGCGCCCTCGACCTCCATCGCCGCAAGCATCGCCGAGGCGCCGGCCTCCGCGTCGTTGACGTGCAACCGCATCATCGCGAACAGCTCACGCCCGGTGCCGGTGGGCGGCGGCGGCGAATTGGCGGCGGGCCGCGATGCGAGGTCGACGCCAAGCGCTTCGAGAGTTCCGCTCCGTGCATCGAGCCGGATCACGTCGCCATCGCGGACGCGGGCGAGCGGCCCGTCGGGGAGCGCTTCCGGCGAGACGTGGATCGCGGCCGGGACCTTGCCGCTCGCGCCCGACATGCGGCCATCGGTGATCAGCGCGACCTTGTGTCCGCGGTCCTGCAGCACGCCGAGCGTCGGCACCAGCTTGTGCAGCTCGGGCATGCCGTTGGCGCGCGGTCCCTGGAAGCGAACGACTACAGCACAGTCGCCGTCGAGCTCGCCCGCCTTGAACGCTTCGAGCACTTCGTTCTGGTCGGAGAAGCAGCGCGCCGGCGCCTCGATCAGCCAGCGCTCCTCGTCGACGGCGCTCGTCTTGAACACGCCGCGGCCGATATTGCCCTGGACGAGCCGCATGCCGCCATCGGCGCGGAACGGGTCGGACGCCGGGCGCAGCATGTCCACGTCCGCGCTTTCCTCGGCCGGTTTCCAGACGATCTCGTCACCGTGCAGCTCGGGGTTACCGATCCAGGCATCCATCGAGTCCGCGCCGGCGGTCAGCCTGTCGGTGTGAAGCAGGCCTTCTCGGCCCAGCGTGTAAGTCGCGAAGGCCATGCCGCCCGCATCCTGGAAGTCGTTCACGTCCTTCGCGCCGTTGGGATAGATGCGCGCGATGAGCGGCGCCGCGGCCGACAGCTCGGCGAAATCCTGCCAGTCGATCATGATTCCCGCGGCGCGCGCGATCGCCGGCAAGTGGATGAAATGGTTGGTCGAGCCGCCGGTTGCGACGAGGCCGATCATCGCGTTGACGATCGCTTTCTCGTCGACGACGTGCGCCAGCGGCCGCTCGCCGCTCTTCGCCAGCTCGGCGAGGCGATGCACGGCGGCGCGGGTCAGTGCCTGTCGGAGCGGCGTGCCCGGGTTGATGAAGGCGGCGTTGGGGATGTGCAGTCCCATCAGCTCCATCATCATCTGGTTGGAATTGGCGGTGCCGTAGAAGGTGCAGG
>JBDTZJ010000049.1:0-11128 GCA_040005255.1 Sphingomicrobium sp.
ACCGGCATTCGCAGGTTCGAATCCTGCCGCCCCAGCCAGCGCGCGTCGCGCCATGGCCGGTCGGGCCTCGGGCAGGTTGGGGAATGGCCGATGAAAGTGCTGGTGACCGGAACCGAAGGACAGCTGGCCCGAAGCCTGGTCGAGCGCGTTCGGCTTCACCCGGAAATCGAGCTGATCGCCTGCGGCCGGCCTGAGCTCGATCTCGAAATCCGGGGCAGCGCGGCGGCGGCGATTTCCCATGCGGCGCCCGACGTGGTGATCAATGCCGCTGCTTACACCGCTGTTGACCAGGCCGAGGATGAGCCAGAGCGCGCCTTCCGGATCAATGCCAAGGCTGCTGGCGAGGTTGCCGCCGCGGCTGCGCAGGCCGGGGCCGCGGTGATCCAGATGTCCACCGACTACGTCTTCGATGGGCGCGGCGAGGGCGCTTATCGCGAGGATCAGCCGGTCAGTCCGCTTGGGGTCTATGGCCGCAGCAAGGTCGCCGGCGAGGAACGGGCGCGCGCCGCTAATCCGCGTCACGCAATCGTGCGCACCTCCTGGGTCTACAGCCCGTTCGGCCGAAATTTCGTGCGCTCGATCGTCGCGGCGGCCGGGTTGCGCGACAAGCTGACCGTGGTCGACGACCAGCGCGGCAGCCCGACCAGCGCCCTCGACCTCGCCGACGGCCTGCTGGCGATGCTCAAGGCGGGCGGCGGATGGGGCGAGACCCACCACCTTGCCGGGCGAGGGGCGGCGAGCTGGTGCGAGTTCGCGCGCGAGATCATGGCCCAGTGCGCCGCGAGCGGGCTGCCGCACGTGCCGGTCGAGCCGATCCGCACCGAGGACTGGCCGACGCGAGCGGAGCGGCCGCGCAATTCCGTCCTCGATTCCGGCAATTTCGAGCGGGCATTCGGCTTTGCGATGCCCGACTGGCGCGCGTCGACGCGCGAGGTGGTCGAGCGACTGGCGCGCGAGGCCCAAGTCTAGGACAAAAAGAAGGGGCGGACCCGAAGGCCCGCCCCAAACCGAACGTCAAGCAACACGGTAAACCCTTGGTTACCGTTCCGACCGGGGCGGCTCATCGCATTGGGAATTAATTAACCATGGGATGACATGGTCGTTTCTACTGAAAGGTCATTAATTCCGATAACGGCCAGTGCTTCTTCGTAGCGCAAGGGGGATCAAGTGAACTCTGTCGAAGTAAAGATGCTCGACATGCTGAAGCGCGGACGTGACGAGCATGGCATCGTCGCTGTCAAGGCCGAGTTCGAGGCCGAGGGTACCCGCCCCGACGAGCTGCTGCGATTGCTGGAGCTGGCGCGTCGCGCGGATCTCAAGGTCGCGCTCAAGATCGGCGGGTGCGAGGCGGTTACCGACCTGCTCGCAAGCCGGCTGTACGGCATCGACTATATCGTCGCGCCGATGGTCGAGACGCCTTATGCGCTGTCCAAGTTCATTGAGGCCAAGGACAAGATCTACGGCCGCGTCGACCATGCGACCCAGTTCCTTTTCAACCTCGAGACCGAGACGACGTTGCGCAACCTTGATTCGATGGTCGAGACGGCGCGCGAGGGCGTCGACGGGGTGGTGTTCGGCCGCGTCGACTTCACGCTTTCGCGCGGAATGGCGCGCGGTGCGATCAATGACCGCTCGATTACCGACGCGGTCCTCCGCGTCGCCACGGCGTGCGCCGAGGCCGACCTCGAGCTGGTCGTTGGTGGCTCGGTGTCGACCGAGGCGGTCAGCGCACTCCAAGAAATCCAGCGCATCCGCCTTGACCGGTTCGAAACCCGCAAGGTGATCTTCACGGGCGAGGCGATCCAGAGCACGGCAATCGTCGCCGGAATTCGCAACGCGGTTGAGTTCGAACTCGCCTGGCTCAAGAACAAGCGCGATTATTACGGTGCGATCGCCGCCGAGGACGAAAAGCGGATCGCGATGATGGAAACCCGTCTCGCAAAGCCGGAGCCGGCGGTCTACGCCAGGGTCGCATAGTGGCGCGCCGTACGCCGGCAAATGAGCGCAACTGAAAGGCTTGGCCGCAAAGACCGGCGAGTTATACCGAAGAGGTGACGGCCCATGAATAAGCTCACCTCCCGGTCCCTTGCTGCAGAGCGGCCCGAGCTCTCCTTCGCCATTCCCTGCTTCAACGAGGAAGCCAACGTCGTCGCGATGTATGAGGCGGTGACCGCAGAGGCCGAAAAGCACGCGGCGAGCCACGAGATCATCTTCATCGACAATTGCTCGACCGACCGAACGCGCGATTTGCTCCGTGAGCTTTGCGCGCGCGACGCGCGGGTGCGCGCCATCTTCAACAACCGCAATTACGGGCAGATGCGCTCGCCGACCTACGCCGTTTACCAGGCGAGCGGGCAGGCGGTGATCGGCATGTGCTGCGACTTCCAGGATCCGCCGGCGCTGATCGGCGAGATGGTCCGGCAGTGGCGCGCAGGCGCCCAGATCGTGCTTGGCCAGCGGCGCAGCGAGAAGGCGGGCCTGGTGCTCGGGCTCGCGCGGCGCACCGGCTACGCCTTTTTCCGGCGCTTCGGCGATTATCCGCTGATCCCCGGCGCGACCGGCTTCGGCCTCTATGCACGCGAAGTGGTCGATGAGCTTGCCACCTGGAACGAGCCCGAGCCCTTCTTCCGCGGCATGCTGGTCGAAAGCGGATTCCGGCTTGCCGTGATCCCCTATGATCGGCCGGTGCGAGCGGGAGGGCGCAGCAGCAACAATTATTATGCCCTGCTCAACTTTGCGCTGTCCGGGGTGGGCGGTTCTGCGAAGGGCTTGCTTCGACTGCAGCTGATCTTCGCCATTTACCTGTGCGTGTTCGCCTTCGTGCTCGGCATCGCAACGCTGTTGCGGTTCGTTTTCCACGGCTATTCGCCTGCGCTCCTCATCCTCACCTTCGTCGTCGGATTATTCTCCATCCTCTTGCTGTCAGTGGCACTGATCGGCGACCAGGTGCGCCTGCTCGCGGAGCGGACACGCAACATACCGCTGGTAATCGAGGAAGAGCGCCTGGGCTTCGATCAGCCCAACAAAGCGACGGTCGAAGTCCGCACATCCAGCCGGGCTTGAAGCCGATGCTGAAAATCGCTTCGGATCAAGGCTGGTCGCTCGAGAACGATCTCGCGGCCATTTCGACCGCGCTCGCCTCAGATTGGCCCAAGCTCGCCGGCAAGCGCATCTTCATGACCGGCGGCACGGGGTTCATCGGGCGGTGGATGTTGAGCGCGCTCGCCGACGCCAACGCTAAGCTCGGCCTGAACGTGCACGTGGACGTCCTGACCCGCGACCTGGACGCGTTCGCGGCGCGCGAGCCGGGGCTTGCCGCGGCACATGGGTTCCGGTTCGTGCGCGGTGACGTCCTTTCGCTGAGCGCCCCCGAGGCGAGGTACGATTACGTCCTACACGCGGCGACCGACGCCAGCGCGCACCTCAACGAGCATGACCCGGTCAAGATGTTCGACACGATCGTCGAGGGCACTCGGCACGCGCTCGATTTCGCGCTGGCCTGCAGGGCGGAGCGGTTCTTCTTCTTCTCGTCGGGGGCAGTTTATGGCGCGCAGCCGTGGGAGCTGACCCATGTTCTCGAAACCTATGTCGGTGCGCCCGACCTCACGACGCACCGCTCGGCCTATGGCGAGGGCAAGCGCGCGGCCGAGATGCTGTGCACCATCTATTCGCGGCAGCACGGGCTCGACGTGATCAATGCGCGGATCTTCGCGCTGCTCGGGCCTTTGCTGTCCCTCGATATCCACTTCGCCGCCGGCAACTTCATCCGCGACGCGATGGCCGGTAAGACGATCGTCGTCGAAGGCGCAGGCAAGGCGGCGCGCTCCTACCTCTACGCGGCGGACCTGACTGCCTGGCTGTGGACGATGCTGCTGCGGGCTCCGGCCGGCGCGATCTACAATGTCGGCTCCGAAGAATCCGTGTCGATCGCCGAGCTTGCGGAGCGCATAGCGCGCTTGCTCGGTGGGCCCGGCTTTGAAATCCTCGGGCGGGAGGATCCGGGCTGGAACCCGGGGCGCTACGTGCCCTCGACGCAAAAGATTAGGACGGAATTGGGTATCACGCCGACGGTCGGCCTTGATGAGGCGATCGTGCGTACGGCGCGGTGGAACGGGTGGAGCGGATGACCGAAGTGAAATTGTCTCATTGGGTGGCCGACCAGCTCGTCGCGCACGGCATCCGCGATGCCTTCATGCTGACCGGCGGCGGCGCGATGCACCTCAACCATTCGATCGGCACGCACCCCGAGATCAAGACGACCTTCTGCCACCATGAGCAGGCGCTGGCGATGGCAGCCGAGGCTTACGCGCGGCTGACCCAGCGCATGGCGCTGGTCAACGTCACATCGGGTCCGGGCGGCACGAACACGATCACCGGCATTTACGGGGCGTTCGTCGATTCGATCCCCGTGCTGGTCATCTCCGGCCAGGTGAAGAACGAGACGACGGTTCGCTATACCGGCCTGCCGCTGCGCCAGCTTGGCGACCAGGAACTGGACATCGAGCCGATTGTCACTCCGATCACCAAATATGCGGCGATGGTCACGGACCCGCAGACCATCCGCTATCATCTCGAGAAGGCGATCTACATCGCGACGACCGGGCGGCCCGGCCCGGTGTGGCTCGACATCCCGCTCGACGTGCAGGCGGCCAAGATCGACCCCGACACGCTCGATCCGGGTTTCGATCCGGCCGAGCTCGACGAGCCGTGGAAGCGCACCGACGTCGCAGCAGCCGCGGCTGAGATCATCGAGCGGCTGCGTGCAGCCGAGCGGCCGGTGGTGTTCGCCGGCGGGGGCGTGCGCATCAGCGGTGCCTACGATCAATTCCTCAGACTGGTCGAGAAGCTCGGCATTCCGGTCGTCACCGGGTGGAACGCGCACGACGTGATCTGGAACGACCACCCGCTCTATTGCGGCCGTCCGGGGACGATCGGCGATCGCGGCGGCAACATGGTCACGCAGAGCGCCGACTTCCTGCTGATCCTCGGCAGTCGGCTCAACATCCGCCAGATCAGCTACAATTGGACGAGCTTCGCCCGGGAAGCGTTCAAGGCGTGGGTCGACGTCGACCCGGTCGAGCTCAAGAAGCCGACGGTGAAGGCGGAGCTTCCGGTTTGCGCCGACCTCAAGGACATGATCCCGGCGCTGGTCGCGGCGGCGCCAGATGCGCCGACCGAGACACAGCGCGAATGGCTCGCCTGGGCGCGCGAGCGCGGCGCGAAATTCCCGGTCGTCCTGCCGGAATATCGCGACCACGAGCCCTGCCATCCCTATGTCGCGATGGAGGTGCTGTTCTCGGAGCTGACCGGCGATGACGTGATCGTGACCGGCAACGGCAGCGCCTGCGTCGTCAGCTTCCAGACCGCCGACATCAAGCGCGGGCAGCGGCTGTGGACCAACTCCGGCTGCGCGACGATGGGGTATGACCTGCCCGCCTCGATCGGCGTCTGCGCGGCGCGCGGGCCCGACAGGCGCGTGATCTGCATCGCCGGCGACGGCAGCATCATGATGAACATCCAGGAGATGCAGACCATCGCCGGCTACGGATTCCCGGTGAAAGTGTTTCTGCTCAACAACAACGGCTACGTTTCGATCTTCCAGACGCACCGCAACTTTTTCAACGGAGTCGAGGTCGGGGGCGGGCCCAAGAGCAATGTGACCTTCCCCGAGTTCCGCAAGGTCGCCGAGGCGTTCGGCTTCGCCTACAGCAGCGCGGCCCGGCACGAGGATCTCGCCGGCGCGATCGGCTCGGCGCTGGCGAGCGAGGGCCCGGCGATGTGCGAGATCTTCATTGACGATGCGGTGTCGTTCGCACCGAAGCTGGGCGCCAAGCAGCATCCCGACGGGCGGATCACCTCGCCGCCGCTCGAAGACCTGTCACCGTTCCTGCCGCGCGAGGTGCTGCGCGAGAACATGCGCATCGACCTGGTCGACGAGTGAGCGGCCCGGTGGAGGCTTCGCTCCCGGCCAAACCGGCTAGGGAAAACAGCCGGGTACGCCGGCCGTTCCGCTATCTCGTCGCCGCGGGGTTCAACACGATCTTCGGCCTCGCGATCTATCCGGCGCTGCTGTTGGCGTTCCCGTGGCTGCGCATCCACTACATGATCGGCCTGTTCATCGCTCAAGGACTGAGCCTGTGCTTCGCTTATGCGAGCTACAAGCTCGGCGTTTTCCAGACGCGCGGCGGCTATGCGCGCGAAATCACCGCCTTCCTCTCCTTCTACGGGGTCAATTATGCGGCGAACTGGATCGCGCTGCCGGCACTGGTCGAGGTCGGGCACATCCCGCCGATCATCGCGCAGCTGATGTTTAGCGCGGTGATCATCGTCACCAGCTATTTTTGGCACAGCAAAGTCACGTTCAGGGGCGCAAAGTGAACGCAGTCACCAATTTCCTTACGCGCGATTGCCCGGCTTGCGGAGCGAACGGCGGCACGGCCGAAGCATCGAGCGCGCAGCCCGCGGAATCGCTCAGCCTCGACGATCTCAAGCCATATTGGCGCGGCCTGTTCCAGGAGAAGGTTTTCTTCACCTACGACCGATGCGGGCAGTGCGGGCTGCTCTACGCGCCGGTGTTCTTCGACCAGGCGCAATTGGGCGAGCTCTATTCGGCGATGGCGCCGAACATGGACGCGGTGCCGACTGACGCGATCGAGGCCACGCAGCGTGTCTATTTCGAGGAAGCCACCGCCGGGCTCGGCGTCTCCGGCAACTTTCTCGAGATCGGCCCCGATGTCGGCTATATCGTGGGTCACGCCGCCAAGGATGAGCGGTTCGGGCATTTCTATCTGTTCGAGCCCAATAAGGCGGTCCACGCGGAGCTGACGGCGGCAGCCAGTGGCCGGCCGTCCACGATCTCCGAGGACATGAACGACCTGTCGGCGGTGCCGGACGGCTCGGTGGCGCTGGCGCTGATGGTCCACGTGCTCGACCACCTCCTCGATCCGCGTGCAATGCTCGAGCATATCCGCAAGAAGCTGAAACCTGGCGGACGCGTCGCGATCGTCACGCATAACGAGCGGTCGCTGCTGCGATCGGTGATGGGCAAGCGCTGGCCGCCGTTCTGCCTGCAGCATCCCGAGCTCTACAACCCGCAGTCGATCACGCGGCTGCTGAAGAGGGCGGGCTATGACGCGGTCGAGGTGCACGGCAGCAAGAATTACTTCCCGCTGAGCTTCATGGTCCGGCAAGCGGCCTACACCGCCGGGCTTAAGCTCGAGCGGGTACCGCTGCCCAAGACCGTGCTCGGGCTGAGGCTTGGCAACATTATGACGATTGCGAGCGCCTGATGCCTGCGGCGCTTGTGTTCGGCGGCGGCGGGCAGATCGGCGCGGCCTGCGCCGAGGCGCTGCGCACGGCCGGCGTCGAGGTCACCGCGACCGGTCGGACGGCCGATGAAGCCGCGGGAATCGCCGGCTATGATCCACTGGTCGACAAGTTCGCGCTTCCAGGAGAAGCGCCGTTCGATGCGGTGGTGTGGGCCCAAGGCGCGAACCTCAACGACAGCATCCTCGACTTCGACGCCGATCGGCACCGCGCCATCTACGACGCCAACGTGCTGTTCGTGCTCGAAAGCCTCCACGCCCTGCTGGTCTCCGACCGACTGGCGGGCGGCGCCCGGCTGTGCGTCATAAGCTCGGTGTGGCAGACCGTCGCGCGGCCGAGCAAGCTGTCCTACATGGTGTCGAAAGCGGCGCTGCAGGGGCTGGTGCTGTCGGCCGCGACCGACCTCGCCGAGCGCGGCATCCTGGTCAACGCGGTGCTTCCGGGTGCGCTCGACACGCCGATGACGCGGCAGAATCTCACGCCCGAGCAGATCGGCCGGATCGCCGGAATGACCAAGTTCGAGCGGCTGGCGGCGCTGGACGACGTCGCCGCGCTGGTCACCTTCCTTTGCTCGGCAGCCAACACCAGTATCACGGGGCAGTTCGTCGCGGTCGATCTAGGCTTCCAAAATGCGCGACTTGTTTGAAATCCAATCCTCGAGCGGCCGCCATCCGGTACGCCTGACCGATGAGTCGGTGCGCGATGCCGTTGCCGCGTGCGAGGGCTCACTCGTGCTCGCCGACTCTTTCTTCCGCGAGCAGCTGCAGGGGATGGACCGGCCGATCATCTTCATCGACGCGACCGAGGAGGCCAAGGAGTTCCATGCGCTCGGTCCGCTGATCGAGCAGTGCCGTGAGCAGGGTCTCGCGCGCAGCGGACGGATCGTGGCGCTGGGCGGCGGCGTGGTCGACGACATCGCCGGCTTCATCGCCACCGTGTACATGCGCAGCGTCAAATGGACGTTGCTGCCGACGACCCTGCTGGCGATGGTCGACAGCTGCATCGGCGGCAAGAGCTCGATCAATGTCGGCGCATTCAAGAATTTGGTCGGTTCATTCTACCCGCCCGACGAGATCATCGTGCCCCTTGCAGCGGTCGAGACGCTGCCGTCCGAGCATATCGCGGCCGGACGCTGCGAGGCGGCGAAGATTTGCTTCGCCCGCGGCGACGAATGCTTTGACGAATATGTCGCGCTGGCCGCTGGCAACGGTGCTGCGGTCGACCGGATGGTCGAGCTCAGCCTCGGCGCGAAGAAATGGTTCATCGAGGTCGACGAGTTCGACCAGAATGAGCGGCTGCTGCTCAACTTCGGGCACAGCTTCGGCCACGCGCTCGAAAGCTGCACCAGCTACGGCGTCACGCATGGCGTGGCAGTCGGCGTCGGGTGCCTCGCCGCGGTCGCGTTCAGCGCGAGACAGCACGCGGGGCTGAATGAGCATCCGCGAGTGCAGGCGCTTTCGAGCGACCTGCTCGCGATCCTGAGCAAACTTCCCGAACTCGGGGAGCGCCTCGGCGAGGTCGAGCGCAATGCCTTCTTTCGCTACTGGCAGAGCGACAAGAAGCACAATCCACGCGAATATAAGCCGATCCTGCTCGACAGCCATGCGCAGCTCGAGCGGGCGACGCTGCCGCGTGACGCCGCGTCGGACGACGCGATCTGGCGAGCATTCGAGGCGGCGAGGGGGCTCGTCGCGGCCTAGCCGCGCGCCTGGTAATCTTCGATCTGGGCGAGGCTGATCGCCCGCGCATCGCCGCCGCTCGCGACCTGCTTGTGCCACTCGACCACCTTGTCGAGCGCATCCTCGAGCCGCAGGCGTGGCCGCCAGCCGAGCTCGGCACGCGCCTTGTTGCAGTCGAGCCGGAGCAAGGTCGCCTCATGCGGCTGCGCACCTTCGGGCTTGATCCACTCGCCGCTCCCCCAGCTTTGCAACATGCGCTCGACCACCCAGCTGACTGGCTGGGCATCATCGTCGGATGGGCCGAAGTTGAATGCCGTAGCGACTTTCTTGTCACAGGAGAGCAGGCGCTCGGCAATCAGCAGATAGCCGCCGAGCGCTTCGAGCACATGCTGCCACGGCCGGATCGAGCCGGGGTTGCGGACCTGGACGGGCTCGCCGCGAAGCATGGCGCGGACGACGTCGGGGACGAGGCGATCGAGCGCCCAATCCCCGCCACCGATGACGTTGCCCGCTCGAGCTGAGGCAATCTGCGGCCCATCGGGATAGGACCGGCGGTAGGCGGAAATCACCAGCTCGGCCGCGCCCTTGCTGCTCGAATAGGGATCATAGCCGCCCATCGGGTCGTTCTCGCGGTAGGGCCACACCCACTCGCGGTTCTCGTAGCATTTGTCGGAGGTGATGCAGACCGCGGCCTTGACGCTGTCGGTCTTGCGGCACGCCTCGAGCACGTGGACGGTGCCCATGACGTTGGTCGCATAGGTCTCGACCGGATGATCGTAGGAGTATCGGACGAGCGGCTGGGCAGCGAGGTGGAAGACGATCTCCGGGCGGACGTCGGCGATCAGCGCCTCGGTCCTTGCAGGATCGCGCACATCGACAATCTCGTGGCGGAGGAGGTCCTGAAGCGACGTCTGGTCGAAGAGGTTGGGGTCGGTCGGCGGGTCGAGCGCAAGGCCGGTGACGTCCGCGCCCAAGTGATGCAGCCAGAGGCTGAGCCATCCGCCCTTGAAGCCCGTGTGACCGGTGACGAGGACGCGCCGGCCCGACCATACGCCGGGATTTACCAGCACTTCCACGGCGCTCCCTGCTCCCACAGCCTCTCCAGGTAGAGCTTGTCGCGGAGCGTATCCATCGGCTGCCAGAAGCCGCTGTGCCTGAACGCGACCAGCTCCCCGGTTCGAGCCAGCGCTTCAAGCGGCTCTTCCTCCCAGTGGGTGTCGAGACCCGGGATCAGCTCAAGCACCGACGGCTCGAGCACGAAAAAGCCGCCGTTGATCAAGCCGCCGTCGCCGGCGGGCTTTTCGCGGAAGGCGCGGACCTCATCGCCCTCGAACTCCAGCGCGCCGAAGCGGCCCGGAGGCGCGACCGCGGTGATCGTCGCCTTGCGGCCGTGCTGCCGATGGAAGGCGATCTCGGCGGTCACGTCGACGTCGGCGACGCCGTCGCCATAGGTGAAGCAGAAGGGCGAATCGGGACGGATATATTCCGCGACGGCCTTGAGGCGCCCGCCGGTCTGGCTGTCCGGTCCAGTGTCGACCAATGTCACGCGCCACGGCTCGCTGCGGCCACGGTGGACCTCCACCGAATTCTTGGCGAGGTCGAGGGTTACGTCGGCGGTGTGGAGAAAGTAGTTCGCGAAGAACTCCTTGATCACATAGCCCTTGTAGCCAAGGCAGATCACGAAATCGTTCACGCCATGGGCGGAATAGATTTTCATGATGTGCCACAGGATCGGCATTCCGCCGACTTCGACCATCGGCTTCGGGCGGAGGGCGGTTTCCTCTCCCAGGCGTGTACCCAGTCCGCCAGCGAGTATCACTGCTTGCACGGGAACCCTCTTAGAATGAGCGCCCTGGCGGGCCTAGCGGAGCGGCAATTGATCGTGCCAATGCTGTAACTGCCGCTGCGGCAAGGTTCCAGCCCTGAGCGGGGCAGGTAGTCCAGACCTCCGCTTTGTTCAGTCTGCCCAACGCAAGGGCTCTTGCTGGGTCAGCCGTCGCGCTTCGATCCCAAAAAAAGGGGCGGACCGCAAGGTCCGCCCCAGATCGTTTGTTGTGCTTCGCGACTGTTAGCCGCGCTCGCCACGCTGTGCGGGCGGCGGAGGCGGAGGCGGCGGAGGCGGC
>JBDTZJ010000182.1:0-3257 GCA_040005255.1 Sphingomicrobium sp.
GCGGTTAGCGCCGCGACCATCAGCAACGCTGAACGAAAAGAAGCCAAAATTCACGCCATATCGTGCGGTGAATCGCCTGAAACTCTAGCGCTCTACTTGGCCATTACTTCGGCCGGCGCCCGGTGATTCCCCGTCTCGCGTGGCATTCCGGGCACTTGATGCCTGGAAATGCCGCCCGCTCGTGTGTTGACAGAGGTTTTTCACCGGACCTGAGCCAGGGTCAACCCGCGGAGGTCGTTTCAGCGATGAACCGTTCGGGGTCCGCGATATCCAGTTCGATCGCCCAATAATCTTCGTCGAACCGTGCCCGGCGAGCGAGGAAATCGGCAATTTCGATGGAACCCGCCGATTCGGTCGGACCTGCCCGCTGCCAGCCGTACGTCCCATCGAGGTTCAAGACCCGTTCCAGGCAAGCAACATGGCGGCCCCTGCTGCTCACGAACAACAGAAGCGAGCCACGTTCCTCGTCGCCTCTCCTCATTACTGTCGCGAAACCGCCGTCGCCAGCCACGCGCCGGAGGATGCCAGCGACCTCCACGTGCGTCGCCAGGCGATCGCTGCTCAGGTCGCTTCCCGTTCGTCGGCGCCCATCAGGACTGCGGCGAGGGCATCGCGGCTGCGCGCGCCGCGCAGGCGCTCGAGCGTCGCGCCGTCGCGCGTCACCCGGCTGATCGCGGCCAACGCCTTGAGATGCTCGGCACCGGCGTTCGGCGGCGACAGCAGCAGGAAGACGAGGTCGACCGGCCGGCCGTCGATCGCCTTAAAGTCGACCGGTTCGCCGAGCCGCGCGAACAAGCCGTAGATCTGCGCCAGGCCGTCGATCTTGGCGTGGGGAATGGCTACGCCCTGGCCAAATCCAGTCGAGCCGAGCTGCTCGCGCTCGTTGAGCGCAGCACTGACCGTCGCGGCCTCGATGCCGAGCCGCTGCGCCGCCAGGTTGGCGAGCTGCTGCAGGAGCGAGCGCTTGTTCCCGCCGGGCAGCGACGTCTTGATCGCGTCGCAATCGAGGAAATCGGCAAGCTGCATCGGCAAAGTAACTCATGACTGGTGCGACCGGTCGCACCTCGGCCGCTTCAGGATTGGTGGAGCTCAGTCGGTATGCGGCTCGACCCAGCCGATATTCCCGTCCTCGCGGCGGTAGATCATGTTCAATTCGCCGGTCGCGCTGTTCCTGAACATCAGGGCATTGGTATTGCGAAGGTCCATTAGCATGACCGCGTCCGACACGCTGGAATCGGGAATGTCGACGCGCGTCTCGGCAACGATTGTCGGGAAGCCGGCCTGCTCGGGCTGCCCGTCACCGCCGGGCGATCCGGCAAAGACGGTGTAGGCCGCATTCTCGATGAAGGGCTCCGTCTCGGCTTCGTCGACCTTATGCTCCTTCAACCGGTTGGTGTAGCGCCGCAGCTGCTTCTCGATCCGGTCGGCCGCGCCGTTGAAAGCGATCTCCGCCTCGCGGCCGCTGTGCGAGGCTTTGAGCACGACGCCGTTCACCACCGGCGCGACGATGTCGCAGGTAAAGTCGTTGTTCGGTCCGCGGCCGAACGTGACGCTGGCTCCGACCGAGCGCGAAAAATGCTTCTCCGTGATCTCCGCGACTCGACGCTGCGCATGCTCACGCAGCGACTCGCCGGTATCGACCTGATGACCCGCGACCCGAACGTCCACTGTGGCTGGCTCCTCTGGCTCAAGCGGGCGCTTAGGACCGCGCCCGTCGCCCCGTCAACCGGCCCGCTACGGATGCGGCGCGAACTGTTCCCACAACGGGTTGACGAGCCTGGCAATAAACGCCCGGTGCCGTTCGAGTTCCTCCGCCAGCGGCGCGTGCGGCCGTGGCGCGCGCGGTTCCCGGGTCGTGACCGGCCCGGCCGAATGCTGGACAGCGACGGTGCCGGCTTCGGCGACCAGGCCGAGGCCGATCTGGCGGCCGCCGGTCAGCTCGACATAGACTTGCGCGAGCAGTTGGGCGTCGAGCAGCGCGCCGTGCTTGACGCGGTGGCTGCGGTCGATCCCGAAGCGCATGCACAAGGCGTCGAGGCTGTGCTTGGCGCCCGGGTGCCTGGACCTTGCGAGACTCAGCGTGTCGACCATGCGGCCCATCGAGATCGTCTGCCGGCCGCAGCGCCCGAGCTCGTGGTTGAGGAAGCCGAAGTCGAAGCTGGCGTTGTGCGCGACCAACGGGGAATCCGCGATAAACTCGAGCAGCTCCTCGGCCCGCTCCGTAAACAGCGGCTTGTCGGACAGAAACACGGTCGAGAGGCCGTGCACCATTTCGGCCTCGAACGGCATGTCGCGCTCGGGGTTGAAATAAGCATGGAAATGCCGCCCGGTCTCGACCCGGTTGGACATCTCGACGCAGCCGATTTCGACCATTCGGTCGCCGCCTAACGGGTTGAGCCCGGTCGTTTCCGTGTCGAAGACGATTTCCCGCATGATGCGAAACTATCGGCCGCAGCCGATTCCCAGACAAGCCAGAATGTCGCGGACCTGACTTTCTGTTGTGGATAGGTCGGCGCCGGTGTCGACGACGAAATCGGCGCGGCGGCGTTTCTCCTCGTCCGGCATCTGCCGCGCGAGGATCGAATCGAGCTTGGCCGCCGTCATGCCGGTCCGCTCGAGGACGCGCCGGCGCTGGACTTCGGGCGACGCGGAGACGACCACGATTTTGTCGAACTCGGCCTCTCCGCCGGTTTCGAATAGCAAGGGGATTTCAAACAGCAGCGTGTCAGCGGCCGCCTGGTCGGCGATGAAGTCCTCGCGCGCTTCACGCACAGCGGGATGGACGATTGACTCAAGCGCGGCGAGCTTCTCGCGGTCGGCGAGAACGATCGCAGCCAGGCACTCGCGGTCGAGCGTGCCGGAGCGGACGCACCCGGGGAAAACCTCGCCAATCTTTTCGACCAGTCCTCCGCCTGGTGCCTGAAGAGCACGAACCACCGCGTCGGCGTCGAACACCCGCACGCCCGCCTCCGCGAACATCTTCGCCACGGTCGACTTCCCCATGCCGATCGAACCGGTGAGCGCAATCCGGATCATGCGAGCAGCAAGCCTCGGTCGCGCAAGGCGCCGAGCAATGGGATCAGCGGCATGCCGAGGATCGTGAAATGGTCGCCGTCAATCGAGGAAAAAAGCTGCACCCCGCGCGCCTCCAGCCGGAACACCCCGACAGTGTAGCCGACCTCGGGCCATTCGGCATCGAGATAGTCGGCGATGAATTTGTCGGAGAGCTCTCGCACCTCGAGCCGCGCCGTTTCGAC
>JBDTZJ010000183.1:0-3216 GCA_040005255.1 Sphingomicrobium sp.
CCGACCTCCGCGCGAGGCAGCCCAACCTCGTCGCCCAGCACGTCAAACGGCGTGCACAGGCAGCCGGTGACGGTCACTTCCTCCTCGGGCGCGGCAGCGAAGCGATTGGCGATGGCGATCGGGAAATTGACGATCCCGCGCTCGCCGAGGCTGCCGGTCGCGCCGATCAAATGATGGCCGCCGCCGTCGGTGGTGAGGAAAGTGCGGCCGCAGCTTTCGGTGCGATCGAGCACGCGGGTCAAATAGACGCCGGATTCGCCAACCAGCCAGCGGCCAAGTTCAATGGTGAAGCGGGTGGTCGCGAGCAGCGGCGGCGCGTTGCACAACGTGTGGTTGAGCGCGACTGCGACCCGATCGATGTCGAGCGGGCTGTCGCCGGGCCGGCAGGCGATATCGAACCCGCTGCCGAGGTTGAGCTCAGGAAGCGGCAGGCCGATGACGTCAGAAATCTCACCGGCATGAGCCACCGTCACGCGGTGCACTTCCGCGACAGCCTCGGCATCGAGGCACTGGGAACCGGCGAACATGTGCAAGCCCCGCCAGTCGACCCCCGCCTCGATCAATCCGCGGACAAGCACCGGCACGCGGCCGGCATCGACGCCGAACGGGCTCGGCCGGCTGCCGATGCTGACCCTCCCCTCCTCGATCGCGAATGGAGGGGTCACCCGGACCGAGATCTTCGGTTGGATACCGACATTTTCGCCGGCGCGGATTGTACGGGCGGCTTCGCCGGCGCTTTCGACGCTGACCGTCGAACCGGCCTTGACCGCCGCTTCGAGCTCGGAGTCGAGCTTGCCCGGTCCGGCGAAGTTGATCGGAATCCCCGCGAGCCGTGCTGATTGGAGCCGCTCCAACTCGCCCAGCGAGACGATCCGGAAACCGTCGATATATCTCCCAAGGAATTCGAGCAATGGCTCGTAAGGGTTTGCAGTTACGGAATAATGGAGCGCAACTCCGTCCGCCATTGCCCCTTTGAAGCGAGCGACCTGAGCGCCGACGATATTGTTGTCGTAGACGAACAGCGGCGTTCCGCCCGCTTCGACAACCAACTCTTCCGCCGAATAGCCGCCGATCAGCAATTGGCCGTCATCCGCGGCGGCGAAATAGGGCGGGATCGGTCCGGTCGGCTTCACTCGCGATCCCCCTGGTTGCGCCTATTCGGCGGCTATCGCCTCATATTCCTGCGCGGCGAGATATTTCTCGGCATCAAGGGCGGCCATGCAGCCGGTTCCCGCGGCCGTCACCGCTTGCCGGTAGATCTTGTCCATGACGTCGCCGCAGGCGAACACGCCGGGGACGTTGGTCCGCGTGGTGCCGGGCTCGACGTTTATATAGCCCTCGGCATCCAGATCGAGCTGGCCCTTGAACAGCTCAGTTGCCGGTGAGTGCCCGATCGCGACGAACGCGCCTTCGACCTCGACGCGGCTGGTCTCGCCGCTGCGCTTGTTGCGGATGTCGAGGCCGACCAGCGCCTCGGGTTCTCCGCCGCCGACAAACGCGACGACCTCGCTGTCCCAGATGACGTTGATGTTCGAATTGGCGAACAGCCGATCCTGCAGGATCTTCTCCGCGCGCAACGAATCGCGGCGGTGGATCAAGGTCACGTCGTGGCTGTGGTTGGTGAGGTACAGCGCTTCCTCGACCGCGGTATTGCCGCCGCCGATCACCGCAACCTTCTTGCCGCGGTAGAAGAAGCCGTCGCAGGTCGCGCAGGCTGAGGCGCCCCTGCCCTTCATATGCTCCTCGGACGGAAGGCCGAGCCATTTCGCCTGCGCGCCGGTCGCGATCACCAGCGCATCGGCGACATATTGAGCGCCGCCGTCGCCGGTCAGGCGGAACGGCCGGCGCGAGAGGTCGACGGCGCTGACATGGTCCCACACGACCTTGGTTCCGACATGCTCGGCCTGGGCCTGCATTTCCTCCATCAGCCACGGGCCCTGGATGACGTCGCGGAAGCCTGGATAATTCTCGACGTCGGTGGTGGTCGTAAGCTGCCCGCCCGGCACGATTCCCTGAATGAGGACGGGGCTGAGGCCGGCGCGCGCGGCATAGATTGCGGCGGTGTAGCCTGCCGGGCCGGAGCCGAGCACCGCCACGCGCGTCGAAATGCTGTTCGTCATGCGAAGCATGTAAGCGGGGTAAACGCGCCCCGCAACGCTTCGCGCGAGCCTAGACCGACCGCCGACCCGCGACGAAGTTCCAGATCAGAACGACGACGCCGATGACTAGCAGCAGGTGGATGAGCCCGCCGGCGATGTGGAAGGCAAAAAAGCCCAGAGCCCACAGGATCAGCAGGATGATCGCGATTGTCAGAAGCATGGAAATTCCTCCGAAGTAGGCTCCGAACGAGGCTCTTAAGTATCGGTTCCGGCGGAGGAAGGATCGAGCGAGGTTAGGGCAGCGCTTTTGGACAGGGTTTGGACGGAGGAGACAGCCAGCGGACGACGTATCCTGGCTCCAGCGGTCCCGGCCCCGGAGCGGCATTCGAGACGAGCGTCGACCCGTCCGGTTGGCGCATCCCAATCTTGTTGCGGAAGGTCCCGCGAACGACGACCCGGCGTCGGCTGTCCTTGCGCGTCACGCCCGGCCACTGCTCCCACTGAGCGTGGATCGCCGCGTTCTCCCCGCCGCGGCAATAGGCGCCGTAGCTTTGGTACAAGGCCTGATTCTCGAACTCCCAGACCAGTAGGCCAACCATCTCCACTTGGCGGCCGTCCCATTGGACCGGCGCCGCCGCAACACTTGCGGGATTGACGTGTGCGATGACGTCGTGCGGCGCGGACCTGATCACGCATCCTCCGACAGTCAATGAAACGACGGTAAACAGAATGCCCCTTGCTGCGCTCATTTGCCGCTCCCCGGTTAGACCAGCCTGCTCTGTTTGACAGCGGCCTCGATGAAGCCGGCAAACAGCGGATGCGGGTCGAACGGCCGGCTCTTCAGCTCCGGGTGGAACTGGACGCCGACGAACCAGGGGTGGTCCGGCCGCTCGACGATCTCCGGCAGCTGTCCGTCGGGCGACATGCCCGAAAAGATGAGCCCGCTGCTCTCCAGCGCGTCGCGGTAGTGGATGTTGACCTCATAGCGGTGCCGGTGCCGCTCGCTGATCAGATCCGTGCCGTAGATTGAATGGACGACGCTGTTGCCGTCGAGCTTGGCGAGATAGGCGCCGAGCCGCATGGTCCCGCCGAGGTCGCCGTCCGCCTCGCGCTGCTG
>JBDTZJ010000184.1:0-3215 GCA_040005255.1 Sphingomicrobium sp.
AGTCGGCGATGAATTTGTCGGAGAGCTCTCGCACCTCGAGCCGCGCCGTTTCGACGTGGCTCCATTCGAGCTTGCCAGCGTGAGCGAGGGCGACGGCGCTGGTCAACAGCATCGTCTTGCCGGCAAAGAAGCGCAGGTGCTCCGCGGCCTCCTCGCGGCTCCGGGGCTTGTCGAACAGACGCTCACCGGCGCAGATCACGCTGTCGCTGCCGATCACCCAGTCCTCGCTGACGATGGTGCAGGCCTTGGCGGCGGCGAGCTGCGACGCGATTTCCGCCGCGTCGTTCAGACGCGCCTTGACCGCGTCTTCATCGACATCGGGCTTTATCGGCTCGTACGAGACGCCCGCGTCGTCGAGCATCTGCCGCCGGATCGCGCTGGTGGAAGCAAGGATGAGGCCCAATCGAATAACCTTGTGGAGAAGAGGCTGCGCAACGCTAGCCCGGGCCTGGGGAGGGGCTCAACCGGCGATTTGTGACCGGCGCCGCGAGGCCTGTTCGAAGATTCATCCACGGGGACAGAATCGATCCCCAGACTGTGAATCATGGGTAGGACTCGAAGCGACTCGCGGCATCGCCAAGGGCGGGTTCAAAGCGCGCTTGTTGGCAATTTGGGAAAGCCTCCCTAAACCCCGCGTTCCCGCGCCCAACTACAACATCAATCTTAGATTCTAAATATATAAGGGAGAGTAGATAGAGTGACCGCGAGGCCTGCGGACTGGACGACGACGCAGGCCAAAAAGCCGTTGCTCGCCGTGCTTCGCGGGGAGCGCTGCAACCCTCCCCCAATATGGATGATGCGTCAGGCGGGGCGTTACCTGCCTGAGTATCGCGCGCTCCGTGAGGAAAAGGGTAGCTTCCTCGGTCTGGTCTACGATGCCGAGGCCGCGGCGGACGTCACGCTCCAGCCGTTGAAGCGCTTTCCTAAGCTCGATGCGGCCATCCTCTTTTCCGACATCCTGATCGTGCCCTTCGCGATCGGTCAGAACCTGACATTCATCACAGGCGAGGGGCCGCGGCTGACTCCGCCGCTGATCGGAGCCGCCCTTGATGACCTGACGCCCTATCTGGCGCGGCTCGAGCCCGTCTACGACACCGTGCGCAAGGTTAAGGCCAGTCTTGAGCCCGACAAGGCCCTGATTGGCTTTGCGGGTAGCCCGTGGACAGTCGCCACGTACATGGTTGCAGGTCAGGGCAGCCGCGAGCAGTCCGAGGCCAGGCGTCTCGCATATGCTGACGCGGACAAATTCGGCGAGATTATCGCGAGGATCGAAGCCGTCACGCTCGACTATCTGTCGGGCCAGGTCGAAGCCGGTGCCGAAGCGCTGCAGCTGTTCGACAGCTGGGCCGGAAGCCTGTCCCCGGCGCAGTTCGAGCAATGGGTGATCGCGCCGACCGCGCGGCTGGTCGCAGCGCTGAAGCTGCGCCATCCGGAAGTGCCGATCATCGGTTTTCCCAAGGGCGCAGGCGGCAAGCTCGCGGCCTATGCGCGCGAGACCGGCGTCAGCGCGATCGGCCTGGACGAGACGGTCGATCCCCTGTGGGCGGCAAATGAGCTGCCGGAAGGCCTACCGGTGCAAGGCAATCTCGATCCACTGTCGCTGATCGCTGGCGGGGCGGAGCTGGAAAGTGCAGCAAAACGTATCCTTGACGCGCTGGCCGGGCGTCCTCACATCTTCAATCTCGGGCACGGTATCCTGCCGGATACGCCGATTGCTCATGTCGAGCAGCTGATCGCACTGGTGAAGGGGGCTTAAGTGGGCAATCTTACCGGCTGGCTCGGGCTCGCTTACCCATGGGTCAAGGCCGCGCACGTCACTTTCGTGATCTTTTGGATGGCCGGCTTGTTCCTGCTGCCGCGGCTCTACGTCTATCACCAGGAGACAGCGGTCGGCTCGCCCGAGGATCGCGCCTGGATCGAGCGGGAGGCGCGCGTCCGATCGATCATCTTGACGCCGGCGATGCTCGCGGTCTGGGTCCTCGGGCTGATGCTTGCCTTTCACCTCGACGTCTGGAGCCAGGGCTGGTTCGCAGCCAAGCTTGCCCTGGTCGTCGCACTGACCGGTTACCAGGGCTGGCTCGGTGCCTATGGCAACAAGCTTGCGAGAGGTGAGCGGCCGCTGTCCGGCAGGGCGGTCCGAATGATCAATGAGATCCCCGGAATCGCGGCGGCGCTGATCGTCGTTCTGGTGATCGTCCGTCCTTTTTGACCGATTCAGCGCTAACTTGCCCTGCCGCTGATTGACAGCGGCGGGGTCCAGACATACCTCGTTGAGCGAGCGGCCCCGGCCCGTTTCCCGATTCCGTCGGCGTCGACCTCACACCTTCGCGGCGTCCTGCCGCCTTCAGCTTTCGACCGATCGTCAAGAAGCTCGAGCACCACTCCCCAAGAAAAGACTATCCACATGCATTTGAAAGAATTGAAAAAGAAGACCCCCGCGGACTTGGTCGCAATGTCCGAAGAGATGGGGGTCGAAGGCGCATCGACGATGCGCAAGCAAGACCTGATGTTCTCGATCCTCAAGATCCAGGCCGAGAACGGCGTCGAGATCATGGGCTCGGGCACCGTCGAGGTGCTGAACGATGGTTTCGGCTTCCTGCGTTCGCCGGAAGCAAATTATCTCGCCGGCCCGGACGACATTTATGTCGCGCCGTCGATCGTCCGCCGCTTTGGCCTGCGCACCGGCGACACGATCGAGGGCGAGATCCGCGGACCCAAGGAGGGCGAGCGCTATTTCGCACTGACCCGCGTCACGCAGATCAATTTCGACGATCCCGAGACCGTCCGCCACCGCGTCAACTTCGACAATCTGACGCCGCTCTATCCCGATGAAAAGCTTCGGCTCGATACGCTCGATCCGACGATCAAGGACAAGTCGGCGCGAGTGATCGACATCGTCGCCCCGCTCGGCAAGGGCCAGCGCGCGTTGATCGTCTCCCCGCCGCGCACCGGCAAGACCGTGCTTCTGCAGAACATCGCCAGAGCGATCACCGACAATAACCCCGAAGTGATCCTGATCGTCCTGCTGATCGACGAGCGGCCGGAAGAGGTCACCGACATGCAGCGCTCGGTCCATGGCGAGGTCATTTCCTCGACCTTCGACGAGCCGGCCCAGCGCCACGTCCAGGTCGCCGAGATGGTCATCGAGAAGGCCAAGCGGCTGGTCGAGCACAAGAAGGATGTCGTGATCCTGCTCGATTCGATCACCCGCCTCG
>JBDTZJ010000185.1:0-3199 GCA_040005255.1 Sphingomicrobium sp.
AGGGGCGAAGCTCCTTCGCCTTGGCGGTGGTGGTGGTGATCTGCTCGTGCTTGATGAGCGCGGCCGCCATGTTGCGGAACAGGGCCGCCCGGTGGCTGGAGGTGCGCTGAAGCTTACGGCCGCCAACACGATGGCGCATGGTGCATTCCTTTCGTTCGTCGGGGTCCCGTGCGAGGTAGACCCGGCCAGGCGGACTTTAGGGAACCGCCCCGTATCCCATCTTTTCGGTGAGCCGCGCCCTCAAGCGGAAAAGCCGCCCGCCGTCAAGCGCTCGCGCGTTTCCCCATCGTGCTCCGCGCGAGCCGAACGACCAGCAGCGTCGGATGCCGGTGAGTGGAATCGTGATAGGCGGAGGTCGCGTCGAGTTCGCGGCACAGGCGCCGGTGCGCCTCGCCGAGATTGTGGTAGGGCACGCCGGGCAGCAGGTGGTGCAGCGCGTGGTAGCGCAGGCCGACCGGCGCCCACAGCGCCGGCAGAGTGGCTGGCGGCGGCACGTTGACGCTATCGAGGAACTGGGCGGTGACGCTCATTGGCTCGCCCCCATTCTCCCACAAATGCGCGACGAGCGTGCGCACCTGGTTAAGGAACATCACCCCCGACGCGACGCCGAGGAAGATCAGGAAGTCGCGCAGCGGGATGACACCGATCGCGACCATGACAATCAGCGCGATCGCCCAAATGCTGCAAACCACTTCCTGCCACGCCCAGTCGCGGGCAAACTCGCCCTCGGGCCTCGGGCGGACGAACTTCGGGTTGATCTGCAGCCCCGAGTAACGGCCGACGACGAGGCTCCGCAGCTTGGGCGACAGCATCGACAGCGGCGCAAGCAGCCCGAAGCGGATCAGCATGCCGATGGGCGCCAGCAGCGCGGCGATCAGAAACACCGGCAGGGTCCACGGCTTCATCAGCGCCAGCGGCAGATATTCGGGGTCGTCCACGGTCCCGTAATAGCGCTTGGCGTGGTGCTGGTTGTGAACGCCTTCATACATGAAGCTCGGCACCAGCAGCGGCACGCCGACGATCAGGTTCCACACGAACCGGAAGCCTTTGACCGCGCCGTTCTTGATGTGGGTGAGCTCATGGATGAACGAGCCTGCCCGGTAGAGCGCGAGAATGGCGATCACGCCCCACACGACGGCAATCGGCGTCGGACGGACGAACATTGCGCAAAAAAGGGCCGCATAGCCGAGCAGCGCAGATCCGAGCATGTCGGCCCAGAAGATGGAGGAGCGCGGCGCGTTGAGGTCGCGCGTCAGGTTCGCGGCGGCCTTGAGCATCACCGTATCGTCCTTGGCGAGCGTCACCGCCGGCTGAAGCTCAGCCGCGGCGGTGCGCGTGCGCTCGAAGGTCGCTGCCTGGGTCATAAGTCGCTGGTGAATGCCTCGTCTGGCATCAGATAGTGGCGGGACTTAGGCGTCTCAACCTTAACTGGCGCTTGGCGCGGTCAGCCGCTAGCCGTTGCACGATGAACAGCGCGCCCGTCACCGTCCGTCCGGTCGTCACCAAGAAGGACAAAAAGGCCTTCGTCGACTTCGCGTGGGAGGTCTACAAGGACGATCCAGCCTGGATTCCGCCGCTGAAGGACGAGGTTCACGGCCTGATCACGCCGGGCAAGAACCCATGGTTCGAACATGCCCGAGCCCAGCTCTGGCTGGCCGAGCGAGGCGGCAAGCCGGTCGGCCGCATCAGCGCACAGGTCGACGATCTCGTGCAGCAGCACATGGGCCAGGGCACCGGGCAGTGGGGCATGTTCGAGGTGCTCGACGGCGAGGCCGCCTCAGCGCTCATCGCGACCGCGGAAGACTGGCTCCGGCAGCAGGGCATGACGCGTTCGCTGGGGCCGATCAGCCTGTCGATCTGGGACGAGCCGGGGCTGGAGATCGAGGGCTTCGCCGAACCGCCGACTGCGATGATGGGGCATCACCGGCCCGAGTATCAGGCGTGGATCGATGCGGCCGGCTATGAGAAGGCCAAGGACCTCCTCACCTACGAACTCGACATCACGCATTGGGAAGACCCGAAGATCGACCGCCTCATTGCGATGGGCGAACGCAACGCGCGCATCCGTATTCGCATGGTCGACAAGTCGAAGTTCGACCAAGAGGCTCGGCTGATCCTCAACATCCTCAACGACGCCTGGTCGGCCAACTGGGGCTACGTCCCCCTGACCGAGGCGGAGATCAAATATGCGGGCAAGAAGCTGAAGCCGATCATCTTCAATGAGCTTGTCAGGATAGCGGAGGTCGACGGCGAGCCGGTCGCGTTCATGCTGACGATTCCGGACATCAACGAGCTGACCAAAGACCTCAACGGCGAACTTTTTCCGTTCAATTTCATCAAGCTATTGTGGCGGCTGAGGAAACCGCGGACGCGGCGCTTGCGGGTTCCGCTGATGGGTGTCGCGAAGAAGCTCCATCACAGCCGTCTCGCCAGCCAGCTGGCCTTCATGATGATCGAGTACACGCGCCGCGACGCCACCACGAAATATGGCGCGACCCACGGCGAGTTCGGCTGGATCCTTGAGGACAACAAGGGGATGCTGTCGATCGCGCAGCTGCCGGGCGCGGCCGTGAACCACCGCTATCGGATTTTTGAAAAGGCACTTTAGTCCGGCTTCCCCTCTCCTTTAGGGGAGGGGTTGGGGTGGGGCCACCGGTCAGGCAGCGCATCGAGCGTCGAGAGTAGACGCTCAGCTACTCTTTCGATGTTCTTCCCAACGTCCGCATTTGAGAACCGAGCCGTACGGTAGCCACGTAATGCATTGATCTGGTCGCGCACTGAGTCAGCGGACGGGTTATGCGTGTTTCCGTCTATCTCGACAATCAGCCCTTTCTGCGCGCAAAAGAAATCGACAATACAATTGCCGATTACGTGCTGACGCCGGAATTTGTATCCGCCGAGCTGCGAACGGCTGAGTCGTCGCCATAACAGCGCTTCGAACGGAGTTCCTTCGTTGCGGAGCCGCTGGGCTCGACCGAGCAAGTGAGCGTCTTGCACCACCTTCCTTCCCCACCCCTGCCCCTCCCCTAAAGGAGAGGGGAAAGGTCCACCCAGGTCGGCGCATGGTCCGACGCTTTCTCCTCCCCCCTCGCCCACTTGTCGACGCCTGCGCCGCGCAGCCGGTCGGCGGCCTCGGGGGAGCAGAGCAAATGGTCGATGCGGAAGCCGGCGTCGCGCTGCCAGCAGCCGGCGGTATAGT
>JBDTZJ010000186.1:0-3133 GCA_040005255.1 Sphingomicrobium sp.
GCCTTCGAGGAAGGCGACCTCAAGCCCGCCGACGTGACCAAGATCGCGACCGACCTCGGCGTGACCGAGGACGAGGTGATCTCGATGAACCGCCGCATGGGCATGGGCGGCGATACCAGTCTCAACGTCTCGCTGAAGGGCGATGAAGGCGGCGAGAGCCAATGGCAGGATTTTCTCGTCGACCACGGCCCGCTGCAGGATGAGGCCCTCGCCGAGGACGAGGAAAGCCGGGTGCGCCACGACCTGCTGATGAGCGCGCTCGAGAGCCTCAACGACCGCGAAAAGCACATCCTGATGGAACGCCGCCTCGCCGACGAACCCAAGACCCTCGAAGAGCTCAGCCAGGTCTATGGCGTCAGCCGCGAACGCATCCGGCAGATCGAAGTCCGCGCGTTCGAAAAGCTCCAGTCGGCGCTGCTGCGGCTGGCGGGCGAACGCCGACTGCTGCCGGCGGCGTAAATCCTCCCCGTCCCGGGGAGGATCAAACCCCCCTTGCCTTCCTTCCCAAAGAGTCCGACGTTGGCGGTTTCGAAGGCGGCGCCCGAGCGCCTCGGCAGGAGCGACTCGCGCGCCCGTAACGGCACGAAGGGAGAGTCGCATGGCCGGACAACCATCCAAAGGCACCCGAGTAATTGCGCTGGTGGGACCCGCCGGCGCAGGAAAGACCAGCCTTGCCGAAGCCATGCTGTTCGCAGCCGGCGCCACCGACCGCCTGGGGTCGACGGCCAACGGCTCCAGCATCGGCGATTCGAGCCCGGAGGCACGCCAGCGCGGCGGCTCGACCGAGCTCAACCTCTACAATTTCCAATATCTTGGCGACGACTTCGCAGTCATCGACGTGCCGGGCTCGATCGGCTTTTCGGCCGATGGGGCCAAGGCGCTGGCGATAGCGGACGTCGCAATCGTCGTCGTCGACCCGGACCCGTCCCGCGCCCCGCTCGCCGCCCCGGCGCTGCGAGCGCTCGACGAGCTCGGCATCCCGCACCTCATTTTCGTCAACCGCATCGACCAGGCGCACGGGCGCATCCGCGACCTCTTGTCGGCGCTACAACCGATCAGTGTTTCGCCGCTGATCGGTCGCCAGATTCCCATCTGGGACGGTGAAAAGATCAGCGGGTTCGTCGACCTCGCGCTCGAGTATGCGTTCAAATATCGCGCCGGCCAGGAGTCCGAGCGGATCGACATCCCGACCGACCTCCAGGCGCGCGAGGCCGAGGCGAGGACGCAGATGCTCGAACAACTCGCCGACCACGATGACGAGTTGCTCGAGCAATTGCTGATGGACGAATCCCCGGAGCGCGAAAAGGTGCTGCAGGACCTCGCCCGAGAGACCGGCGAGAATCTCGGCGTGTCGGTGCTGTTCGGCTCAGCGGTCAGCTCATGGGGCGTTCGCAGGCTGCTAAAGGCCATGCGCCACGAGGCGCCCGCGGCGGAGGCGACCGCCAGCCGCCTCGGCGTCGCCGATCCGGCCCTCTACGTGTTCAAGGTCGTCCACGGCTCGATCGGCCGGCTGGCCCTTGCCCGCGCGCTGGCCGGGCGCATCGGTGAGGGCTCAGATCTCAAGACCGAGGACGGAAGCCATGCGCGCGTCGGCTCGCTGTTCAAGGTCCAGGGCGAGAAGACGGTCAAGGTCGGCGAAGCGCGCGATGGGGACATCGTGGCGGTGGCCAAGATCGATAGCGTGAAAGCCGGTCAATGGCTCGGTGCCGGCAAACTCCCGCCGAAGATCGAGATCGATTATCCGGCGCGCAATTGCGCGATCGCGATCGAGCCCGCCGACCGCAAGGACGACGTGAAGCTGTCCGGCGCTCTCCAGCGGCTCGGCGAAGAGGATGCGGCGCTGATCATCGAGCATGATGACGCCAACCACGAGATCCGGTTGCGAGGCGTCAACGACGAGCATCTCAATACCGTGATTGCCCGCCTCAAGCGCCGTTACGGCGTCGAGGTGAAGAGCCACACGCCGACGGTCGGCTACCGCGAATCGATCCGCAAGCTCGTGACCCAGAAGGGCCGGCACAAGAAGCAGTCCGGCGGTCACGGGCAGTTCGGCGACGTGATCATCGAGGTGAAGCCGCTACCCCGCGGCTCCGGCTTCGTGTTCGAGGAGCGAATCCATGGCGGGTCGGTGCCCAAGCAATGGATTCCGGCGGTCGAGGACGGCGTGCGCGAGGCGATGCGCAAGGGTCCGCTCGGCTTCGAAGTTGTCGACTGCGCGGTGACCCTGGTCGACGGCAGCTATCACAGCGTCGACTCCTCCGAGCTTGCGTTCCGCCTCGCCGGGCGGATCGCGATGCACGAGGCCCTCAGCGCCGCGCATCCGCACCTGCTCGAGCCGATGCACAAGCTGAGCGTTGTCTGCCCATCGAGTGCGACCAGCCGGATCACCTCGGCGGTGGCGGGCCGGCGCGGCCAGATGCTCGGCATGGGTCCGCGCGACGGCTGGACCGGCTGGGACCGGATCGACGCGCTGATCCCCGAAGCCGAGCTGTCGGGACTGGAGGCGGAGCTGCGATCGCAAAGCCAGGGCCTTGCCACCTACGAGGCCCAGTTCGAACATCTCGCCGAGCTCAACGGACCGCTCGCCGAGAAAGTGATCCAGCAGCGGGTGCCCGAGCCGGCCTGAGCTAGACGCTAGTCTCCTCGAAGCCGCGCTGCTTAACGAGGCGGTCGAGCTCGACGAGGGTCGCAAGCAGGCTCTCCATCCGGTCGAGCGGCCAAGCGTTGGGCCCGTCCGACTTCGCGTTGGCCGGGTCGGGATGGGTCTCCATGAACAGCCCGGCGATGCCGGCGGCGGCGGCGGCGCGCGCAAGCACCGGCACGAACTCGCGCTGCCCGCCCGAGCTCGTCCCCTGCCCGCCCGGAAGCTGCACGCTGTGGGTGGCGTCGAAGACGACCGGGCAGCCGGTCTCGCGCATGATGGCGAGGCTGCGCATATCGCTCACAAGATTGTTGTAGCCGAAGGAGGCGCCGCGCTCGCAGACCATGATCGTCTCTTGCTCGACACCGGCGGCACGCGCAGCGCCGCGCGCCTTGTCGACAACGTTCTTCATGTCGTGCGGCGCCATGAACTGCGCCTTCTTGATGTTCACCGGCTTGCCGGAGGCGGCGACGGCGTGGATGAAATCGGTCT
>JBDTZJ010000050.1:0-10504 GCA_040005255.1 Sphingomicrobium sp.
GACCTTTGGCTTCTCGGCACTTGCCGACGTCCGCGCCGACAATGTGACGCCGGTGGCGGGCGGGACCCGCTTCGACGCTTTGATCCTCGGCCGCGACGGCGAACGGCGCTCGCTCCCCCTCCACGTGCCGATCCCCGGGCGCCACAACGTCCAGAACGCGCTGGCGGCGATCGCCGTCGCGCTGGAGCTTGGCGTTTCGGATGACGCAATCATTGCCGGCTTTGAACATTTCGAAGGGGTCAAGCGCCGCTTCACCAAGGTCGGCGAAGTGGATGGCGCGATCATCATCGACGATTACGCCCACCATCCGACCGAGATCCGGGCAGTGCTCGCCGCGGCCGGGGAGGGGGCCAAGGAGCGGGTGATTGCGGTCGTGCAGCCGCACCGTTTCACCCGTCTGCAGTCGCTGATGGACGAGTTCCAGAATGCCTTCAACGATGCCGACGTGGTGTTCGTGACGCCCGTCTATCGGGCCGGTGAGGAGCCGATCGAGGGCGTCGATTCCGCCGCGCTGGTCGACGGCCTGCGCGCTCACGGGCATCGGATGGTGCGCACCGTTGAGAACCTCGACGAGCTTTGCCGCGAGCTCAGGGACCTGGCGGCCGACGGCGACATGATCATCTGTATGGGCGCTGGCGACATCACCAAATGGGCCGGCGCGTTGGCGCAGGGCGTGTGCGACGCGAGGGCGAAGAAATGAGCGCCGTCGCGACTATGCCAAGCGTCCAGGGCAAGTTGACACCGGATGCGCCGCTCGCGCCGCTCGTATGGTTCAAGAGCGGCGGCAAGGCCGAGTGGCTGTTCGAGCCCAGGGACGAAGAAGATCTCGTCGGTTTCCTGCGCGAGATCGATCCCCAGGTGCCGGTGATGGCGTTGGGCCTCGGCTCGAACCTCATCGTCCGCGACGGCGGCGTGCCCGGCGTCGTGGTCCGCCTCGGCAAAGCATTCTCGAAAATCGACCGCGTCGACGAGACCTCGCTGCGCTGCGGCGGCGGGGCAAGCGGGATCCTCGTCAGCTCCACCGCCCGCGACGCGGGCATTGCGGGACTAGAGTTCCTGCGCGGGATTCCGGGAACGGTCGGCGGCTTCGTCCGGATGAACGGAGGCGCCTATGGGCGAGAGGTCAGCGACATCCTGGTCTCGGCGCGGCTGGTGTTACGTTCGGGCGAAGTCGTCGAATGGCCGCTCGACAAGCTTGGCTACACTTACCGCCACAGCGAGGTTCCGGCTGGCGCGGTGGTAATCGAAGCCACAGTGCGCGGCACGCCCGGTGACCCGGAGGCGATCGGGGCGGAGATGGACGCGATTGCCCGCGCCCGCGAGGAATCGCAGCCGCTCCGCAGCCGCACCGGCGGGTCGACCTTCAAGAACCCGGCGGGACACAAGGCCTGGGCGCTGATCGACGCGGCGGGCTGCCGCGGATTTCGGGTGGGCGATGCTCAAGTCTCGGAAAAGCATTGCAATTTCCTCCTCAATCTCGGTGGCGCGACAAGCGCCGAGATCGAGGCGCTGGGCGAGGAAGTGCGGCGCCGGGTCGAAGCGAAAACCCACATCAGCCTCGAATGGGAAATCCAGCGGGTAGGGACAGTCGAGTGACTTATGCTTTCCCCGTCATGCCAGCGAAGGTTGGCATCCATGTCTCAGACCTTGGGCGCTGCGGACTGGCATGGACCCCAGCCTCCGCTGGGGTGACGCGCTGATGTCGGATCGTTCCCTTCACATTGTCGTCCTTATGGGGGGCTGGTCGTCCGAGCGTGAGGTGTCGCTGACCAGCGGCAAGGGCGTCGCCGCCGCTCTTCGCGAACGCGGCTGGTCGAACGTGACCGAGCTCGACATGGGCCGCGACGTCGCCGCGCGGCTGGCCGAGCTGGAGCCGGACTTGGTCTTCAACGCCCTCCACGGCACCCCCGGCGAGGACGGCACGGTCCAGGGCATGATGGACCTGATGGGCGTCCGCTACACCCACAGCGGGCTCGAGACCTCGGTCATCGCGATCGACAAGGAGCTGACCAAGATGGTGCTGGTGCCCCACGGCATTCGCATGCCTGCGGGCAAGGTCGTGTCGAGCGAAAGCCTCTACCGGGAGGACCCCATCGCGCGGCCCTATGTCGTGAAGCCGGTCAACGAAGGCTCGTCGGTCGGCGTCGCGATCGTCACCGAGAACGGCAATACCGGCAACCCGATCGGCCGCGACGTCGAGGGGCCGTGGAAGCATTTCGACCAGCTCCTCGCCGAACCCTTCATCAAGGGTCGCGAGCTGACCGTCGCGGTGATGGGCGCGGAACCGCTCGCGGTTACCGAATTGAAGCCCAAGGCCGGCTTCTACGACTATGACGCCAAATATACTGATGGACTGACGCAGCATGTCTGCCCGGCCGAAATCCCCCACGAGATCGCGTCGGCGACGATGGGCATGGCCGCGCGCGCCCACCATCTGCTGGGCTGCAAGGGCGCGTCGCGCTCCGACTTCCGCTGGGACGACGAGCTGGGCGAAGCCGGCATCTATTTGCTCGAGGTCAACACCCAGCCCGGCATGACCCCGCTCAGCCTCGTGCCCGAACAGGCCAGGCTCAAGGGAATCAGTTACGGCGAGCTGGTCGAGCGCCTGATTGAGGAGGCGCTCTCGTGAGCGCGGCGCACGTCCGTCGCGGGGGCGCAGGCCGCGCCAAAGCCGGGAAGCCCTCGAAGGTCGCGGTCCCGAAGAAGATCAGCAAGCGGCTTCCGGTCGACCAGGCCCGCGCGAACAAGGTCGCGGCTATCGTGTTCGGCGCATTCGTGCTCGCCATTGCCGCGGTCGTGCTGGTCGCGCTCGACATCCCGGCCAGGGCCGAGCGCGCCGCCGGCGCCGCTGTCGGCGAGGCTGGCTTCAAGGTCAGCGGCTACCAGATCGTCGGCCTCAACCACATGAACCGCGCGCTGGTCGATGCGGTGGTCGCGGATGAGCTGCGCCGCGCCGCTGCCGACGCCGGCTCCGACAAGGCGCCGCAGGCGCTGGTCGACGTCGCGGAAATCCGTCGCCGTCTGCTCGGCTACGGCTGGGTTCAGGATGCGCGCGTCTCGCGCCGCCTGCCGGACGCGCTCGTGATCGACATCGTCGAGCGCAGGCCCGCCGCGCTTTGGCAAAACCAGGGGCGGCTTGCCTTGATCGACAATCAGGGCGTGGTCCTCGACCGCGTGCCGGTCGACAAGATGCCGGACCTGCCGCTGCTGATCGGCCCCGGCGCAAATGGCGAGGAGCAGCAGCTCAGTCGGCTGATGGACAGCGTTCCGACGCTCAAGCCCCAGCTCGCTTCGGCGACCTGGGTCGGCTTGCGGCGCTGGGACCTGAGCTTCCAGTCGGGCGAGGCCGTCCTTCTGCCCGAAGGGGAAACGCAGGCGATCGCGGCTCTGGCTCACTTTGCCAGGCACGACCGCTCCGAGGGGCTGTTGGGCCGCGGCATACTGCAGTTCGATTTGCGCAACTGGCCGAGAACCCGCCAGATGACCGTGCGACTGCCCCGCGCGCCCGGCGAGCCGCTCGCGCCGCCCGCGGCCCCACCGCCGCCGCAGGAGGGTTAGTGGCTCAGGTCACCGACCGGCCGCCGATCGCGGCGCTCGATATTGGCTCGTCCAAGGTCAGCGCTATTATCGCGCACGCCGACGACGACGGTCGCCTGACGGTGCTTGGCACCGGCCAGCGCGAGAGCCGCGGGGTCAAGCGCGGCTTCATCACCGACATGGCAGCGAGCGAGCATGCGGTTCGCGAGGCGGTCGAGCTGGCAGAGCGCATGGCCGGCCAGACGGTCGAGGAGGTCTGGGCCAGCTATGGTGCGGGCGGGCTGGTCAGCGACGTCGCCAATGTCGAGGTCGAGCTTGGCGGCCATCCGGTCGAGCAAGCCGACATCGACCAGCTGATGAGCGCGGGCAAGGACGCGATCGACCGCAACGGGCAAGTCGTGCTCCATGCCCATCCGGCGCTCTACACGATCGACCGCGCGCAGGGCGTCCAGCAACCGATCGGGCTTCACGCCAGCCGGCTGGGCGTCGACATCCACGTCATCGCCGCCGAGCCCTCGCCGCTGCGCAACGTCGACACCGTCATTCGCCAGGCGCACCTTGGCGTGCGCGCGATCGTCGCGTCGCCGGTCGCGGCCGCGCTCGCCTGCCTCAGCGACGAGGAACTCGAGCTCGGGGTGGCGCTCGTCGAAATGGGTGCCGAGGTTACCAACGTTTCCGTGCACTATGGCGGCATGCTCGTCGGCTTGCGCTCGGTCCCGCTTGGCGCGCGCGACATCACCAACGACATCGCCGCGGCCTTTGCCGTCCAGCGGCGCGACGCCGAGCGGCTGAAATGTTTCTACGGCTCGGCCATGACGAGCCCGCGCGACAACCACGAGATCATCGAGGCCACCCAGATCGGGGCGGAGCCTGGTGCCGAGCCGATGAAGATGACCCGCGCCCAGCTGATGATGGTCATCCGCCAGCGCGTCGAGGAACTGACCAACGAGGTGGAGGCCGCGCTTAAGGGACTGGGGTTCACCGGGCCGGTCGGGCGCCAGGTTGTGCTGACCGGCGGCGGCGCCGAGCTCAAGAATATCGCCGACTACATGCAAGGCGTGCTCGGCCGCTCGGTGCGCGTCGGCCGGCCCAAGCAAATCACCGGCTTGCCCGACGCCCACAGCGGCCCTGCATTCTCGACCCTGGTCGGCCTCGCTTTGCTTGCGGCGAGCGGCCGCGGCGACATCCGCGACATCGCCGGCCCCGTGATCCGCACGGCCCAGCCCAAGGGCATGTTCGGCCGGCTGATCCAGGCCATGAAGGGCGACTTCTAGCCGCCGTTTGCCCGTGCTACGCCTTCACAAAAGGGGAGGGGCAGGGATGGCGACCATCGCACAACCGCGGACCAGCCGCACCGCAACTGCAATCGTGCTGCTGCTCGGCACGGCGATCTTCCTCAATTATGTCGATCGCGGGTCGCTCCCCACCGCCGCTCCGGTGCTTAAGGGCGATCTCAAGCTTTCCAACGAAGACTATGGCCTGGCAATTTCGGCCTTCTTCTGGATTTACGCGCCGATCCAATTGTTCGCCGGTTGGCTGTGCGACCGCTTCTCCGTCTACAAATTGCTCGCCACCGGGATCCTGATCTGGGCCCTGAGCACTTTGCTGATGGGATTCGCCGGCGGCTTTCTATCGCTGTTCGTGCTGCGGATCATGCTCGGCATCGGCGAGAGCCTCGCTTTCCCCGGCAGCTCCAAGATCATCGCACGGCATGTTCCGGCGGAGCGGCGCGGGGTTGCCAACTCCGCCCTCGCGATGGGCATCGCTTTCGGGCCCGCGGTTGGGACGCTGGCTGGCGGGCTGATCGTCGCCCAGTGGGGCTGGCGCGCGATGTTCTTCGTGTTCGGCGCGGTGACCCTCCTGTGGCTGCTGCCGTGGAACCAGCTGGTGCGGTCGCTGCCCAAGGGCACGCACGAGCAGAGGGAGCCGCGGGTCGCCGCATCAACCCTCCTTCGCTTGTGGCCTTTGTGGTCGATGTCGATCGTCCACGCGCTCGGCAATTATTGCTTTTACTTCTTGCTCGCCTGGCTGCCCCTTTTCCTCACCGAGTCACGGGGTTTCTCGAAGACGGAATGGGTCTATATCGCCGCGATTGGTTATACGGTGCAGGGCGTCTGCGCCTTCGCCTACGGCCATCTCACCGACTGGTGGACGCGTTCGGGCCGCTCGGAGGCCTTTTGCCGCCGCTGGATGATGGTCGCGAGCCAGTCGCTGGTTGCGGTTGCAATCTTCGGGCTGGCGTTCGCGCATAGCGCGCTCAGCATCACACTCCTGCTCTGCCTGGCGGGGGCGGCGACGGCGGCGCTGTCGATGAACCTCTATGCGATCGCGCAGATGTTTGCCGGCCAGCGTGCCGCCGGCAGCTGGGTTGGGTTCCAGAACGCACTCGGAAATTCGTCGGGCATCTTCGGTCCGATCGTGAGCGCCTATGTGGTTACTCACGCCGGATACGATGCCGCTTTCTATCTGACCGCCGCAGTCGGCGTGGTCGGCGCGATCTGGTGGGCGGTCGGCGTACCGAAGATCGAACAAGTCGACCTGGACTAGCGCTCGGAGCCGTCGCCCTTGAGGTAGTCCGGCGCGACGATGGTCGGAGATTTTGTCGTGGGCGCAACCGGCTGCAACAGCTTGAGGTCGAAGCGCTGCTTGAACTGGCAGCCGAACTGGGTGCCCTTGGTCCATCGGACTTCGGCCTCGACATGTCCGCCGGCGGCGAAGTCGAGCTGAATATGCGCGCCGACTGGCAGCTCCTCGCGGCACTCGACCAGCGCGCCGCCGCTTGAGATGTTGCGCAGGCGCGCGCCTTTCACCTGGCCTTGATAGTGAAGCAACGCAGCGCGGATGATGCGCATCCTCGGTTCGCGCGGCGGAAGCGCTGCCGGCAGCGTCGCGGCGCCCTTGGCGGCCAGCTCGCGCGCTTCCTCGGGCGGCATTGGCCGGCCGAAGATATAGCCCTGGACGAGCGAGCAGCCGAGATCGCGGACCAACTGCAGCTCTTCCGCTGTCTCGACGCCCTCGGCAGTGGTCTGCATCTTGAGGTCGGAGGCAAGCCCGACCATCGCGCGGATCAGCGCGGCATTGCGGCCCTGTAGGTCCGAAGCGCCGGTGACGAAGGAACGATCGACCTTGATCTTGTCGAAAGGCACGCGCTGCAAATAGCTGAGCGAGGAATAGCCGGTGCCGAAATCGTCGAGCGCGAGCTTGACGCCGATCTCCTTCAATTTGGCGATCATCTCGTGGACATGATCGTCGTTGCTGAGGAACACGCCTTCAGTGATTTCCAGCTCGAGGCGCTTGGCCGGAAGATGGGTGTCGCTGAGCACCATGCGGACGAGGGTTGGCAGCGCGTGCGACTTGAACTGCACCGGCGACAGGTTGACCGCGACGCTAATGTGTTCCGGCCAATTGGCGGCCTCGGCGCAGGCCGTCCGCAGGACCCATTCGCCGATCTCGTCGATCAGGCCGATTTCCTCTGCGAGCGGGATGAATTCAACCGGGCTGATCGGCCCTCGCTCCGGGTGCTCCCAGCGGATCAGGGCTTCGAACCCGGTCACCGCTTCGCTCGAAGCATCGACGCAGGGCTGGTAGACCAGGCGGAACTGGCCGTTGTCGAGCGCGACGCGAAGGTCCGACTCCATCAGCTGCCGCTGGCGAGCGGCGTCGTGCATCTCGGGCTCGAAGAAGCGGAAGCAGCCCTTGCCCGCGGCCTTGGCGGCATACAGCGCAAGGTCGGCGTCGCGCATCAAATCGTCGGAGGTGCGATCGTCATAGTCCGATGTGACGATGCCGACCGAGGCACCGATCGACACGGCCGTGCCGTTGATTGTGTAGGGCCGCGACAGGCTATCGATGATGCCCTGCGCGAGCTTGGACAGCTCATTCTTGTCGGAACCGCTCGAAAGCACGATCTCGAACTCGTCGCCCCCGAGGCGCCCCACCTGGCCGGCCTTTCCGATCACGTCGCGGAGGCGGAGCGCCACCAGCCGAAGCAAGGTGTCGCCGGCGGGGTGGCCAAGCGTATCGTTGACCGCCTTGAAGCGGTCGAGATCGAGCAGAAACATCGCGCAACGGTGCTTGCGGCGGACGGCGCTGATCAGTGCATCGTCGAGCGCGCCGCGCAGGGCCTGGCGGTTGGCCAGACCGGTCAGCGCGTCCTGGCGTGCCAACCGGTCGAGCTCGACCTCGGATTGGCGCATCTGCGTCAGGTCGGAGGCGAATCCGCGGAAGCCGAAGAAGCGACCGATTTCATCGTGGACCGGCCGGCCGGAGATCGACCACCAGGTCTCGTTCTTGGTCTTGGCGCGGACGATCAGGTCCTGAAAGGCGACGTGCGAGGATAGATAAAAGCCGACGGTCCGCTCGGACGGCGCGCCGCCTTCACTGCTTTCCGACGAGATCAAGTCGGTGAATGGCCGGTCGATGAGGTCGGCGGGCTCTCGCCCCAGCGCCCGGGCGACGCTGTCGCTGATGTAGGAAAGCTTGCCTTCGCGGCCGGTTTCCCAGAACCAGCCTTTGCCGCTGGCTTCGAATTCACCGATCAGCGCCTCGGCGCGGGCCGACTGCGGGCGCGAGTCGTCCTGGGCGGCATTGCCCACGTTGCGCAACATTCTCCTGAGACCTACCACGCGCGCTCCCTGACCGCCTGATCGCGCAAATGTGGTTTAGATTCCGTTAGGTTTACCCAGAGTTTTCGCCCAATGCGCGAAATCCCCGGCCCGCCCATCGGCACGAGCGGTGACGAAGCATAAGGGGAGCTAATCGCCGCCGTCCGCCTTTCGATTGGCGAAAGCGGCCCTTCGACCCCAGTCTTTGGACATGGCGAAACCAGCCCAGCAGCCGTCAACGGCGATCAATCCATTGCAGGAAAGCCGTTTGATCGCAGAGCCTTATCACAACCGTCGAGTGACAGCTGTCAATGACCATGAAATTCGCATGAGCGTGATGACTTCTGGCTTCGAGTGGCACAGCCATCCCGAATCGGACGAGGTCTTTCTGGTTATCGAGGGCGGGCTCGTGATCGAATTCGAGAATAAGGAGGTCGTGCTCACCAACGGCGACCTGTTCACGGTTCCCAGAGGCGTGGTCCATCGCACCCGGCCCCAAGGTGCCCGCTCGGTCAACCTCACCTTCGAGTCTCGCGACGCCGTGACGATTTTCATTTGCGACGGGCGCCAGGATGAAAACGCTCATCGTCCTCGCGCATCCTGAGCCCCGGTCCTTCTGCTCCGAGCTTGCGCGCCGCGCCGCGGCTCGGCTGCAGTCCGCCGGCGAGGTCCGGATCCTGGATCTTCATGCGGAAGATTTCGACCCGGTCATACGCCCGTCCCATTTTCCGCGCCGGGCATCACCCGAACGGTTCGAGCCGATGGTCGAGCAGGCTCACCAGGCAACTACCGGCGCGGTGACTGCGGACATTGCCGAGCATCAGGCGGCGGTACGCTGGTGCGACCGGCTGTTGCTGGTCTTCCCCTTATGGTGGTGGTCGATGCCGGCGATTCTGAAAGGCTGGATCGACCGGGTGTTCTCGACCGATTTTGCTTATGGGGCGCAGGACCTGGGCGGCCGGATTGCGATGCTCTGCACGACGGCTGAGACCAAGGCCGAGCGCTTTGAGCCGACCGACGGCAGGAATCCGCTGCATCATATCGAGCGCGGGATCCTGAAATTCTGGGGATTCGACGTTGCTCCTTCATTCGTGGCCGCCGATGTTTACGATGCGACAGACGCTGACCGACGCACGCTACTCGCCGATTTCGAGGCCTCGGTCGCGCGTCACCTGGCTCCCAAACCGGCGGACGGCGGGTCGACATGATCACCTGTTTGCTCGAGTACCGGATCGATCGCGCGCGAGAGGCCGAATTTGAACAATGGTGTCGCATGTGGCTCCGACTCATCCCGAAGTTCGGCGGAGTCCATCACGGTTACTTCCTGCCGAGCGAGGGGCGGAGCGATGTCGCCCTGGGTCTTTTTTCCTTCGCGAGCCTGGCCGACTACGAACGATACCGTAATGCCGCTGCCGAGGACGATGAGGCGCTCGCTGCAGCGCGTTTCCGCGACGAGAGCGCGGGAGTGCTTGCGTGGAACCGGACCTTCTTCCGGCCGGTTTTGCCGGCACATGATGACCTGGACCCGCCTGAGCCTGTGGATAAGTGAGTCTTTCGAGCGACACTTTCCCCACCTTTTTTGGTCAGCGTTAACTTTTCTGCTTGGCTTGCGACTCGCAATGATTCAAAGATTCTTCCCGAAGGCTCAACGCGTTGCGGTGTTTGGGGGAGGTTTAGGGACATGAGCATCGATTTCATCCGGCCCGAGGTCGACGAGCTTCGCCCACGGATCAGCGTGATCGGCGTCGGCGGCGCCGGCGGCAACGCCATTGCCAACATGATGCGTGCAGACGTCCAGGGCGTCGATTTCGTGGTCGCCAACACCGATGCCCAGGCGCTCAACAATTCCGAGGCCGACCGCCGCATCCAGCTCGGCTTGAGGATCACCCAGGGCCTTGGCGCCGGCTCGCGGCCTGAGATCGGCCGCGCTGCTGCCGAGGAGACGCTCGACGAAATCAACCAGGCGCTCGACGGGGCCCACATGTGCTTCATCGCCGCGGGCATGGGCGGAGGCACCGGAACCGGTGCTGCCCCGGTCATCGCCAAGGCGGCTCGCGACAAGGGCATCCTGACCGTCGGTGTGGTGACCAAGCCGTTCGCGTTCGAAGGCTCGCGTCGCGGCCGCTCGGCCGACGCCGGCATCTCCGAGCTTCAGCAGCATGTCGACACTTTGATCGTCATCCCCAACCAGAATCTGTTCCGCCTCGCCAATTCGGAAACGACCTTCAAGGAAGCGTTCGAAATGGCCGACGAGGTGCTCCAGCAGGGCGTCCGCGGGATCACCGACCTGATGGTCATGCCCGGCCTTATCAACCTCGACTTCGCCGACGTCCGTTCGGTGATGAGCGAGATGGGCAAGGCGA
>JBDTZJ010000051.1:0-10331 GCA_040005255.1 Sphingomicrobium sp.
CGATCGACTTCATCCCCAATTCGTCCGACGACAATATGGGCCCGCTGCCCAAGAACGTCGTCATGCTGACCGCCGACGCGTTCGGGGTGCTGCCGCCGATCGCCCGGCTGACGCCCGACCAGGCGATGTACCACTTCCTCTCCGGCTACACCGCCAAGGTCGCCGGCACCGAAATCGGCGTCACCGAGCCCGAGGCGACCTTCTCGACCTGCTTCGGAGCGCCGTTCATGCCGCGGCATCCCTCGGTCTACGGCAACCTCTTGAAGAAGCGCATCGCCGAGTGCGACGTCGACTGCTGGCTGGTCAACACCGGCTGGACGGGCGGCAAATATGGCGTTGGCAAGCGCATGCCGATCAAGGAGACCCGCGCTTTGCTCAACGCCGCGCTCGATGGCAGCCTCAAGAACGCCAAGTTCCGCAAGGACCCGAATTTCGGCTTCGAGGTGCCGGTGTCAGTCCCGGGCGTCGACACGTCGATCCTCGACCCGCGCGGCACCTGGTCGAACGCCAGCGAGTACGACGGCACGGCAGCGAAGCTCGTCGACCTGTTCGTCGAGAATTTCGCGCAGTTCGCGGACCAGGTCGACGAAGGCGTCCGCCAAGCGGCGCCCAGGGCAAAGCAACAAGCGCAAGCCGCGCCGAGCCAAGCCACCGTCGCCTGAACGCCCGGTCGACCGATCGGGCCCTCCAAGGATCCGATCAGTGACCGAATACCGACCCCGACTCTTCTCCAATGACGCCGAGATCGCGCATCTCGGCGAGCGCTTCCTCTCGCGTACCCTGCCGAAGGCGGAGTGGACGCACGAAGCGCATCTCGCGACGACGACTTGGCTACTGCTGCGCCGGCCCGACGTGGACGTCGACCGCGAGCTGCCCGACCTCATTCGCCGCTACAATGAAAGCGTCGGCGGGGTGAACAGCGACAGCGAGGGTTATCACGAGACGATCACCCGCGTGTTCCTGGCGGGCGTCCGCCTGTTCATCGGCGAAGGCGACCGGACCGAGCCGCTGCACGAACTGCTCAACGAGCTGCTGCTGTCGCCGATGGGCCGGCGCGACTGGCCGCTGCGCTTCTACTCGCGCGAGCGGCTGCTGTCAGTTGAGGCGCGGCGCAATTTCGTGCCGCCGGACCTCGCGGCGCTTCCTTTGGTCCGCTTCGCCCGCGCGATATAATCGTCGACGTTCCTTCCCAGCACGTCCATCGGCACATTGCCGCCGAGCACGACCGCATCGTCGAACGCCTTGAGGTCGTATTTGGCTCCGAGCTCCGCCTTCGCCTGGTCGCGCAGGCGGTTGATCGTCGAATGCCCGACCTTGTAGCCGCAGGCCTGGCCCGGCCAGCTGCAATAGCGGTCGACCTCGCTCGCCACTTCTAGCGGGTTCGAGCCGTTGCGCTCGACGAAGAAATCGACGCCCTGCTGGCGGGTCCAGCGCTTGGCGTGGAGGCCGGTATCGACCACCAGCCGGCAACAGCGGAAGGCGATCGACTGTAAATAGCCGAGGCGTCCGGCGGGGAAGTCGTCATAGACCCCGAGCTCATCGACTAGCTGTTCGGCGTAGAGCGCCCAGCCTTCCGAATAAGCGTTGAACGCGAGCAGGCTGCGGATCAGCGGCAGCTTGTTGGCATATTCACCTTGCCAGACATGGCCCGGAATCGCCTCGTGCGCGGCGAGGTCGGGCAGGCTGTACTTGCTGTGGAGGTCAGTCGAACGGAGGTTGATCCAGAACTTGCCGGGGATCTTGCCGTCGATCGAGCCGGCGCCGCCATAGGCCGCGGGGGCGCCCGGCTCTTCGGCGAGCGTCATTCGCCGCACCTCGAGATTGCCCGGTACCAGCGCGTTGAACGCGCGCGGAAGCCGTGCGCGGACGAGCGCGATGCGGCTCTGGATATAGGCCATGATCTCGGTCCGGCCTTTGTCGCCCTCGCTGAACTTGTACCGCGGGTCCTTGCTCAGCGCCTGCATGCGCTCGCCGACCGTGCCTTGCGTGTAGCCGAGCGACTTCAGGAGCGGGTCCATGCGCCCGTGCAGCTCCTGGAGCTGGTCGAGGCCCATCTGGTGGACTTCGTCGGGCGACAGGCTGGTGGTGGTCGAGGCTTTGAGCGCCCAGCGATAATATTCCTCGCCGTGCGGCCGCGACCACATGCCGGGGAGGTCGTTCGCTTTGGCCCGCTCAGCCTTGAGCTCGTCGATCTGCCGCTGCAGCGCAGGCGCCACTTGGCCAATTACCACCCGGCGAGCGCGCGAGTCCCAATCGCCGGATATGCCACTCGCCTTCGTGCGCTTGACCAGCGAGTCGACGATGCTGCCCCCGCCCTTCGCGTCCTTGCGTGCGATCCCGAGCTGGCTCAGCGCCTTGTAGATCAGGAATGCGGGCGGGATGAGCCCCTTCGCCCGAGCGGCGCGCATTCGCCCCAGCTCGCCATCGAGCTGGCGCGGGTACAGTGCAAGACGGGCGAGATAGGCCTCGGCGTCCGCGCGCGAGTCAATCGGGTGATCGGCATCGAGGAACTTGGGCGTGTCGATATAGGCGCCGACATTCTGGATCACGACGTAGGGCGTATTGCGCCAGCCGCCGACGGCGACGTCGCCATAGGGGAGGGCGAATCCTTCGAGCGCGGTGCGGTAGGCGCTCTTCACGACTTCCAAGCTCGTCCGGGTCGGGAACGACAGCTTGCTGGTGTCGATCGCCTCGGCGCGGGCGAGGTCGGCCTTGATCGTCGCAGCGATGCGCACCTGGCCTGCCGCGGACCGGTCCTCGAGGCGGAAGCGGAACAGCGCACGAACGCCCTGGTCGATGCCAAGCGACGTCGCCTGGCCGGGCTGCGTCCGAAGCAGGTCCTCGCCGATCGAAGCAAGCAGCGCCTTGGTCTGGGCTTCGCTGGCCGGCGCGGCGAAGGCGGGAGTGGCGCGGGCGAGGAGGGGGAAGGCGGCGGTGGCGGACAGGGCGCCGAGAGACTCTCGGCGGGTCAACAGCATTTGGGGCAAGCTTCGGCTCCCTTGGAAGTGGGCCTTCCCCGCTTCCACGCGCCGCGCCGGAGGTCAATTGCCTCACTCGACAGCCGCGCCTACCTTGTCTGCGAATGGCAAGCGAAGCAGGATCGTTGGCGGCAGAAAGCACGCCGCTGGACCTCGCGGCCGAGCGCGAGGCCTATCGCAGCGACGGCTATGTGCTGCTCGAGCACCTGTTCCCGCCGGTCGTGCTGCAGACGTTCCGCAGCCGCATTCAGCAGGACCTGAACTTCAATGGATCGCGCGCCTTCGTGCGCGGCAACAGCCTTCTGACCAAGCCCGCGATCGAGGTCTACAGCCTCGAATATCCGCCGATGGCCGCCTTCCTTTGGGGGCTGACGCCGCGCGTTACGCAGGTGGCCGGACGCGAGCTGATCCCGTCCTATGCCTATTATCGCATCTACCAGAAGGGCGACCTGTGCCGCGTACATTCCGACCGTCAGGCGTGCGAGCACAGCCTTTCGCTAACCGTCGAGCTTGGCGACAACATTCCCTGGGCCCTGAGCCTGGAGCAGCGCCACCTCGACCAGCCGCTCGCCGCCGTTGATCCCGATTTCGGCGAGGAGCCTTATAGCGCGATCCCGATGAGCGCCGGCGACGCGGTCATGTATCGCGGCGTCAACCATCGCCACGGCCGGCTCGACCCCAACCCGAACAGCTGGTCGGCGCACCTGTTTCTGCATTGGGTCGACCCGGACGGACCTTATGCCGATCACGCGTTCGACCGGGCCAATGTCGAGGCAGCGAAGCGGGCAGGGCAGCTGCGCTAGGGCGGCGGCAGCTTGTGCTCCGGCTCGACCTTCAGGCAATTTCCCTCGACATCGACGATCCGCACCCGCTCGCCGATCGCGGCTGGGCCGCCGCGCGCCGACCATTCGCCGTCGCCGACGCGGACCCGTCCGCCGTGAGAGTCGACCGGCTGGACGACCACCACGACCTTGCCAAGCAGGCGCGCCGCGCGGTCGTTGAGCAGCGGGTCGGCGCTGTAGTCGTAGCGCGACGCATAAAAGCGGCGCCCGCCGATGCGTACGGCCAGGAACGCCAGGATGGCGAACACGGCGAGCTGAATCGTGACGGGAAGGCCAAGGACCAGGCTCAGCACGCCGGTAGCGATGCCCGCGGCGCCGATGAAGATCAGCGAAAAGCCCGGCGCAATCACCTCGGCGATCAGCAGCACGACACCGCCGATCAGCCACAGCCAGCCGGGCTCGATGCCGTTCATTTCTTGCTGTCGGGGACCGTCGGCGCGGCCTGGACGCGCGGTGTCGCGACGGTCCTGCCGACGCCATCGCCAAACGCTTCCCGGGCGAGCTCTCCGATCCCCCCGAGCGTGCCCATCAGCTGCGTCGCCTCGACCGGGAACAATATGGTCTTGGCGTTGGGTGAGGTCGCAAACTTGCCGAGCGCTTCGACATATTTCTGGGCGATGAAGTAATTGATCGCCTGGCTGCTGCCGCCCTCGATCGCGTCGCTGACCGACTTGGTCGCATTGGCTTCGGCCATGGCGGAGCGTTCGCGTGCTTCAGCGTCGCGGAACGCGGCCTCCTTCTGCCCCTCGGCCTGAAGGATTCGTGCCTGCTTTTCGCCCTCTGCGCGCAGGATCTCGGACTGGCGCATGCCTTCGGATTCGAGGATCGACGCGCGCTTTTCGCGCTCGGCCTTCATCTGCCGGGTCATGGCGTTGACGATGTCCTGCGGCGGGCGAATGTCTTTGAGCTCAACGCGGGTGATCTTCACCCCCCACGGCTCGGTTGCATGGTCGACCACGGCCAGCAGCCGGGCGTTGATCTCGTCGCGCTTGGACAGGGTCTCGTCGAGGTCCATCGACCCCATCACCGTGCGCAAATTGGTGGTCGAGAGCGCCATGAGCGCGCTGTAGAGGTCGCTCACTTCATAAGCGGCCTTGGCGGCGTCGATCACCTGGAAGAAGACAACGCCGTCGACCGCGACCATCGCATTGTCCTTGGTGATGATCTCCTGCCCTGGAATGTCGACGACCTGCTCCATCATGTTGATCTTGCGGCCGACGCGCGTGACGAACGGCATGACGAAATTGAATCCCGGCTCGGCGACGCGAACGAAGCGCCCGAAATGCTCGATCGTATAGCGATAGCCCTGGCGGACGATCTTGACGCCCATCATCACGAACAGGAACGCAAGCACTGCGACCGCGATCATGAAATAAGTCAGCATATGTCTTCCCCGATGTCCCTTGTTCGGGGCATGATGCGACGGCCATGACCGCAGCGGAAGCGAAAAGCGACGGATCGATCGACCTGTTCGCGCTCCGGTCGATACTGTTCCTGCCGGCGTCCAATCTGCGCGCGATCGCCAAGGCGCGCGAGGCGGGCGCCGATCTTGTCGTGCTCGACCTCGAAGATGCGGTGAAGCCCGCGGACAAGGCGACGGCGCGCAAGGCCGCGCTCGATGCCGTCGCTGACCCCTGGCCGATGCCCGTGGCGATCCGGATCAACGGAGTGGGGAGCGAATGGCATTCGCTCGACCTGGATGGGGTAGCGCGCTCGAAGGCGGACCTCGTCGTCGTCCCGCGCGCAATCTCGGCGCATCTTGTACGCGATATCGCGGATACCACCGCGAAGCCCGTGCTGGCGATGATCGAGACGGCGGCCGGCGTGCTCGCCGCGCCCGAGATCGCGCAAGCCTGTGCCGGGCTGATTGCGGGGACCAACGACCTTCGCGCCGACCTGCGCTTGCCGCTCGATGCGACGCGCGAGCCGATTTCCGCCTCGCTGCAGATGATCGTGCTCGCGGCGCGCGCGGCCGGAATCGCCGTCTTCGATGGGGTATTCAACAGCCTCGACGATGCCGCCGGCTTCCTCAAGGAAGCGGAGGAGGGACGGCGGCTCGGCTTCGATGGCAAGAGCCTCATCCACCCCAACCAGATCGCGCCGTGCCACCGGGCATTTGCCCCGAGTCCAGCCGAAATCGAGCGCGCCAAGGCCCTCGTCGAGGCCTTCCACGGCGGTGCCGAGCGTTTCGCCAATGAGATGATCGAGCGGATGCACGTCGAGGCGGCGCAGCAAGTGCTGGAGCGGGCTGGCGGCTAGCCGGCCCTTGGCGAATCGGCTTGTCCCTGTCATGGGCCGATATGGCCCAACTCACCGACGCCGCTGACATCCCGCTCGGACTGACGTTCGACGACGTGCTGTTGCAGCCGCTCGAATCGACCGTGCTTCCGAGCCAGGCGGACACCCGCACTTTCCTGACCCGCGAAATCCCGCTGCACATCCCGATCCTGTCGTCGGCGATGGACACGGTGACCGAAGCCGACATGGCGATCGCGATGGCGCAATTGGGCGGAATCGGCGTGCTCCACCGCAACCTCAGTGCCGAGGAGCAGGCGATCGCGGTGCGGCAGGTGAAGCGCTTCGAAAGCGGGATGGTGGTCAACCCGATCACCATGAAACCGGACCAGACGCTGGCGGACGCGCTGGAGCTGATGAAGTCGCACCGCATCAGCGGCGTCCCCATAGTCGACGGTTTGGGCAAGCTCTGCGGCATCCTAACCAACCGCGACGTCCGCTTCGCCGAGAACTCGCGCCAGCCGGTCAGCGAGCTCATGACGCGCGATAATCTCGCGACCGTCGGCCTCGGCACCAGCGAGGAGGTGGCGCGGCGCATCCTGCACGAACGGCGGATCGAGAAGCTGCTGGTGGTGGATGACGGCGACCATTTGGTCGGGCTGATCACGGTGAAGGACATAGAAAAGTCGGTTGCGGCCCCGTTCGCGACCAAGGACGCGGAAGGGCGGCTTCGGGTCGCCGCGGCGACGACCGTCGGCGATGCCGGCTTCGCCCGCTCCGAGGCACTCATCGACGCTGGCTGCGACTGTATCGTCATCGACACCGCCCACGGCCACAATCGCGACGTCGCCGCGGCGGTCGAGCGCGTGAAGAACCTGTCGAACTCGGTCCAGGTCGTTGCCGGCAACGTCGCCACGGCCGACGCTGCAAGAGCATTGGTCGATGCCGGAGCCGACGCGATCAAGGTCGGCATCGGCCCGGGCTCGATCTGCACGACGCGCATCGTCGCCGGGGTCGGAGTCCCGCAGCTGACCGCGATCATCGAAGCGGCGCGGGCGGCCAACGGAGTGCCGGTCATCGCCGACGGCGGAGTCCGCACCAGCGGCGACATGGCGAAAGCGCTGGCCGCGGGTGCGTCGAGCGTGATGGTCGGCTCGCTGCTCGCCGGCACCGAGGAGGCGCCCGGCGAGACCTTCCTTTACCAGGGCCGAAGCTACAAATCCTACCGCGGCATGGGCTCGGTCGGTGCGATGGCACGCGGCTCCGCCGACCGTTATTTCCAGCAGGACATCCAGGATCATCTGAAGCTGGTGCCCGAGGGCATCGAGGGCCAGGTCCCGTATAAGGGCCGGGTCCATGACATCATTCACCAGCTTGTCGGCGGCGTGAAGGCGGCCCTGGGCTATACCGGATCGACCACCATCGCCGAGCTTCAGAAGCGCGCGAAATTCATCCGCATCACCAACGCCGGCCTGTCCGAAAGTCATGTGCACGACGTGACGATCACGCGTGAGGCACCGAATTATCCCACGCGTTAGGTCATGACACCGGCAGCGCGCCTGCAAGCGGCAATCGAAGTTCTCGATGAGGTGATCGCCTCGGCTCGTGACGATGGGCCGCCCGCGGACACGATCGTGACCCGCTACTTCAAACACCGCCGCTACGCCGGTTCAAAGGACCGGCGGGCAGTGCGCGAACTGGTGTTCCGCGCCATCCGTCGTTCGGCAGAGCGGCCGGTTAGCGGGCGCGCAGCAATGCTCGGCCTCGTCGACGACAAGCGCGAGCTCGCCGAGCTGTTCGGCCAGCCCCGCGGGCCTGACCCTATCGCTGAAGGCGAAGAAGCGGCGACGGCCGGCGCCATGCCCGACTGGCTGAGGCCTGAGCTGTCTTCGGCGGTGGACGAGGCCGAGTGGCCCGCGCTGCTTGAGCGGGCGCCGCTCGATCTGCGCGTGAACATTTCCCGCGCGTCGCGTGACGAACTCCTGGCCCAGTTCGACGGCGGAACCGCGACCCCGCTCAGTCCATGGGGCATCCGCCTGCCGCCGGACAGCCGCATCGACGATCATCCCGCTTACACTGCCGGTCTGGTCGAAGTGCAGGACGAGGGCAGCCAGTTAATCGCGCTGGCGTGTGAACCCGAAGAAAGCGAGTGCCTCCTCGACCTCTGCGCAGGTGCTGGAGGCAAGTCCCTAGCCCTCGCCGCCGCCGCGCCAGCCGCGACGATCCTCGCGACCGACAGCAATCGCGGGCGGCTGTCGAAACTAGCGCCTCGCGCCGCTCGGGCCGGCGCTCAAATCGAGACCCGCTTGGTGAATCCGCCGCGCGAGCTGGATGAGCTCGCCGACTGGCGGGAAGCCGCCGACATCGCGCTGGTCGATGCGCCCTGCTCGGGCAGCGGCACGTGGCGCCGCAATCCCGAAGGGCGGTGGCGCCTTACCCCCGACCGGCTCGACCGCCTGATCGACGTGCAACAGCGCCTGCTCGCGATTGCGGCGGAGCTCGTGAAGCCCGGCGGCCGCCTGGTCTATGCCGTGTGCTCGCTCCTGTCCCGCGAAGGGGCATCGCAGATTGACGCCTTCCTCGACAGCCATTCATCATGGATTAGTGAAGACCCGGCCATTGCGGCGGGGCGTTCGGATGGTCGGGGACGGTTGCTGACCCCCGCCCACGACCGCACCGACGGATTTTTCGTCGCGCGGCTGCGGCGTGCATGCTAGGCATCGACGGTTGATGGAGAGTTTGATGCAATCTTTCGCCCGCTTCCTTTTGATCGGCGCTGCCGGCGTTGCGCTCGCCGCGCCCGCCGCAAGCCAGCGCGCCGACGACCAGATCCAGCCCAAGTCGGTCGACCTCCAGCGCCAGGCCCGCGAGGCGGTCTCTGCCGGGAAGCTCGAGCAGGCCGAGGACCTCCTTGAAAGCGCGCTCGCGGTCGACCCGCGCAACCGCGGCGCCTTCGTCGACATCGCCCGCGTGGCCGAAAAGCAGCATCTGTTCGGTAAGGCGATCCGCATGACCAACAAGGCGCTGTTGCTTGAGCCCAACGATCCCGAGGCGATCGCCGTGCAGGGCGAAGCGATGGTTGAGATGGGCGCGACGGCTCGCGCGCAGGCCAACCTTCAGAAGCTGCAGACGATCTGCAAGGCGGGCTGCCCGCAGATCGCGCAGCTGTCCGGCGCGATTAGCCGCGGACCGACCGTCGCCGCGGTCAAGGCTCCGCCGAGCCCGAAGTCGAATTAATCTCTTCCCCTCTCCTTTAGGGGAGGGGCCAGGGGTGGGGTCATCTGAGCAGGTTCGATGCCTGCAAGGTTGCTTCTGAAGCGGCATTGAGCCGCTTCATTCGCCACTCACCCCCTTCCCCCTCCCTTGAGAGGGAGGGGAGAGCGCCCGCGCGAGCGAAATCCATTCGCCGACGCTGAGCGTCTCGGCGCGCCGCTCCGTATCGATGCCAAGGCGCGCAGCCGCTTCCAGCGCACCGGGCATTCGCTTCAGGCTCGACCGAAGCATCTTTCTCCGCTGCCCGAACGCCGCTTCGGTCAGCCGCTCCATCACCTTGGCATCGACGCCCTCGGGCTGCTCGGCAGGTACGATATGCACCACCGCCGAGGTTACCTTCGGCGGGGGCACGAACGCCGAGCGGTTGACTGTCATCGCCAGGCGCGCCCGCGACCGCCATTGGACCGCGATCGACAGGCGCCCGTAAGCAGAGCTGCCGGGCAGGGCGACGATCCGCTCGGCGACCTCTTTTTGGAACATCAGGGTCAACGACCGCCACCACGGCGGCCAATTCCCGCCAAGCCACTTGAGCAGCAATGCCGTCCCGACATTGTAAGGCAGGTTGGCGACGACGTGTGCGCCGTCTCCCGCAACCGCTCTCTCATCGATCCGCAGTGCGTCGCCTTCGACGATCATCAGCCTTTCGCGATATTCCTGTTGCAGTTCGGTGAGCGCGGGGATGCAGCGGCGGTCGCGCTCGATCGCGATCACCGAGGCGCCGGCGTCGAGCACAGCCCGCGTCAGGCCGCCGGGACCGGGACCGACCTCATAGACCCTCTCGCCGGCGAGCGGGCCCGGGATTGCCGCAACACGCGCGAGCAACTGGCGGTCGAGGATGAAGTTCTGGCCGAGCGCCTTGCTGGCGCTGAGCCCGTGCCGGGCAATGACGTCCCTGAGCGGCTCGAGCGGCGCGCTCACGCCGTCTGCGCGCGCAGGCTCGCGCTCTCCGCCGCCATCCGGATCGCGGCGGCCATCGGCCGCGGATCGGCGCGGTCCTGGCCGG
>JBDTZJ010000187.1:0-3059 GCA_040005255.1 Sphingomicrobium sp.
GCGGGCAGGTTCACCGGTCCGACCAGTTCTTCGTGACGGGCAATCGCGAAGCGGTCGGTCATTCCGGCGATGAAGTCGCCGATGGTGCGCAGCCGCTGCACTTCGTCGCCGCCGCGCTGCCACCATTGCGGCATCAACGCCGGGTCGGCGCGATAGGCGGCAGCAAGGCCGGCGACGACGCGCTCGGCTTCGATTCGAACCGGCTTGAGCTCCGGCAGGTCGTAGATGCGCTGGTAGAGGAAGCGCTTGAGCTGACGCTCCTCGGCAGCGAGGGCGTCCGAGAAGCCGGCGAGCGGCCTTCCTGCGGCGCGAACATCCTCAATCGTCTCGACGCGGGCCTCCCGCACCCGACGGCGGGTCTCGGCAAGCACGTCGCCGACCATGTGCCCAATCATGTCGCGGACCAGTGCCCGCTGCCTTTTCTCGGACGACAGACCGGGGTGACGTTCGCCGATCGCTGCCCACAACCGTCCGACCAGCGGCAACTCGATCAGCTCGTCGATGTCGAGCAGGCCAGCGCGGAGGCCGTCGTCGATGTCGTGGTTGTCGTATGCAATGTCGTCCGAAATCGCGGAAACCTGCGCTTCGAGCCCGGGCCAGCTGCCGAGCTCAAGGTCCCACCCGGCGTTCGCTTCCGCCAGCGCCCAGGTCGGCGCCGCAACCGGGCCATTGTGCTTGGCGAGGCCCTCGAGCGCCTCCCAGCTCAAATTGAGGCCGTCGAAGTCCGGATAAGGCGTCTCGAGCCGCGTGACGATGCGGATGGTGTGGGCATTGTGGTCGAACCCGCCGGCCCCGGCGAGTGCCGCGTCCAGCGCATCCTCGCCGGCATGGCCGAAAGGCGGATGGCCGAGGTCGTGAGCGAGGCACAGCGCCTCGGTCAAATCCTCGTTGAGGCCGAGCGTGCGGGCAATCGTCCGCCCGATCTGCGCGACTTCGAGGCTGTGCGTGAGCCGCACCCGGTAATGGTCGCCGTCCGGCGCTACGAACACTTGGGTCTTGTGCCGCAGGCGGCGGAAACCGACCGAGTGGATCAGCCGGTCGCGGTCGCGCTGGTAGATGTCGCGAGGGCCGCGCGACCCGGCTTTATCCTCGGGGTGAAGCCGTCCGCGCGAGCTGACGGGGCTGGCGGCAACGAGCGGCGGAAATCTCATTCCGAGGCAAGTGGCGCAATCCTGTCGGCTTGGGAATTGGTGAAATTCGCCGCGTCGATCCCGACCGAGGCGAAATCTTCGGCAAGGATCTCGGCGTCGGAACGGCCGCGGAACGGGCCGACCAGCAGCCGAGCGCCGCCGGCGGTCCGCGCGACATAGGGCTGGAGACCGTCGAACAGGTCGGGGTTTTTCGATTTCAGCCGTTGGAACTCGCTGGACAAGCCAGTGTCGTCCGACCCGCTGGCGAGCTGCAGCCAGATCTTCGACTGAGAGCGCGCCGCGGACGCCGCGGGGCGGGCATAAGCGATTTGCACCGGCCGGACCGGCGGCCGAACTGCCGGCTGCAGCGCCGCCGGCTGGCGAGGCTGCGGCGGCGGTCCGGCGTGCAACAGCGCTTCGAGATCGGCGAGGCGGTCGGCGGCGGGGGCCGGCGGGGCCGCGGCGGCATAGGCCGTGTCGCCATTGTCGGGGAAGATGCCGAGGTTGACCGCGGCTGCCCTTTGCCCTGCGGAAAGCGACGGCAGCCGCTGGACGAAGGGCGCCACCCGCGCCCAACTGCCCGGCATTGCGGCATTGATCGCGTTCATCGCCGCGTTGCTGTCGCCGGTCAGCGCGAGCACGAACGCGCGGACGCGCGGAACGCCGGCATCGCCGCGGGCGGCAAGTGGCGCCAGCATCTGCAGCGCCCCATTGCGGTCGCCGCTGATCGCCAGGCTCAGCGCGAGGCGCCGGCGCGCTTCGTCGCCGTCGCGACTGCCAAGGGCGGCGCGGTAATCGGCCTGCGCGTTGGCTTGCTGCCCCAACAGGTCGTAGGCGAGTCCGCGGTCGCAGGCGTAGCTGGCGAGCGGCGCGCCAAGCTGCTGAGCGCGCTGGAAATAGGGCAACGCCGTCTGCGGGGCGCCATTGGCGACCGACACCGCGCCCATCCCGGCCTGGGGCAGCGGGCTGCGCGGATTGGCCTCGTCGGCGCGGGCGAAGAAGCCGGCAGCGGCCTGGGCATCGCCGAGTTCGAGCGCGGCCTTGCCAGCGCCGATCAGCGACTGGAAATCGGTCGGGTTGGACGCCAGCGTGCGGACATAGCGCGCGAGCGCCGCCGCCGGGCTCTCGTCATAGGGCGAGTAGCTGCCCTGCGCCGCTGTCGGCGCGGCTACGAACGCGCAGCCGCACGCGACAAGCGCTCCAGCCAATCGAAATTGCAATGATCCCCGCATCATCCCTTCCCCGTGAGGCACAGAATCTTGCCAAGGCCTTTCTGGCTAGAGGGTTTACGGTGAGCCGTGCGGAGCAGGCGGCAGGGAGTGGCTAAACCAAAGAAAAAGGGCGGCCCACCGGACCGCCCTCTTTCAAAAATGCCCTTCGGCTATTGGTTATTCTGCCGATTAAGGAAGCGCGGGATGTCGATCGGGTCGCGTTTGTAGCTCGGTTCTTCCTCATCGATCTGCGCCTTGGGGGCGCCGCGCGCGATGTTCGACATGCGCTCGAACAAGGTTCCGCCGCTCGCCGCCGGCTGGTCCGAGGCATCCTCGTCCTCGGGCGGGGCGATCGGTGCCGAGCCGACGGGGCTGGTAAGGATGTCGTCCGCCCCAAGGAGCAGCTCTTGCTCGTCGTCTTGAGGTTCAGCCTCCGCCTCGACCTCGGTCACGGGCGTGTCCGTATATTCGACCGCAGTTGCCGCCCCAGCCGACGCCGCCTGGCGCGCCGGGAAGCTGAACACCTTGGCGGGCTGCGGCTGCGCGCCGACTTCGGCTTCAATACCGGTGGCGACCACCGACACCCGGATTTTGCCGCCGAGGTCGTTATTGAAAGCCGAGCCCCAGATGATGTTGGCGTCGGGGTCGACCAGCTCCTTGATATGGCTGGCGGCCTCGTCGACTTCCATCAGGCGCATGTCCTCGCCGCCGGTGATCG
>JBDTZJ010000052.1:0-10287 GCA_040005255.1 Sphingomicrobium sp.
CAACCCAAAGCCGGTCGGCACCCTGGTCAAGAACCCTGCCTTCGCCGCCTTCCTCCAAGGCCTCGCAGCGCGCGGCGCCGAAAGCTTCTACGCCGGCCCGAACGCGAGGCTCATCGTCGCCACGGTAAACCGCTCCCCGGTCAATCCGTCGCAAATGACTCTCGGCGATATCGCCTCGTACAGGGTCGTTCAGCGCGCGCCGGTTTGCGGTACCTATCGCGGCTACCGCATCTGCGGAATGGGACCGTCGAGCTCCGGCGGGACGACCGTCTTTGAGACTCTAAAGCAACTCGAGCGGTTCAACCTGTCGGCGCTTGGGCCGAACTCGCCCGTCGCCTGGCACCTGATCGCGGAGTCGATGCGGCTCGCCTACGCCGACCGCGAGCAATATCTCGGTGATCCCGGTTACGTGTCGGTTCCGGTCGAGGGACTGATGGATCCCGCCTATCTGGCGAAGCGCTCGGCGCTGATCTCGGCCGACCGGACGATGGCCAACGTCACCGCGGGCCGCCCGGCCCGCGCACCGAAGATGTTGTGCACGGCCGCACCGGTGCCGGAACATGGGACCTCGCATTTCGTCGCGGTGGATCCGCAAGGCAATGTCGCGTCGGAGACCTCGACCATCGAGGACATCTTCGGCTCCGGGCTGATGGTCAGCGGCTATTATCTCAACAACGAGCTGACCGACTTCAACATCGTGCCCGACAAGAACGGCTGCCTTACCGCCAACCGAGTCGCGGGCGGCAAAAGGCCGCGCAGCTCGATGAGCCCCACGATCGTCTGGGCCCCGAACGGCCATGTCCGGTTGGCGGTCGGAGCGGCGGGCGGCCCGACGATCCCGGCGCAAGTGCTCAAAGCGATCATAGGGGTCATCGACTGGCGCTTGAGCGCGCAGCAGGCGATTGCGCTCCCCGTGCTTTTCGCTCCGACCGGCGACACGGTCTACGTCGAGCGCGGCACCTATCTCGAGGCCATGATCCCGCAGCTGCAAACCCTGGGGCATGAAGTCAAAGCGATCCCGCCAGGCTTCAAGGCCAATGCGATCGAGTGGGCCAACGGCCGCTGGGTCGGCGCTGCCGATCCGCGCAGCGAGGGCACTGCGGTCTCGCAATAAAGGTTGGGTGAAGTTGGCTCGGCAACTCGAACGGTTCGACAATCTCATTGCGCTGTTCCTGGCGCGCGTCGCGGAGAAAGGCGACGCGCCGTTCCTGTGGGCGAAGCGCGAGGGCCAATGGCGCTCGATCAGCTGGAGCGACGCCGCCCGGCAGGTGGCGTCGCTTGCGGCTTCGTTGAAGCGCATCGGCCTCGAACCTGGCGATCGCGTGGCGCTGGTCAGCGAGAACCGGCCGGAATGGCTGATCTCGGACCTCGCCATCATGGCGGCGGGCTGCGTGACGGTCCCGACCTATACGACGAACACCGAACGCGATCATGCCCACGTCCTCGGCAACTCGGGTGCCCGAGCGGTCATCGTGTCCAACCAGAAGCTGGCGAAGAACTTGACCCCCGCCGTGATCACCTCGACCGAATGCCACCACGTGATCGGCATGGAGCTGATCCGGTCCGGCCAGACGCCGGATTGGGTCAACTGCCACCATTGGGAGAAGCTCGCCTCAGGCGATGCCCGCGTCGGAGGATTAAGCGAGGAAATCGCGGGGATCCAGCGCGGCGACCTTGCCTGCATCATCTATACCAGCGGTACCGGCGGCGCGCCGCGTGGAGTCCGGCAGCACCATGGCGCAATCCTTCACAATCTCGAGGGCGCGACCGACATCATCTCGACGGATTTCGGCTGGGACGACGAGGTGTTCCTGTCGTTCCTCCCTGCCAGCCACGCCTATGAGCATATGGGCGGCCAGATGTTCCCGATCGCGCTCGGTGGCCAAATTTACTACGCCGAGAGCCTCGAGAAGCTCGCCGCCAATATCGAGGAAGTGCAGCCGACGATCATGGTCGTCGTCCCGCGGCTGTTCGAGCTGCTGCGGTCGCGGATCATGAAGACGGTCGAGGGGCAGGGCGGCCTGTCGAAATATCTCCTGAGCCGAGCGCTCAAGATCGGGGGCGACCGCTATCACGGCCGCTTGAGGCCATGGGATCTGCCGATGGACGGCCTGTTGTCCTTGACGCTCAGGCGGAAGATCCGCGCCCGCTTCGGGGGGAGGCAAAAGGCCTGGGTCTCGGGCGGCGCGCCGCTCAACCCGGAGGTCGGGGTCTTCTTCCAGTCGCTCGGGATCACCTTCTTGCAAGGCTATGGCCAAACGGAGGCTGCGCCGCTGATCAGCTGCAACCGGCCGAGCGTCGGCATCCGGCTCGACACGGTCGGTCCGCCGGTCAGGAATATGGAGGTGCGGATCGCCGTCGACGGCGAGATCATGGTCCGCGGCGAAAATGTGATGCACGGCTATTGGCGCAACCCCGAGGAGACTGCGCGCGTGCTCCGCGACGGATGGCTCGCCACCGGTGACGTCGGCCATTTCGACGACAAGGGGCGGATCGTCATCACCGACCGCAAGAAAGACATCCTGGTCAACGACAAGGGCGACAATGTCTCGCCGCAGCGGATCGAGGGCATGCTGACGCTGCAAAGCGAGATCGCCCAAGCAATGATCTATGGCGACCGCCGCTCGCACTTCGTCGCGCTGCTCGTGCCTGATCCCGAGATCGCGTCCGCGCCCGACCTCCGCCTGCGACTGGAGCGCGCGGTCGACCGCGTCAACGCCGACCTTTCCGTGATCGAGCGAATCCGCCGATTCGCCGTCGCCGACGGGCCGTTCACGATCGAGAACGAGCAGCTGACGCCGTCGATGAAGATCCGGCGTCACGTCATTTCCAAGGTCTACGGCGAGCGCCTCGACGGGCTCTACAAGCGTTAAGGCGGTTCTAGGCTCCGGGCCTCACGTACGGCGTGAAGTCGCCGAACGAGCAGCTGCCGACGGTCGTGCCGTTGAGTGTGTCGACCACCCGGGCGATATCGCCGCGGCACAGGTCGGCCGATCCGAACTGGTGCGTGACCAGCGCGAAACCGCCGCCGCCGAGGTTGCTGCAGCCGCCGTTCATGTGGGCAACGAAGGTGCGGCGTGTACCGTCGCGGAACGCGATCGTATCATCGTCGATTACCCGCATGTCGCCTGATTGATAGTGCGGCAGGCAGCTTTGCGGCCGCTGTGCGACCTTGCCGGCGAGCAATTGCGTAAGTTCGGCCTGTTTGTCGGCGGCGCGCGCCGTCGGCTGGGGGGTAGTAGTGCAGGAAGCGAGCACGCCGCCCGCGACTAGCAATGAGATCACACGCATTTTGATCTCCTCGAGGTTTCCTTTTGCGCGCCCCCGCCCTTTTCTACAGCTACTCCGTTCATGAACGGAAGCTGTCTTTGTCACGTCTGAGGCGCGCAAAATCCTCGGCGTCGCGAGCGCGAACGAATGGGTTGGTGGCCAATTCCTCGGCGACGCTGGTGGGCAAGGTGACATTGCCCTCGTCGCGCAGGGCACTCACCGCCGCCAGCCGTTCGGCGACCGCATCGTTGCCTGGCTCTGCGTAAGCCGCGAAGCGAGCGTTCGCCAGCGTATATTCGTGGCCGCAGTAGATGAGTACCTGCTCGGGAAGGGCGACTATCCGCCGGAGGTTCCGGTACATCTGTTCCGCCGTGCCTTCGAATAACCGGCCGCAACCCATGGCGAACATCGTGTCGCCGACGAAGATCTTGCGCTCACCTTCGAAGTAGAAGGCAATGTGCCCGGCGGTGTGGGCGGGAATGTCCCAGACGACGCCTTCGCGCCGCGCGACCGTCACCCGATCGCCTTCGTGGACGATGCGGTCGACGTTGCTGACCCGCTCGGCTTCGGCGGGAGCAATGATTGTGCAGCCCGTTGCCTGCTGGATGCCCTCGTTGCCGCCGGTATGATCGGGATGCCAGTGCGTGTTGAGGATCTGCGTCAGCCGCCATCCTCTCGCAGCCGCAGCCTCGAGCACCGGATCGGCGACGGAAGGGTCTACGACAGCCGTCTCGCCGCTCTCCGCGTTGTGGATCAGCCAAACGTAATTGTCGGTCAGGACCGGGACGGCGACGATGTCGAGCATCACCACGCGCCCGTATTGGGCATCGACGCCCACGGCTCGGCGGGCCGAAGCGCCGCGCCCTTCTGCAGCAACTCGACCGAGATGGCGTCGGGTGTCCGAACGAAGGCCATGCGCCCGTCGCGCGGCGGGCGGTTGATGGTCACCCCATTGCCCATCAGCCGCCGGCACGTCTCGTAGATATTGTCGACCTGATAGGCGAGGTGGCCGAAGTTGCGGCCGCCGGAATAGCCGCTGTCGTCCCAGTTCCAAGTGAGCTCGACCTCGCCGCCCTCGTCGCCGGGAACGCCGAGGAAGATGAGCGTGAAGCGGCCCTGTTCATTGTCCATCCGCCGCCGCTCTTCGAGCCCCAGCTGTTGAAAGAATGCAACAGTCGCTTGCGGATCGGACACCCGGATCATGCTGTGGAGGAATTTCATTTTACCTCGCTCAGTTCACCGCTATAATTGCACGGTTCGTCGCAGCCCAAGCCGGCGATCGTGACCGGTGGCTGCTCGTATATGCGGACGAACGCACGGGTTTTCATCCCATGATCGAGAAGCTGCAGGACAGCCGCGCCGTCCTTTTGGGCGCGGTCGCAATTTTTGCATTCGGCCTGACCACCAGCGGCTATGCGCTGGGCGACGGCCTCAGGCGCTCCAAGATGGCCGAACACCGCAATGTCACCGTGCGCGGCGTTTCGGAGCGCAACGTGACGGCCGATCTCGCGACATGGTCGGTCGGCTTTTCTCACCAGGGCAGCGACCTGGCCTCGGTGCAGCAGTCCGTCGACGATCAGGCGCGGGCGGCGCGGGCGTTCTTCCAGCGCGCCGGATTCCGGCCCGAGGACATCACGGACACGGACGTCTCGCTGAGCCGCGAGCAGCCGACGGATCGCGAAGGCAAGCCGGTCGGCCCGCAGCGGCTGGTCGTCAGCCGCTCGATCCAGCTTCGGACCACCAATGTGATGAAGGCGCGTTATGCCTACACCCGCCAGGCCGAGCTGCTCCGCGCGAACGTCGAGCTGTCAGGAAGCAACATCAGCTACACGTTCACGGGCCTCAATAAGCTGAAGCCCGAGATGATCGCCGAGGCCAACAAGAATGCGCGGCAAAGCGCCGAGCAATTCGCGCACGATAGCGGAGCGAGGGTCGGCAAGATCAAGACTGCTAGCCAAGGCTATTTCTCGGTCGGCGCGCGCGACGGCGAGGATTGCGACGACTGCGGTTCATCGGGCGGCAGCTCGCCGTTTCAGAAGGTCCGCGTCGTGACGACGATCGACTACGACCTTGGCTGATTCTTCTGGGGCCGAGCTTTCGGCGGCGGGGCCTCGGCTTTGACCGACGGGGTAACGCCGAGCATCTCGACGGCCTTGGCTGCAGCTTTGCCGACGGGGCCGTTGGGATCGTTCCCGGCGGCGCGCATCCAATAGCTGCGGGCGGCGTCATCATCGCCATTGAAGTCGGCGACGTGCCCCGCCTCGAACAGAATCGCCGGATCGGACGGGGCGAGCGTCAGCGCCTTGCCGATCGCCCTCGTGGCAGTCGTCCCGTCGCCTTCACGGATCGCCAACGCTGCCGAGAAGTACCAGTAGAAGGGATCGTCGGAGACTGTCGCGGCGGCCTCATTGGCCCTGGCGCGCGCAGTCTTGAGGTCGCTCTGCGCCTCGGCCGCGCGGGCGCGGTCGAGCAGCGCCTCGCCGCGCTGCTCGGCTTCGAGGCCGGGGAGCGCAAGCGCCCGGTCGAGGTCCAACGCCGCCTTGCCCGGCTGGTTCACGGCAATCCACAGGTTGCCGGCCGCGGCGTACATCCGCGCGGTCTTCGGGTCCTTGTCGTTCGACGCCTTGGCCGCCTCCTCGAACGCCTGCGCAGCGGCCTCATTGTCGCCGCCCTTCTGCGCGGTGAGCGCGCGGCAGACGAGCGCGTCGGGCGTCACGAGATTTGGGCAGGGCGTGGCGGCGGCAACGGCAGCGGCAAGCGCGAGGATCAAGGGGCAGGCTCCAGCAATGCGGTGACGGTGCGCAGAATCGTCTCGATCTCGTGCGGCGCCGACAGGCGGTGACCGCCGCCCTTGAGCGTGACTAGCTGGACATCGGCTGAACGCAGCGCGCGAATCAAACGGAAGGCTAGGTCCAGCCGCACCTCCTGGTCGCGCTCTCCGTGGAGCAGCCGGACCGGGCAATCGATGGCAATTTCTTTATCCAGCAGGAGAAGCTCCTGGCCCGATTGCCAGAACTCACGCGAGATGCCCTGGCGCGCGGCCGTCTCACCGTCGGCAAAGCCCCAATCGGTGAAGTCCGGCGCAGCCGCGATGCCGACCAGCGCCACCACCCGTTCGGGCCGCAACAGCGCGAGGTGCAGCGCGAGCCATCCGCCCATCGACGAGCCGACGAGGATCAATGGCCCGTCGGTCAGCCGGTCGATCGCCGCCAACACTTCCTCCAGCCAAAGCGCGAGCGTCCCGTCCTCGAACCGGCCGCCGCTCGACCCCGTTCCCGAATAATCGAGGCGCAGCATCGCGAGACCTCGCCGCTCGGCGAAGGCGTCGAGCGCCAGCGCCTTGGTACCCTCCATGTCCGAGCCGTAGCCGGGCAGGAACACCAGCGTTGGTTGGGCGCCGTCACGAAGTCGATAGGCGATCCGCCGCCCGACGACGTCGATAAACAGACGCTCAGGCGAAGCCATCAGCGGAGCAGCTTGCCAAGCGCGTCCTTAAGCGCTGCGATCGCCGCCGGCTCCGCTTGCTTCTCCGACTCCCGGTGGGCCGGCGAGAGCGCCTCCATCGGATCACCGCCGGCCTGGAACACATAATGTTCATAGAGGGCGTGCCAGGCCTCGCGATGCTCGGGGGACATGTCGCGATGGGCCTGATAGGCAAGGCGAAGCAGCGCCACGAACGGGTAGCGCGCCGCGGCCTCGTCGCGGTTGAACCAATAATTCATCAGCACATTGAAGCCGGTGAGCGACTGCACGCCATGCCACCACAAATAGGGGATGTAGATGGCGTCGCCCGGCTCGAGCTCGGCAATGAGGGCAGACGCGAGCGCCTCGCGATAGCGGGGGAAACGATCGAGCTCGCTATCATCCATCGAGACCATGCTGATCGGGACGTGGGCCGGGGTGACGTCCATCGGGCCCGGGTAGATGTTGGCCGTCTGCTCGGGCGGAAAGAGGATGAAGCGGCGACGGCCCGCGACGACGTAAGCGATGTTTTCCGAGACGTCGAAATGGGGCGCCACAGTGACCGCATTGCCGATCCACACGCGCGCATGATTGCCGGCGGGCAGCAGGGGATTCGGATTCTCCTCTTCGAGGCCGGGCAGGCAGTCGGGCGCCGACACCGCCTGCATCGCGATCGCGGGCGAATCTGCAGATCCTCGGTACTGCAGGATCGCTTCGAGCACGTCCGAGAGCAGTCCGGGTGCCAGCTCAAAATTCATCTTCTTCGAATCGGGCCGGTAGAAGAACCGACCGTGCTCTGACGGGGGAGCGACCAAAGCGTTGACCGGCCGCCCGTTGTAGAAGCGGCCGAGATAAGCCACCGCCGCCTCGTCCGAGCGTTGGGCTTCGCGAACGAACGGCCAATCGGCCACCGCTCCGCGCAGGACCGCGGGCCGGCCGCTGGTTGCGACATCGTCCGGCAAGGCCGCAAGCCCTGTTGCCTGGATCTCATGCGCCCGCTGAAGCTGGTCGAGCATCGCGCGCTCTTTCCAGCTTGCGTACGAAAGCGCAAATGCGCCGGATCGGCAGCGACCCGCGCAAGTTGTCTCGCCGGGCAAAGGAGTCGGCAGACATGAAATATCGCAAGCTCGGCGACAGCGAACTCGAAGTCTCCGATATCTCGCTGGGATCGTGGCTGACCTATGGCGTCGGCGTCGAGGCGGACAAGGCCCGCGCCTGCCTTGAGGAAGCGTTCGCCGTCGGCATCAACTTCATCGACACTGCGAATGTCTACGGCCGCGGTGCCGCCGAGAGCTTCCTCGGCGAGGCGCTCCAGGGCCGGGCCCGCGACTCCTACGTGCTTGCGACCAAGCTCTACTTCCCGATGACTGACACCGACTTCGGCCTCTCGCGGGCGCAGGTCGAAAAACAGCTCGACGCCTCCCTCAAGCGGCTGCGCACCGACTATGTCGACCTCTACCAGTGCCACCGCTACGATTCGGGGACGCCGCTCGAGGAGACGATGGAAGCGCTGACCCGGGCGGTGGAGAGCGGCAAGGCACGCGCCATCGGCTTTTCGGAATGGCCGGTCGACCGGATCGAGGCGGCCATCGACCTTGCGGGCGAGCGTGGCTTCACGAAATTCGTTTCGAGTCAGCCGCAATATTCGCTGCTGTGGCGCGAGCCCGATGAGGAGGTGATCCCGCTCTGCGCCGCCAACGGCATCTCGCAGATCGTGTGGTCGCCGCTCGGCCAAGGGGTCTTAAGCGGTAAATATGATCCGGACCGGCCCCCGCCGACCGATTCGCGGGCGGCAAGCCAGGAGATGGGCGGGTTCATCGGCCGGCTGATGGAGCCGCCGGTCTTGCGGGCGGTTCAGCAACTCAAGCCGATCGCAGAGGAGGCGGGACTGACCTTGCCCCAGTTCGCGCTCGCCTGGGTGCTGCGCGAGCCGAACGTGGCGAGTGCGATCATCGGCGCGTCGCGGCCGGAGCAAGTTCGTGAAAACGCGGCTGCCTCGGGCGTCATCGTCGACACGCAGCTCTTCCTGCGCGCTGAGGCCATGCTCGACGAAGCGCTGCGCGGCGTCGAGACCGCCTAGATCGCCTTCGAGCTGCGGCTGGAGGGCGACACGAAAATCTCCTCGATCGGCAGTGCGAACAACTCGGCAATGCGGAACGCGAGCGGGAGCGACGGGTCGTATTTTCCCGTCTCGATCGCATTGACGCTTTGCCGCGACACTTCGAGGCGCTGACCGAGATCCTGCTGGCTCCAGCCACGCTGCGCGCGTAGGATACGAAGGCGATTTTCCATCAGCAGCCGCTTGCGCCGAGCGTGTACTTGTTGACGATCCCGCCGACTCCGAGGCCGAAGAACCAAGCGACCGCAACCCAATAGCCGTCCGCGTGGCCGACGAGGCCGAAGCTTTCGAGGAAGCCCCACACCGTGGCGACGCTGAGTGCAAAGCCGCTCGCCCACAGCGTCTGCCGGATCATCAGCATCCGCACATACTCGTCCTGCTCTTCGACCAGGTAGCGGCCGATCGCGGCGAAGATGCCGATGATCGGAAGCGCCGGCAGGATGGCGACAAGATATTTGAGCGCGCCGGGGATAAGCTCATGCTTGAAACCATAGACCGCGGCGATCAGAAGGATCGCGTAAAGCAGGCTGAGCCAGACGACACGCCAGTTGTAACGTTTCGAGGCAGGAGTGCGGAGCATGTCAGGCATCCTTTTCAAGTAGTAAAGTACGCTTTACACACCTCAGGGTAACGAGTCAAGCACGCTTTACGCAATCGTCAATTCGCATGTCGGTTGAGCGTATCGGACCGCCCAGCTACATGGCCCACGCACATGACCAAGATGTTCAAGATCGCGCTTCCCGATGGCTCGGTGAAAGAGATGCCCGAAGGTTCGACGCCGGCAGACGTTGCCGCGGCGATCGGGCCGGGGCTCGCCAAAGCCGCGCTAGCAGCCAAGGTCGACGGGGAGATTCGCGACATCATGCGCCCGTTCGAGGGCGACGCCAGCCTCGCGCTGATCACATCGCGGGATGAAACGGACGCGCTTGAGCTCGTGCGCCACGACTATGCGCACATCCTTGCCGAGGCCGTGCAGAACCTGTTTCCGGGGACGCAAATCACCTTCGGCCCGTCAACGGACGACGGCTTCTATTACGACTTCGCGCCGGCGCCCGGCCGAAACGCGTTCACAGAAGAAGACCTGCCCGCAATTGAGGAGGAGATGCGGCGCATCATCGCCGCCGACAAGCCACTGGTGCGTGAGGTCTGGGACCGCGCCCGCGTGCGACAGTTTTTCATCGACCATGGCGAGGCATTTAAGGCCGATTGGGTGATGGAGCTGCCCGAGGGCGAGCCGATCACTATGTACAAGACGGGGCATGGCGAGGCCGACTGGATCGACCTTTGCCGGGGGCCGCATCTCGCTTCGACCGGCAAGCTCGATCCCAATGCGTTCAAGCTGACGCGGGTGTCGGGCGCCTACTGGCGCGGCGATCCGAAAAACCCGATGCTCAGCCGCATCTACGGGACCGCCTGGCTCAACAAGAAGCAGCTCG
>JBDTZJ010000188.1:0-3051 GCA_040005255.1 Sphingomicrobium sp.
CGAATTTCTCGACGCCGAGCGGGGCAACGGGTTGGCCAAGGACTCCGCCGAGCCACGAGAGTGATGCTGGCGCCGCGTCGGCCAGCGTGACCAGGCCGGCGTTCGGCGGCAGGCGCGACAGCAACTGCTCGATGTGGCTCGGGGTGCGCTGCCCCTGCCAGCGCGCGGCCTGCGCCGCCGTCCAGCCGCGGTGGAGCAGATCGGGCGAGGTAACGGCGAGCAGCCCAAGGCTTGGCACGTCCTCCTTCAGCTCTTCCCAGGCCGCCAGCGCCTCGGGCATGACGGCGCCCATTGCGACGATCGCGGCTTCGGCGTTCGGCCCGGGCTCGCGCAGCCAGTATCCGCCCGCGAGCGCGCCCTCGCGCCAGCTGTCGTCGGAGCGTTCGGCCTGGCGAATGCTTCGCGTCGAAAGGCGCAGGTACGTGCTTTCGCCCGCCGGATCGTCGATCAGCCGGAACGCTTCTTCCATCATTGCCGCGAGCTCGTCGGCGTAGGCCGGCTCGTAGTGGCGCAGCCCGGGCTGGCCGAGCGCGATCAAGGGCGGGTTGATCGACTGGTGAGCGCCGCCTTCCGGGCCGAGCGTGATCCCGCTCGGCGTCGCGACCAGCAGGAAGCGCGCGTCCTGGTAGCAGGCGTAATTCAGGCTATCGAGGCCGCGGGCGATGAACGGGTCGTAGAGCGTGCCGATGGGGAACAGGCGCGTGCCGAACAGGTCGCCCGCGAGACCCGCGGCGGCGAGCATCAGGAACAGGTTCGATTCCGCGATGCCGAGCTCGATGTGCTGACCTTTGTTGCCACCGCTCCACTTTTGCGCAGACGCAATCTTTGCCTGCGCAAAGATGTCGGGCATGTCGCTGCGGCGGAACAGGCCGCGCTGATTGACCCATGCGCCGAGGTTGGTCGAGACGGTGACGTCGGGCGACGTGGTAACGATGCGGTCCGCGAGATCGCCGCCCGCCTTGGATAGGTCGAGCAGGATGCGGCCGAACGCGGCCTGGGTCGATTGCTCTTCGCCGGTCGGGGCGGGAATGGCCGGGACTGGGACCGTGCCGAAGCTGCGGCTGCGCTTCTCTCGCGCGATCCGCGTGCGGTCGAGGAGCGCGTCGACGCCGGTTCGGGCATTGTCGCCGACGCCTTCGAGCGGTTCCCATTCCTGGCCTTCACGGACGCCCATGGCGTCGCGCAGCGCGGCGACCTGGGTCGGGTTCATCAGCCCGGCGTGATTGTCCTTGTGGCCGGCGAAGGGCAGGCCGAAGCCCTTGATCGTCCAGGCGATGAACAGGGTCGGGACGTCGTCCTGCGCCGCGTCGAACGCCTCGACCAATGTCTCCATGCAATGGCCGCCGAGGTCGGTGAACAGGCTCGCCAACGCATCGTCATCGTGATCGCTGAGAAATGGAGCGACCTTCTTGCCGAGCGACGCCTCGATGCGCTTCCGCCACGCCGCGCCGCCCTGGTAGTGAAGCGCCGACAGATCGGCGTTGGACAAGGTTTCCAGCCAGCCCTTGAGCTTCGGATTGGAGTCGAGCGTGGCCTTGAGCTTCTTGCCGTACTTGAGCTCGATCACCCGCCAGCCGCATGAGCGGAAGATCTCGTCGAAGCGCTCGAACATGCGATCGGCACTGACCGCGTCGAGGCTCTGGCGGTTGTAGTCGACGATCCACCACAGGTTGCGGACGTCGTGCTTCGCGCCCTCGATGATCGCCTCGTAGATATTGCCCTCGTCGAGCTCGGCATCGCCGATCAAAGCGATGAAACGGCCGCGGTCCTTGTCGTCGAGCCACCCGTGGGCGCTTAAATAGTCCTGAACCAGGCTGGCGAAGAGCGTGATCGCGACCCCGAGCCCGACCGAGCCCGTCGAAAAGTCGACAGGAATGCTGTCCTTGGTGCGGCTGGGATAGGATTGCGCGCCGCCATAGCCGCGGAAATTTTCGAGCGCGGCGCGCGACTGGGAGCCGAGCAGATAATGGATGGCATGGAGCACCGGCCCGGCATGCGGCTTGACCGCGACCCGGTCGTTCTCGCCCAGCGCATGGAAATACAGCGCGGCCACGATCGCGGTCATCGAGGCGCAGCTCGCCTGGTGGCCGCCGACCTTGAGCCCGTCGGGCGAAGGGCGGACATGGTTGGCGTAGTGGATCGTCCAGGCCGACAGCCAGCGCAGCCGCTCGTCGAGGACCTTGAGCGCTTCGATGTCGGTGGTGACGGTCTTGAGCATCGCGTCCGCCTATCCCAGCGCGCGTAATCGGGAAAGCGTGTGCAACGCAAAACGCTGCGGATCAGCAGACGTCTCATCGATATTCAATAAATAACTTGCTGTTGTTCGATAAGTAAATTATCGTTTATCGATACTTCGAGTCGCTGGAGAGCAAATCAATGCCCCGTCCTTCATCCGCCGCGCTGCCGATCGCTTATGTGGTCCTGCGCATCCTGATCGTCCTCAACTGGATCTACGGCGCCGTCGTGGCCGCCATCCTGGTCGGGATGTTCATGGCGGAGACGTGGACGCTGACGGCCGTCGGCTTTCCACCCTCGGCGCAATCCGGGCCGCTGATCATGGGCTTGCGGGCGATCGCGGCGCTTGGACTGCTCGCCGTCCCGCTCAATCTCGCCATGCTCATGCGGCTGGTGGCAATGGTTGGGACGGTTCGCGCTGGCAATCCCTTCGTCGCGGTCAATGCCTATCGTCTGAACGCCATCGCCTGGCTGCTCCTCGGGCAGCAGCTGCTCAGCGTGATCATCGGCCTGATCGGCAAAGCGGCTTCGACCCCCGCCCATCCGCTTCATCTCGATGCCGGGTTCTCGCCTGGGGGTTGGCTTGCAGTGATCATGACCTTCGTTCTCGCCCGCGTGTTCGCCGAAGGCACGTTGATGCGCGAAGACCTCGAAGGGACGGTGTGACATGGCGATCGCCGTCAAGCTCGATGACCTGCTGCACGACCGCCGGATGACCCTGACCGAGCTCGCCGAGCGGATCGACATCACGCTTGCCAATTTGTCGATCCTCAAGACCGGCAAGGCGCGCGCGATCCGCTTCTCGACGCTCGAGGC
>JBDTZJ010000053.1:0-10216 GCA_040005255.1 Sphingomicrobium sp.
ACTTCACCGAGGATCTGAAGGCGATCGACGTGCCGGTGCTGGTGATCCACAGCGAGGACGACCAGATCGTGCCTTATGCGGATTCGGGACTGCTCTCGGCCAAGCTGCTCAGGAACGGCACGCTCAAGACCTACAAGGACCTCCCGCATGGTTGCGCTTCGACGCATCCGGACCTGATCAATGCGGACCTGCTCGCCTTCATCCGCGGCGAGACCGACGTCGAGCGCGCGGACGAGGTGCCCGCGCAAGTCGCCGAGCCCATCACGGGTTAATTGAGCGACACCCGGCCGCCGCTGGCCCGATCGAGACAGGTCGATGCAATGTCGCGGGCCAGTGGCAACGGGCGCAAATTTGGCTGCCCTGCTCGGCTTGGTCGCGGCAGGAGCGCCGGGCTTACAATCCAGCGCCTAAACGCCTATGTGTCCGGTGCTACTAGTCGCAATCTGACGGTCTAAAGCGCTTTGCGGCTCTTCATTCCTTCTCATCGCTACTTCTAGCGACGATGGGCCGAGTGGCGGCCCACCGCACTGAAGGAACTAAGATTATGCCCATCGGCACCGTAAAATTTTTCAACGAATCCAAGGGCTACGGATTCATCCAGCCCGACGAGGGCGGCAATGACGCATTCGTCCACATCACCGCCGTCGAGCGCGCTGGAATGCGCAGCCTGCGCGAGAACCAGCGTATTGGCTATGAGCTCGAGCAGGACCGCCGCGGCAAGATGAGCGCCGTCAACCTGCGCTCGGCCGAAGAGAATGCCGCGCCGAGCGACAGCGCCGAGAGCGCCGACAACGCCGAGAGCGCCGAGAGCGCCGAGAGCGCCGAGAGCGCCGACAACGCAGAAGGCACCGAATAGGCCGACACGCCTTGCTCAATAGCAGGACCAACCGCGAACTCTGCCTCGACCGCGCCGCATTGGCGCGGGCCGAGGCCGAGGCCGCGACTCTGCCAAACGTGCGTGATCGCTGCCTGCGGGCGGAGGCGGCCTGGACCGAGATGGCCGATCGCGCCGAACGGACCGAGCGCATGCGCGCCAAGCTGATTGAGGAAAAAGCTGCGGCGTCCGAAGACGCCCACGCCCTCCCCGCGCTCTGACGCGTTATGCTGGCGCGAATTTGAGCGCCAAACCGTTCATGCAATAGCGAAGCCCCGTCGGCCTCGGCCCGTCCTTGAAGAGATGGCCGAGATGGCCGCCGCAACGCGCGCACAAAGCCTCAGTTCGCTCCATCATCAAGCTGCGGTCGGTCCGCGTCAGGACCGCCTTGGGGATCGCTTGCCAGAAGCTCGGCCAGCCGGTTCCACTTTCGAACTTGGTCGCCGAGCTGAACAGCGGAAGAGCGCATCCGGCGCACACGAAAGTGCCGCGGCGATGCTCGTTCAACAGCGGGCTTGAACCCGGGCGTTCGGTGTCAGCCTCGCGCAACACGGCATAGCGTTGCGGGCCGAGCAGGCGCTTCCACTCTGCCGGCGAGTGGCTGACGCGAAAGCTTCCTGCCGCCGCCATCGACGGCGAGCGCAACAGCACCAGCCCGGCAAGTCCTACCGCTCCCCCAGCCAGCACGGTTCGCCGGTCGAAGTTTGAATTCGTCATCCTCGATCCTTCGTAATCTGCGACTCCTGTCCCAGTTACGGTGAACAAGGCGTGTCGGATGCAGCGATCAGGCCGCCGACAGGGCGCCAGAGGCAACCACCGGGCCGGTCGGTGACCCGGTCTTCGACCCACCGGGCGGCTCGACCGAGATCGCGATGGTCGCTCCCTGCTGGAGCAAGGTCGCTAGAGCGTCCGCCAGGCGCATGTGCATCTGCTTGCCGCCGCCCATCGTGCCGAGCGAACGCGGCTTGCCGCCGGCCGGGATCACCCACAGCTCGTGCGAATGCGCCGGTGCCGAAGGCATCTCCCCGGCCACGGCAAGGACCAGCTGCCGGCTGGCCGGGTCCCAGCTGGCCACCACCTTTGTCGCCTTCTCGTCGCCGAGCATCGCAACCATCGGCGAGGCTGCCGCTCGCTCGACGGGCGCAGGCGTCACGACAGGTCTCTGCGGCAGCGCAAGGACTAGCGCCAGACCGGCCGCGAGTGCGGTCATACCGCCGGCAACCGAGCGCCACATCGCCAAGTTACGCCGAAGCGAAATGAGATTGTCGTTGGCGGGAGAGGCGGCGCCAAGGGCTGCCGCGATCCGCCGCCACAGGTCGTCGGGCGGGGCCGCAATCTCGACCTCGTCGGCAAGCGGCGCCAGCCGGCCGCGCCAGCGCGCGACTCCCTTCGCGAACTCGGGATCCGACGAAAGCCGAGCCTCGGCGTCGCGAAGCTCGTCGCCGGTCAGGAGCCGAAGTGCGTGCTCGGCGGCCGTGACTTCCGGCTCGTCCGGGTCGGGTCTCTCGCGACTCATTGCTCGAGGCACTTGCGAAGCCGCATCAGACCGCGGCGCACCCAGCTCTTGACGGTCGGCAGCGGAATGTCGTCGCGCTGCGCCAACTCGGAATAGGTCGCGCCTTCAAAGAAGGCCGCGCGGATCGTCGAACGGGATTTATCCTCCAACGCCTCCAGGCAGCGATGAAGGCGGAGCGCATCTTCGGCCCGTTCGAGAACGTCGAACGATGACGGCCGCTCGTCGGCAACGCCAAGCGCGACGTCGATGGTCTCCGTGGGCACGCGGCGACGCCGCAGCCGGTCGATCGCGCGATTGCGTGCCATCGTCGCCAGCCAGGTAATCGGGCTCGACCGGTTCGCGTCGTAGGATGCCGCCTTGTTCCACACCGTGACATAGAGATCCTGCACCACGTCCTGGGCCTCCCCCTCGTCGCGCAACAGCCGCAAGCAGATGCCGTAAAGCTTGGCCGAAGTTCGCTCGTATACCGCTTTGAGCGCCGCTCTGTCCTTGACGGCAACCTGACCGAGGAGTCGCTGGAGTTCCTCTCGCGCGTTGGGGTGGCTGCTTGCCGGCTCGTCCATTCTCCACTCATGCGCCAAGACGCTTCGCTCGCAAAGTGAAAGCCGGCGGCTGCGGCACAAAGGCGGGGTGGCCTGTGCAAGTGCTGCGTTTGCCGCCGGCTCTCGTCCGGGCGCGAGGGCGTCGCCCGAAAACATGCTGGCTCAGGGCATCAGCACGCGGTCGACGACGTGGATCACGCCGTTCGACTGCATCACGTTGGCGATAGTGATGCTCGCCTTGCCGCCCTTGGCGTCAACCACGACCCAGCCCCGTCCGCTCTTCATGAAGCGGAGGTTTTCGCCCTCGACAGTCTTGAGCGTTGCAGTGCCGCGATGCTTTGCCGCAAGGGCGGCGATCTGGCCGGCGGTATAGCGGCCCGGAACCACGTGATAGGTCAGCACGTCGCTCAGCGTCCCCTTGTTCTCGGGCTTGAGCAACGTGTCGACGGTGCCCGCGGGCAGCTGGGCGAACGCCTCGTTGGTCGGTGCGAACACGGTGAACGGCCCTTTGTTCGAAAGCGTATTGACCAGGCCCGCCGCCTTTACCGCTGCGACCAGCGTCGTGTGGTCCTTCGAATTGACCGCATTCTGAACGATGTTGCGCGTCGGATACATTGCGGCGCCGCCGACCATTGGGTTTCGCGCTGCCGCGGCGCTGCTCAGCGACAGTGCCGAGCCGAGCGCGATTGCGAGGGGGAGTTTCAGTTTCTGCATGAGAGCTTACCTCTGTTTGTGCAGCGGGGGTGCTGCTCGACAGATACGGGTGCCGGCGCCGCGCAGATGCAGTCCGACCGGCTGAAATCAATCAGTAGCGGGCGAGGATGAAGGCCCGCGCCGCACGATATTCCTGCGTTGTCACTCGCCCGTCGCCGTCGGCGTCGGCGATCCGCCGGAAGGCGTCCGCCGCCGCCTGGGCTTCGGCGGGCTCGAGCAGGATGTCGCGGTCGGCGTCATAATGTTTGAGCGCCCAGTTCATCAGCACCCAGTCGCGTTCGAAGATCTGCAGCGCCACAAGCGTCGGCTGAAGGGTCGCGCCCGCTGGCTGCGCCGCGAGCGGCGCGGCAACGAGCAGCGACAGCATGGCGAATGCCCGGGTCATGCCGTCTAAACGCGCACGGCGCCTTCGCGTTCAATGCACAGGCCGTCAGCACCGAGCCAGTTCGCGCTGAAGTTCCGTAAGCCGGCGAGGTGATCAGCTCGCGGGCGTGAGCGCTCCGCGGACGGCCTTCTGCAACGCCTCGGCGCGGAAGGGCTTGGCGAGCAGCGGCGCGTCGGGTGCGATGCGCTTGACCGCGTCGGTCTCGCTGTAGCCGGAGACGAACAGGATCGGCTGGTCGGGGCGGCGTTTCCGCGCGTGGCGGGCGACGTCCGCGCCGGACAGCCCGGGCATGATGAAGTCGAGCACGATGAGGTCGGGCGTTTCGCGCTCGACCTCGGCGATCCCCTCGCGCCCGTCGGCGGCTTCGCGAACGCGATAGCCTTGCTCCTCGAGCGCCTCGACGATGAAACCGCGCACGTCGGGGTCGTCGTCGACGACTAGGATCGACACCGGGGTCGGCGCCCGCGGCGCGGGGACTTGCGGTTCGTCCGCACCCGCAGCGGCGTCACTGACCGTCTCGTCCGCCTTGCGGAGCAGCAATTTGACCGCGGTCCCTTGGCCGGGCTTGCTCTCGATCCGCGCGGCGCCGCCGGACTGGCGAGCCATGCCATAGACCATCGACAGGCCAAGGCCGGTGCCCTTGCCGACCTCCTTGGTAGTGAAGAAGGGCTCGAACGCGCGCTCGAGCACTTCGGGCGGCATGCCGACGCCAGTGTCGGCGATCGTGAGCTCGATATAGTCGCCCGGCTCCAGGTCGGGCTGGCCGTGGACGCGCACCGGGCGCGACGAGAAACTCAGGACGCCGCCGCCGGGCATCGCGTCGCGGGCGTTGATCGCGAGGTTGAGCACGGCAACCTCAAGCTGGGTCGGGTCGGCCATTACCGGCATCATGACCTCGTCGAGGTCGAACTGCTTGGTGATACCGGGGCCAAGCACGTTGCGCAGCAGCGGCCGCATGTTCTCGATCAGCGGCGCGACATAGGTCGGGCGGACCTCGAGGCGCTGGACCCGGCTGAAGGCTAGCAGCTGGCCGGTGAGCCGCGCACCCCGCTCGGCGGCGGCGAGCGCGTTCTCGGCATACCGCTTGAGCTTCGGGTCGAGGGCGCGCTTGGTGATGATGTCGAGCCCCCCGACGACGACAGTCAGCAGATTGTTGAAGTCGTGCGCGATGCCGCCCGTCAGCTGCCCCAGCGCTTCCATCTTCTGGCTCTGGCGAAGCTGCTCCTGAGCGGCCTTCAAATCGGTGATGTCGCGCGCTTCGAACAATAGATAGATGATCTCGCCGTCGCCCCCGCGGACCGGCTGCACCGAGACGTCGAGATAAGCGGTCGGAACCCCCTCGCGCTCCATCTTCACCTCGGTGGTGAAGACCTTGCCCCGCGCCGCCCTAGCGATCCCCTTCTTCATCACCGCGACATGCTGCGGATAGGCGCGCATGGTCGGCGAGTCCCACAGCTTGGTCCCGATCGCTTCGGTTGGATCGTGGTGGCGCCACGCCTCGCGCCGGTTGTTGACCGCGAGCACGGTCCCGTCGGGCTCGAGCAGGACCATAACTTCCAGCGCCGCCTCGAACACCGCGCGGAACTGCGCCTCCGACGCGACCAGCTGCGCGGTGCGCTCCTCGACCTGGCGGCGAAGCTCGAGCTCCGCTTCCTTCTGTAGCGTGACGTCGCCCCCGACCCCGATGAACCCGATCAGCTCCCCGTCCGGCCCCAGGCGCGGTTGCGAGACGCTGCGCAGCCAGCGATATTCGCCGTCCCAGCGCCGGTAGCGCCCCTCCAGCGTGAAGCGCTCCAGGCTGGCCTCGCCGGCGATGCTTTCGGCGACGATGCGGTCGACGTCGTCGGGGTGGATGCGCGTGCGCCAGTCGAGCGCCCGCGCCTCGTCCGTATCGCAGCCGGGCCCACACACGAACTCGGCATAAGCGTCGTTGACGAAGTCGCGGACGCGGTCGAGCCGCGTCACCCACATCAGCGCCGGGGCGTTATTGGCAATCCGCCGGAACCGTTCCTCGCTCTCCTTGAGCGCGCGCTCGGCGGTGCGCTGCTCGGTGATGTCGTTGAGGACGATGGCGAGCCCTTCAACCTCCTTCGTGCCCGGCGCGACCCACGGCACATAGTCGATCTGCAGCGCCAGCCGCCCGCGCTCCGGATGCTCATGGGTCGCGGCGAAGAACTGCCGCTCGCCCTTCAAGGCGGCCTTGACCATCGGCTTGCGCTCGGCGTAATTCTTCTCGCCCAGCACCGCGCGCAGGCTCTTGCCCAGCACGTCCTTGCGCGGCTTCCCCATCCAGTCGGCATAGGGCTTGTTGACGAAGCGGAAGATCTGGTCGCGGTCGATGAAAGCGGTCATCACCGGGAGCAAATCGGCGAGCACGAGCAGCCCGGGCCCGGTGAACATCGCCGGCGGCAGGTCGAGCGGGAGCCCGGCCTGGCCCTCCGCTTCCGCGATCGCGTCCGGCGCGACCAAAGATGTGCTCGCTCGTCCCCCGGACGAGCTGCGCTCCGCCTTTCCTCCCTTGTCCGCCATCGCGCGCAGCGTAGCGAAATGCCGCGCGCAAGGCGATAGATTGCGAAGCAATTCATCGACTTGCGACGAGGCCCCTCTCCCCGCTCGCGCTTCCGCGCGAGTCGACCCTCTCCCGCCAGAGTGGGAGAGGGGCGGATTTTTGCTGTCCTACAGATAACCTATTTGGTTATACAATCGTCGATGACCGGCGAACGACAATCCGCCCGCGGGCGAGGCCCCTCTCCCCGACCCTCTCCCGCAAGGGGAGAGGGAGAATATGGACCCGGAAATCGAGGCATTGCTCGACTTTGAGCCGGTGCCGCGGCAGCGCGTGGTGGCGGGCGCCTGGACGCCCGAACTGCAGCGCGAATTCATCGCCAGGATGGCGGTGACGGGCTCTTGCGGCCGGGCGAGCGAGGAGATGGGAAAGACCGATACCGGCGTGAGAAAACTTTACCGCTCGCCCGAAGGCGCGAGCTTCCGCGCCGCCTGGGACGGAGCGGTCGAGCTGGCCAAGCGCCGCAAGGCGGAAGGGGCGGTGACGGAGGAAGCGGTCGTCCCCGGCAGCCGCCCGCCGACGCTGGACCATCGTCGCAAGCATGACCCCTCACCCCAGCCCTCTCCCCAACCCCTCTCCCGCGAAGGGGGAGAGGGGCCGTCAGACCTGCAGGACGATCGCAAGTGGCAGCTGATCGAGCAGATCGGCGCGAGATTCCTGAAAAAGGTCGCGGCCGAGCGCGAGGCGCGGACCAGGGGCGAGATCGTCGCCGCCGATTTCTACCTGCGTCAGATCAGCTTCATCGAAGTGCTGCTCGACTTAAGCGCGAGCAAGTTCGGGTGGGACGCGCAGGAGATGCTGCGCGGCCTCCGGCGCGGCGGGCGGGGCCCGGTCGAGATCGTCTCCACGCCGCTCGCCGACTGGCTCGACCAGGCGCGCCGCGCGATGTGGCGCGAGGACAATGCGCCCGAGCGGCCCGAGCACCCCGACCCGCGCTTCACCCGCGACCATCATTCCGGCCCGTGGGGGAACCGCGCGAGCGAGGGCTACAGCACCGCCTTGCCGACGTACGCGACCGGCGCGGCGAGCCCGCCGGCCGAGGGCTATGGCGCCGAACAATGGGCCGAGCTGACGAGCGAGAAGCAGCGCGCGGCACGGGAGAGGCAGCTTGCGGCGGATGCGGAAGAGCAAAGGAAATGGGAAGCGCAGGCAATCGCCGAGCAAAATGGCGGGGCGGCCAAATGAGCGCGAAGAAGACCATAAGAGACCTTCTCGCCACCGCAGCTCAGCCGGCCGATCGCCGGGAGGCGCGCATCGCCTGGGTCGAGGAGATGCTGGCGAAGTGGTGGGAGGCGCAGCGCGAGATGGGCGATCGCTGCACGCAAGCGGTCGAGCGATTGAGCGAGGAAGCCTTCGAGCGCCTGTGCGATGCCGAACAGGCGAAGGTCGATGCGATCATGAAGGCGGTGAAGGACGCGGCCGAGCGCGACCTGTGGCCGAAGGCACAATATTTCGGAGGAATATAGCGAGCACCGAGCGCAGCGACGCCGATGCGCTCGTTCGGTTGGCTTGGATGGAACGAGCCACCCAAGCGCAGCGCCGGAGCAGCACGAAGAGATGCGCCCCCAGTTCGGCCGACGGGTCGCGTAGCGAGCCCGATCGACGTCACGTCGGATTTATTCCGCGTGACGGACCCCCTCACCCTACCCTCTCCCTCAAGGGGAGAGGGGCTTCTTAAAGGAACCACCGAATGCGAACCTTCACGCTCAACAGCCGCGAGTTTTACGAAGCCGTCCGACCGTCTGTCGCAAATCGATCGAAAAGGACGCCGGAAAAAGAGCCAGATTTGAATTCCTGCAGCGCCGCCTAGAAGAGTCTTACAGCCGGCTGGCTCGTCTCGTTCAGGAGGACTCGGTCGTCTTTCGACGGGTGGTAGACGCCCGCCACGAGAGAGATAAGGAAATTGACCGAGACCGCGGCGCCTCCCTCGCGAGGCAAGCGAACGATAGGTTGGAACTTACGACACCTATCGTGTCGGAAATCGGGCGGCAATGTCTCGCCGTTGCTGAAAACGCACGCATCCTGTTCACAGAGGGCTGGGAAGCAATTCGAGGCGATAGCGGCGCTGCTATGACGGCTGCCCTTTCTGGCGCGATGACGTGCGTGTTCGTGAGCCGGGTGAACGCAAGGACCCTGGGCAAACGCCGGAGCGCCGCGGCCATCCTGAGCACAAGCAACGAACTCAGTGATGCTATTGAGGCGGCCTTCGCAGCAATGATGGAATGCGCGGGGAGCATTGATGTGTCCGAGGCACGGGCGACGCAGGATAGTCTCAGGCTCGAGAAGTAACTCCCGCATCCTCTTCGTCCCCTCCGTCGCTCTACCTCCTCTTCTTCTTCCTCTTCGCATAGCGGGCATCCCGCGCGGCCTTGCGCTCGGCGTCGGTGGCAGGAGGGGCGGCAGCCGCCTTGGCCGCGGCATCCGCCGCTGTCGCATTCGCGGCTTCTTCCTGTTGAGCCTTTTTGGCGGCCGCCTTCTGCGCCTTCGCGGCGTCCCGCTCCTGGCCGGCGGCCAGGCGCTCGGCGGCGGCTTTCTCGTCGAGCGGCGGCTTGGAGCGGTATTGCTCCAGCGCCTTCTGCTTGGCCTCAGCGGCCTGGGCGGCGCGGTCCTGGAACGAAGAGTTGTAGGTCATGATGAGATGGTCTTTCGAGTGGGGTGTGGACGGTAACGCGTGGCGGGCTGGATGGGCAGCAGACACCCCCTCTCCCCAACCCCTCTCCCGCAAAGGGGAGAGGGGCTAAGCGTCGTCGCCCATGCGGAGGGCGGCGATGAAGGCTTCCTGGGGAATCGAGACCGACCCGTACTCGCGCATGCGCTTCTTCCCCTCCTTCTGTTTTTCCAGCAGCTTGCGTTTGCGGGTGGCGTCGCCGCCGTAGCATTTGGCGGTGACGTCCTTGCGCAGGGCGGCGATGGTCTCGCGGGCGATGATCTTGCCGCCGATCGCGGCCTGGATCGGGATCTTGAACAAATGGCGCGGGATGAGGTCCTTGAGGCGCTCGCACATGCCGCGGCCGCGCGCCTCGGCATTGGCGCCGTGGACGATCATCGAGAGCGCGTCGACCGGCTCATTGTTGACCAGGATGCTCATCTTGACGAGGTCGCCGTCGCGGTGGCCGATTTGGTGATAGTCGAAGCTGGCGTAGCCGCGGCTGATCGATTTCAAACGGTCGTAGAAGTCGAACACCACTTCGTTTAAGGGCAGCTCGTAGCGCAGCTGGGCGCGGGCGTGGCTGCCGGTGCCGACGTAGGTCAGGCCCTTCTGCACGCCGCGGCGGTCCTGGCAGAGCTTGAGGACGCTGCCGAGATATTCGTCGGGCAAATAGATGGTCGCCTCGATCCACGGCTCCTCGATGCTCTCGATCGCGTTGGCGTCGGGCCAGTCGGCGGGGTTGTGGATCTCCTGCACCGAGCCGTCGCGGAGGTGCACCTCATAGATGACGCTGGGCGCCGTGGTGATGAGGTCGAGGTCATATTCGCGGGTCAGGCGCTCCTGGATGATCTCGAGGTGGAGGAGCCCGAGGAAGCCACAGCGGAAGCCGAAGCCGAGCGCGGCGCTGGTCTCCATCTCGAAGCTGAACGAGGCGTCGTTGAGGCGCAGCTTGTAGAGCGAGTCGCGGAG
>JBDTZJ010000189.1:0-3026 GCA_040005255.1 Sphingomicrobium sp.
ACCACGCCATCGACCGGAGCCGTCAGCTTCTGAAGGCTGGTGCGCTGTTCCGCCTTGATGATGTCCTGGGCGAGCCCTGCCGCCTTCTGCTCGGCTTTGGCAAGCTCGTCGAGCAGGCCGCGCTCGTACTCGGCTACGGTCCTGCCCCGGGTCTCGGCCAAGGCGGCAATCGCCGACTCGCCCTCGCTCAGCCGGCTCTCCTGCACGAGGATCTCCTGCCGCTGGCCGAGCAGGTCCTGCAGTTCGGTCAGGTAGACCAGCTTGGAGCCCAGCTCCTTGTTGAACATGCGCTTGCGGATGTCCACCCGCTCTTCGAGCGGCGGAATGATCGCCTTGAGCTTGTCGATGGATGCCCTGGTGGTGGCGCGTTCGGCTTCCTTCTGCGCCATTTGCCCATCGATGGCGGCAAGCTTTGCATTTTGTTCGGCGATCTGACTGGCCAGCAGGCGGCGCTGCATCTGAATCGAGCCGGAGGTCGCACCCGGGGGCGGCTTGAACGCCGCGAGGGCATCGTCCTTGGGGTCGAGCGCCGCGCGCAGGCGCGCGGCGTCGAGTTGAGCCGCGACCAGATCGCTCTTCGAATGCTCGAGCTCGGCGCCGGTCATGGTTGGATCAAGCTCGACAAGGACATCGCCGGCCTTGACGCTTTGGCCGTCGCGGACATCGATCGCGCGCACAACGCCGGTCTCGAACGGCTGGATCGTCTTCGTGCGGCCGGTTGGAATGATCTTGCCCTGTGCCACCGCGACAATGTCGACCGTGCCGACGCACGCCCAGGCCAACGCGACCACGAATACGGCAACGATGGTGAAAACGATGGCGCGACCGATCGGCGAAGGGGGTGTCTCGACGACCTCGAGCGCGGCGGGCAAAAACGCGAGTTCGTCCTTTCGGCGCCCCACGCGCTGCTCCGGAAAGGCCACAATATTCCTAGCGGATTTCATGCAACCCTGCCTGGAGGCGATAGAGCGTCGCATACCGGCCGCCGGTCTTGATCAGCTCGTCATGCGTGCCATCCTCGGTGAGACGGCCGCGCTCGATGGTGATGATCCGGTTGGCCAGCCGCAACGCCGAAAGCCGGTGCGCGATGACCAGCACCGTTCGGCCGCGGGCGATCTGGGCCATGTTCTGCTGAATGATCCGCTCGCTTTCGTAATCAAGCGCGCTCGTCGCTTCGTCGAAAATGAGGATGCGTGGGTCGGTAATCAGCGCGCGGGCAATGGCGATGCGCTGCCGCTGGCCTCCGGACAGACTGCCGCCCCGTTCGCCCACGATCGTGTCATAGCCTTCGGGAAGTTCGAGAATAAAGTCATGGGCGCCGGCAAGCGTAGCCGCGGCAACGACGCGCTCGGTCGGCACGGCGGGATCGGCGAGCGCGATATTGTCCCGCACCGAGCGGTTGAACAGAACGTTTTCCTGAAGCACCACCCCGATCTGGCGACGCAGCCAGGAGGGATCGACTTGCGCGAGATCGACGCCATCTACAAGCACCCGGCCGCTCTCGGGCACATAGAGGCGCTGGGCGAGCTTGGACAGCGTGCTCTTGCCCGACCCGGAGGGACCAACGATTCCGACCATCTGTCCGGCCGGAACGTTCAAGCTGATGTCATGCAGGACTTCCGGCCCGTCGATGCGGTAGCGGAAAGTGACATGCTCGAACGTGACGTCACCGCGGATCGCCGGTAGCGACGTGCGGCCCGGATTGTAGACTGGCTCGGCCGGGGTATTGAGGATATCGCCGAGCCGTTCGACCGACAGGCGCGCCTGATGGAAGTCTTGCCAGAGCTGGGCGAGGCGCAGCACCGGTGCGCTGACGCGGCCGGATAAAAGGTTGAAGGCGACCAGTTCGCCGACGGTGAGATCGCCATCGATGACCAGCTTTGCCCCGAAATAAAGAATCCCTGTCATGACCAGCTTGCTGACGAACTGCACGCCCTGGCTCGAGATATTGCCGAGGTTCAGCACGCGAAAGCTCGACGCCACGTAGCCGGCGAGCTGCTCCTCCCAGCGGCGCTGCATTTGCGGCTCGACGGCCATCGCCTTGAGCGTCTCCGCGCCGGCGACGCATTCGACCAGAAACGCCTGGTTTTCCGCGCCGCGCTGAAATTTCTCAGCCAGCCGCCGGCGGAACAGCGGCGTCGCCCCGGCCGAAATGGCGATGTAGAACGGAAACGAGGCGAGCACGATCCAGGTCAAGAACGGAGAATAGAAAAACATGACCGCGAGAAAGACGAACGTGAAGAACAGGTCGATCACGAGCGTCAGCGCCGACCCGGTCAGGAAGTTCCGGATGTTCTCGAGTTCGCGCACGCGCGCGACAGAATCACCGACTCGACGCGCCTGGAAATAGGCGATCGGCAGCGCCAGAAGATGGCGGAACAACCTGGCGCCCAGCTCGACGTCGATCCGATTGGTCGTGTGGGAAAACAGATAGGTCCGCAGGATGCCGAGAATGGTCTCGAAGCCGGCGATCGCGACCAGGCCGATCATCAGCACGTCGAGCGTGCTCATGCTGCGATGCACGAGCACCTTGTCGATGACGACCTGAAAAAACAGCGGAGAAATCAGCGCAAAGAGCTGGATGAAGAAAGAGGCGACCAACACCTCGCTCAACAGCCCGCGATATTTGTGAACCGCACCCAAAAACCAGGTGACGTCGAAGCGCCTCGCGAGGTCGGTCAGGCTTGCCCGCCGGGTCATCAGGACGAGGCGGCCGTCCCATACAGCTTCGAGCTCAGCCCGTGTCATCAGCTGAGGCCGCGGCGAGTCCGGCGCTTGGACGAGGATCTTGTCGTCGCTCGCCTTGCCGAGAACCAGGAATCCTCCGTCGCGCAAAGCGGCAATTCCCGGCAGGGGCGTGCGCGCCAGCCGGTCCCACCGCGTTTTGGACTCGCGGGCCTTCAGTCCGAGCTGCCGCGCACAGCGCACCATTTCCGGCATGCCGATCGCGTCGGTCCCGAACTGATGGCGGATCTGCGCCGGATCGACGCTTAGGCCGTGGAAGCGCAGCAACATCACGAGAGCAG
>JBDTZJ010000190.1:0-3007 GCA_040005255.1 Sphingomicrobium sp.
CGGACGTTCTCGATGGCGATCACGGCCTGGGCGGCGAAGGTCTCCAACAGCTCGACTTGCTTCTTGCTGAAGGACTCCGCTTCTCGGCGCACGACGAAGATGACACCGATCGGCTGGCCTTCCCGCATCATCGGCACCGCGAGCACGGCGCGATAGCCAGCGGACGCGGTGATCCGCTGCGACTCCGGGAAGCGCGGGTCGCCGACGATGTCGGGAACATGGACGACCGCGCGGTCCCGAATGACTCTGCCCGTCACCGTCTCCGGATTTGGCGGGCGGGGGTACCGCTGCCGCAGCGCTGCTTGCGTCCCCTGCCCCACCCCATAGTGGGCGACGAAGTGCTGCAGCGTTCCGTCATAGCGGAAAAGCGAGCAGTGGAGGCCTGCGCACAGGCGGACCGCGCTCCTGGCGATCGTATCGAACACCGGCTGCACATCCGTCGGCGACTGGGAGATCACGCGGAGGACCTCGGCGGTTGCCGTCTGCTGCTCCAGCGACACGGTCAACTCGCTGTTGCGCGCCTCGATCTCCTTGAACAGGCGGACATTCTCGATGGCGATGACGGCCTGGGCGGCGAAGGTCTCGAGGAGCTGGATCTGCCGCGGTGTGAATTCGCCCGCCTCGGTTTTGCGCAGCAGGATGCCGCCGGCCGCGACGCCCTCTCGCAGCATCGGCGCTGCAAGTCCTGCACGCCACTTGTGTTCGCGGGCCTGTGCCAGAGCCTCGGAGTACTCCGCCGGATCGATCAAGGCGACGTCGGGCAAGTGGATGGTGCGGCCATCGAAGATGGCGCGTCCGGTGAGGCTGACGCGACTGATCGGGCGGCGAAGGCCGACGGACGCCGTGAGCGGACCTTCATGGGCGGCGATCACCATGTCCGCGCCGTCGCGCAGGGTGATTATGGCATCGACGGCACCACAGAAGCGGCGGGCGGCCGCAACCACTGCCTTCAGCACGGGCTGCACGTCAGTCGGCGACTGGGAGATGACCCGCAGGACCTCAGCCGTCGCGGTCTGCTGATCCAGCGACTCGCGCAGCTCGGCGGTGCGGTCTTCGACCTTTTGCTCCAAGCCAGCATAGGACTCTTCCAGCGCCACCGCCGAGCGGTTGAACTGGTCGGCGAGCGCCTCCAGCTCGTCGCCGGTCTTGATCGAGAGGCGATGGCCGAGGTCGCCGCCGCCGATGCGCTCGGCGCCGGCCTGCATGGCGCGAATCGGCACCACCATGCGCCGCGCCAGCAGCGCCGCCGCCAGGCCGGCAATGAGCAGGCCGAGGACAAGGAGCGCCAGCGCTCGCCATCCGGCATCGAATACCGGCTGCTGGGCCTCCGCCGTCGGCAGTTCCACGAACACGATCCAATGGAGCGCCGGGATGGTGGCATGGGCCGACAGCACCGACAGGCCGGCGCGGTTGCGGGCATCGATGGGCGTCGCCTCGTTGCCCTGGGGCGTGAGGGCCGCGGACACCTGGGCGAGCCGGCTCATGTCGGTGCCGCGCAGCACGAGAGAGATGTCGGGATGCGCCACCAGCCGTCCCGCCTGGTCGACCACGTAGGTGTAGCCGTCCTTGCCGACCTTGATCTGCGAGATCACGTCCAGGATCAGCTTGAGGTTGATCTCGGCCACGGTGACACCGGTCTTGCTGCCATGGGCGACCGCCATGGTGAGGTAAGGCTCGCTCTCCTTGCGGAAATAGACCGGCCCGAAATAGACGCGATGGGCCATCGCCTCGACGAAGGCGGGCTCGGCCGAGCGGTCGGCGCCGCTGCCGACCATGTCCATGGAAAGCCGCGACACGCGCAACTGCTCGCGGCCCTGGCGATCGAGCTGGACCAGCTCGGTGATCGCCGGCACCTGGCGCTGCAGGCGGACATAGTCGAAGCGCCGCTGCTCGGCGGGCAGCGCGGCGAACTGCGCATAGGTCACCCAGCCGATCATGCGCTCGATCTCGCGCACGAAGGACTCGACCTTCTGCGCGGCGGCCTCGGCCTTTTCGCGCTGGACCTCGATCGAGGCGCGCCGGTTGTCCTGGTAGACGAAATAGAGGTCGAGGGCGGCATTGATCACCAGCACGCCGCTGACCAGCCCGACGAACAGGACGACGTATTTGAGGAACAGTCCGCGCTTCACTCGATCACCTCGTCGGCGCGGGCGAGGATCGTTGGCGGTATGGTGAGACCCAGCGTCTTTACGGTTTTCAGGTTGATCACGAGCTCGAGTTTCGTCGGTTGCTCCACGGGCAGGTCGCCGGGCTTGGCGCCCTTGAATATCTTGTCGATCAGGCCGGCCGCCCGGAAGTACAAATCGGGGTAGCTGGGACCATAGCTCAGCAGCCCGCCGACATCGACGAACTCGCGCGCGGGATAAGCCGTCACCAATCGGTGCTGCCCGGCCAACTCGACGATCAAGCCGGCATTGGCCTGGGTCAGCGCGTCGATGCCGACCGAGAGCGCGTCGAGCTTTCGTTCCCGGACAAGCTTGAAGGCGTCCCTGATGTCCTGGGCGCTGCGGACATCGAGCAGATCGGCCGAAAGCGCCAACGTCCGGACAGCCGCTTGCGCCGCCTCCCACTGCGGCGGCGAAACCGGATTGCCCATGTTCTGCATGAAGCCGATGCGGACAATGGACGGGAAGGCCTCCTTCAGGAACTCGACGCGCTTGCCGGACAGCTCCGTCACGAATGCGCTGAGGCCCGTGATATTGCCTCCGGGGCGCGCCAGGGTCGCAACGATTCCAACGCCGAGCGGCTCGCCAATCGCCGCCATCACCACCGGTATCGTAGCCGTTGCCTCCTTGGCCGCGAGCGCGGCGGGCGTTCCTCGCGTCACGATCAGGTCGACGCCAAGGCGAAGCAGCTCGTTGGCGAGTTCCGGAAATCGCTCCGCGCGGCCTTCCGCCGAGCGGTAGTCGATCTTGAGATTCTGCCCCTCGACATAGCCGCGCGCGCGCAAGCCCTGTCGCAACGCGTCGAAATTCGCGGCATTCCGGTCGGCCGGCACGGTCTCCAA
>JBDTZJ010000191.1:0-2986 GCA_040005255.1 Sphingomicrobium sp.
GCTGGTGAAGGAGCGGCTCGGCGGCTCGATCGAACCGGCGCGGGCGTCGGCGCTGGTCAAAGCCGCGCTGGCCTAAGAAAAAAGGCCCCGCCGCGGGTGCGGCAGGGCCCCAAATGGAAGAAACTCGACTTCTATCTTGCAGTCGCGACTGTCGCGCCGCCGGCAGCGCCGGTCAGGCCCGTCACACCGTCCATGGTCAGGTGGTACAGCCGCATGGCGAGCGAGGTCGCGAGAGCGCCCGCCATCGCCATCTGGAGGTTGGCGCACACCGCGGTCAGCTGCACACCGATTGTCGGTATGCTGCCGAGAGCCGCACCGATAATCGGCAAGGCGATCAGCGTCACTGTCGTTAGAACCACCCGATCCCCGGGCATCGCGAGACCAGCGATCAGGCCGAGTACGACAAGCACCAGTGGCACGTTCATCATGGTGAGCGCGACGAAACCGGCCACGATTGCGAGAATAATAGCGATAGCGCGGGCAAGCCCGCCGATTTTCATCAACATATTAAACCCCTCCCTTGTGATTCCTGCCAGCGGTCTTTCGCCACTGTTTCGGAACGGTAACAGTCTAGCCCGAAACGCCCGCGCTGACAGTGTTAATTATTCGCGCGCTGGATCGGGCCGCTGCACCTGTGGATAAGTCGCCGCGGCGCGCTTGCCGGGGCCCGAGTCGGCTGCCACTAAATTCCCTCCCCGATGAGCTTATCGACCGCCTTCTTGGACGAGCTGCGCGCGCGCACCACGCTGTCGAGCGTGATCATGCCGAGCGTGAAGCTGATCCGCGCCGGACGCGAGTGGAAGGCCTGCTGCCCGTTCCACAACGAGAAGACGCCGAGCTTCACCGTCAACGACGACAAGGGCTTCTACCATTGCTTCGGGTGCGGCGCGCACGGCGACGCGATCCGCTTCCTCACCGACAATCGCGGCATGCCGTTCATGGATGCGGTCAAGGAGCTCGCGGCCAAGGCCGGGATGGACGTCCCGGCTCCCGACCCGCGCGCGCAGGAACAGGCCGAGCGCAATGCGAGCCTCACCGACGTCATGGCCGAGGTCGCCAGGTGGTACGCCGAGCAGCTCAACGGCCTCGCCGGCGCCGAGGCCCGCGACTATCTCAAGCGCCGAGGCATCGACGCGGCGACGGCCCAGCGCTTCGGGCTCGGCCTCGCGCCCGACAACCGCACCGCCTTGAAGCGCGCACTCGCCAAGCTCGGCGAAGACAGACTTATCGAAACCGGCATGCTGATCCAGCCCGAGGAGGGCGAGAAGGACAGCTACGACCGTTTCCGCGGCCGGCTGATGATCCCGATCCGCGATCCCCGCGGCCGGGTTATCGGCTTCGGCGGCCGAATCCTCGGCGAAGGCGAGCCCAAATATCTGAACTCGCCGCAGACAGTGCTCTTCGACAAGGGCCGGACGCTTTACAACCTCGACCGCGCCGGCCCCGCCAGCCGCACGGCCAAGCGCCTGATCGTCGTCGAAGGTTATATGGACGTGATCGCGCTCGACCGCGCGGGCATTTCCGAAGTCGTGGCGCCGAACGGGACCGCGTTGACGGAAGGCCAGCTCGAGCGGCTGTGGCGCCTCGACCCCTCGCCGATCCTCTGCTTCGACGGAGACAATGCCGGAAAGAAGGCCGCCGTCCGGGCCGCGACGCGCGCTTTGCCCCTGCTCCGTCCCGACCAAACTTTGCGTTTCGTCGAGCTGCCCACGGGCCAGGACCCCGACGACGTGATCAATGCCGGCGGGAGGGAGGCGTTCGAGGCCCTGCTCGCCAATCCCGAGCCCCTCGACGCCCGGCAGTGGCGCCACGAGCTGGAGGCCGAGCCGCTCACCACACCCGAGGCCTGGGCCGGCCTCAAGGAGCGGCTGATCGCCCACGCGTCCGCAATCGGCCACGCCGACCTCGCCCGGATGTACCGCGAGGAGTGGCTGAACCGTTTCTACCACCAGCGCCGCCCGCCCGAGACACGCCAGCGGAGCTTCGCGAAGACGTTCAAGAACGGCCGCTTCGTCCCGCCGCCGCAACCCGTCGGCCATCAGGCCAGGAGCATCGCCAGCAGCGGCATCGACGCGCCGACCGCCCGCGCTTTGATCCTCGGCTTCGCCAATTTCCCCGAGGAGCTTGCCGAGCATTGCGAGCAGCTCGCCTCGCTCCCGATCCCCGACAAACCGACCGCGAAGATACGCGACGACCTCGTCAACGCAGCCTTCTCCGGGGCCGCGCTTGATCGGGAGGGCATCGCCACCATATTGACGCGCGATGGAGCAACGGGCCGAAATGCCCCGAGAACCATGGGCTTTTCCTTCACCCGACGTGACAGCGACCCGGACCGTGCGCGAAGCGATCTCGCCGCAGCGGTCGAGATCATCGCGGCGGCGGAGGAAGTCGATAAAGCCCTCGCATATGCAACCGAACGGCTGAAGCGGGATTTGACTGACGAGGCCTTGGAAGAACAGCAGCGCCTGATCGCGGCGCAGCAAACATTAAGAGAGCGGCTGGCGCAGCTGGCCGGCACGGATTAGCGGCGGAAACCTATGGCAAAAAACGAACCCCAGGAAGTTGATACGGTCGATGACGGCGATGCGCCGCTGATCGACCTCAACGATGCCTCGATCAAGAAGATGATGCAGCGCGCCCAGAAGCGCGGGATCATCACCATCGACGAGATCAACGCGGCCATCCCCGCCGATCAGAACGAGATGATCGAGGACATCATGTCGCAGCTCTCCGAGCGCGGCGTGACCGTCGTCGAACATGAGGAGGGCGCGTCCGAGGAGGACGAGGAAGAGGATAAGGAGCCCGAGCCGACGATCGAGGATGAGGTCGATCCCCTCGACGACGGCGGCCCCCGCCCAGCAGCGGCGGCCAAGAAAGAGCCGACCGACCGCACCGACGATCCGGTGCGCATGTATTTGCGCGAAATGGGCGCGGTCGAACTGCTCAGCCGCGAGGGCGAGATCGCCATCGCCAAGCGCATCGAGGC
>JBDTZJ010000054.1:0-9993 GCA_040005255.1 Sphingomicrobium sp.
TTCGACAAGCCGTTCAAGAAGGGCGACACGATCCGCTACGACGGCAGCACCGGCACCGTGGAACGCATCGGCCTCAAGACGACGCGGCTGCGCTCGATCAGCGGCGAGCAGCTGGTGATGGCCAACACCAAGCTGCTGGAGCGCGAGATCCACAACCTTGCCGCCGCCAAGGCGCGGCGGATGACCCTTTATTTCGCAGTCGCTGCTGACACGGCGGGAGACAAGCTCGCGCGCGTGCCCGAGCTCGCCGGTGAAGCGGTCGCCGAGTCCGGCAGCTGCAAGCTCCTGCGCTGCGTCGCCAATGGCCTCGGCGCGGGGGCGATCGGGTTTGAGCTCGTCTACGATGACAAAATGCTCGACAACAATCGTATCGCGGAGAACCGTTCGGCGGTCCTGCTCGATCTCCTGGCACGGCTGCGAGCGAGCAAGATCGATCTCGTCCGCGCGTCCGACATTCCGCCACCGCTCGCGCCTTTCTGATTGCGTCTTATTCACACGGCTGCAAATAGCCCCCGATGCCGATCGCAACTCTCGACGAGATCCGTGGCCGCGTCGGCGGCGAAGTCGGCGTTTCGTCCTGGCTGACGATCGACCAGGCCCGGATCGACGCCTTCGCCGAAGCGACCGACGATCATCAGTTCATCCACGTCGATCCCGAAGCTGCGGCCAAGACGCCGTTCGGCGGAACGATCGCGCACGGGTTCCTGACGCTGTCGCTCCTGTCGCGAATGGCGGCTGAAGGCATGCTCGTCCCCGACGGGGTCAGGATGGCGGTGAACTACGGGTTCGATCGCGTCCGCTTCCTGGCGCCGGTCAAGTCGGGCAAGCGCGTGCGCGGCCGCTTCACGCTTGACTCGATCGAGGAGAAAGCGCCGGGGCAATGGCTGTTGCGTCACATTGTGACCGTGGAAATCGAAGGCGAGGACAAGCCGGCGCTGACCGCCGCCTGGCTCGGCCTCATGTTCACTTGAGGAGAAGACAATATGGCTCGCGAGGCCGTGATCGTTTCAACCGCCCGGACGCCCATCGGCCGCGCCTACAAGGGTGCGTTCAATGCGACCCCGGGCCCGACGTTGGGCGCATTTTCGCTCAAGCCGGCGATCGAACGGGCCGGGATCGAGGCGGGTGAGATCGATGACGTCGTGTGGGGTGCGGTGCTCACGCAAGGCACGCAATTCGGCAATATCGGCCGCCAGGTCGCGCTTCGCGCCGGCTGCCCCGTAACCGTTTCGGGCATGACGATCGACCGCCAGTGCTCGTCCGGCCTGATGGCCATCGCCACCGCCGCCAAGCAGATCATCACGGACCGGATGGACGTGGTTGCCGCCGGCGGTCAGGATTCGATCAGCCTGGTTCAAACGGCGGAGATGCGCATCGCGCCTGATCCTTCGCTGATCGCGATGCACAAGCATGTCTATATGCCGATGCTTCAGACCGCCGAGACGGTCGCCCAGCGTTATGGCATCAGCCGCGAGCGGCAAGACGAATATGCGCTCAAGAGCCAGCAGCGCACCGCTGCGGGGCAGGCCGCAGGCCGGTTCGACGCCGAGATCGTCCCCGTCACGACGACGATGACCGTCAAGGACAGGGACACGGGCGAAGTCTCGCAGAAGGAAGTGACCATATCCAAGGACGAGGGGAACCGCGCCGACACCACGTTGGAGGGACTGTCCGGCCTCAACCCGGTGCTCGGCCCCGATACCTCGATCACTGCCGGCAATGCGAGCCAGCTTTCCGATGGAAGCTCAGCATCAATCCTGATGGAGGCCAAGGAAGCCGAACGTCGCGGCCTTACCCCCATGGGGCGCTACGTCGGCATGGCGGTTGCCGGCACCGAGCCCGACGAAATGGGCATCGGCCCGATCGACGCGGTCAACAAGCTGCTCGGCCGCTTTGAGCTGAAAGCGGACGACATCGGCTTGTGGGAATTGAACGAAGCGTTCGCGGTGCAGGTGCTCTACAGTGCTGAGCAGCTCGGGATTCCCGAAGATCGCCTGAACGTCGACGGCGGGTCGATCTCGATCGGCCACCCTTACGGCATGAGCGGCGCCCGGATGACCGGCCATGCCTTGATCGAAGGCAAGCGTCGCGGCGCCAAATATGTCGTCGTCACCATGTGCGTCGGCGGCGGCATGGGCGCCGCGGGGCTGTTTGAAGTGCTATAAGGGCGCGGCATGCCTCAGGAGCTGGCAATGATTCCGACCTATGTCATTCTTGGCCTCATCGTGCTGTTCCTGCTGGTCAGCTCGCTGAAGAGCTTCGGCATCAACCAGGAATATCAGCGCGGAGTGTTTTTCCGGCTTGGCCGGCTCAAGGTGATGAAGGGGCCGGGCTGGTATTGGTTGATCCCGTTCGTCGACCGCGTCGTCCGGGTCGACATGCGGACGATCACCTATCAGCTCGAAACGCAGGAAACGATCACGCGCGACGGTGTCGCGGTCAGGGTCAATGCCGTATTGTGGTTCCGCGCCGATTCGGCGGTCAACGTGATCACTTCGGTCGAAAACTGGGTTTCCGCGACAGTCCAGGCCGCGGAAACGGCACTCCGCGACGCGATCGGCCAGAGCGAGCTCGATCATATGCTCAAGGACCGATTGGCGATTAACAAAAAGATGCAGGACTTGCTGTCCGCCGCGTCGATGAAATGGGGCGTCGAGATCGATTCGGTCGAGATCAAGGACGTCGACATCCCCGAACAGATGCAGCGCGCGATCGCCAAGGAAGCCGAAGCGATCCGCGAAAAACGCGCCCGTATCATCCGCGCCGAAGGCGAGCAGGAAGCGGCAACCAAGCTTTCCCAGGCGGCTGACACGATCAGCGCTTCGCCGGGCGCGCTCGAACTGAGGCGGCTGCAAACGCTCACGGAGATCGGCGTCGAGCACAACAGCACGATCATCGCCATGCTTCCGGTCGAGCTGGTCCACGCCGCTCGCAAGATCGCGGGGATGCCGGCGGCCGAAACCGAAGCGGGCTGAGCGGGTTGATCGCCCTAAACAGGAGGATCACCAATGCCCGTTTCCGAAAAGCCGCTCGTCGAACGCATTGCCCGCGTCCTCGCCGGCGCGGCACTCAGCAGCAATGCCGAGGGGAGCGACCCGTCGGCCGGCGAGAAGGTCGATCTCGTCTGGCGCGAGCATGTGAATCAGGCGCTTGCAGTGCTTCATACGATGCGTGAGCCCGACGAAGCGCAGGCGGCCGCCGGAGACGCGCAGGTTTGGCGGAACATGGTCGAAGCCGCGATCGGCGAACGCGTCGATTGAGCCCCCGTGACGCCAGCCGCCGGGTGAAAGCTCGCAAGGCCGACCCGCGCTGGACGCTCGTCGCCTGCGTGCTCGCATCCAGCCTGTCGTTCGTCGAAGGCTCGGTCCTCAGCGTCGCGTTGCCCGCGATCCGCGCCAGCTACGGCGCAGGTGGGCAGGAGGTTCAATGGGTCGTCAATGCCTACCTATTGCCGTTGTCGGCCTTGCTTCTTCTTGGCGGCGCGCTTGGCGACCATTTCGGGCGTCGTCGGCTGCTGGTGATCGGCACGAGCATCTTTGCGGCGACATCCTTCATTTGCGCCTTGGCTCCAAGCCTGCCGATCTTGCTCGCGGCGCGCGCGGCTCAGGGGATCGGCGCGGCCATGCTGCTGCCCAACAGCCTGGCGCTGCTCAACGCTGCCTTCCAGGGCGAGAAGCGCGGACGCGCGGTCGGCATCTGGGCTGCATCGGGCGCAGGAATGGCCGCGGTCGCGCCTCTCATCGGCGGCTGGCTCGTCGGGACCGTCGGCTGGCCGGCGATCTTCTACATCAACCTGCCGCTCGCGCTCGCGGCAATCCTACTTGCGCTGCGGTTCGTCGATGAAAGCAAGGAGGCCGGCGCCGGCCGCACCGACTATGCCGGCGCCTTGCTGGCCACGGCGGGCCTTGGCGGCCTCACTTACGCGCTGACCCTGTGGTCGGCGACCCGGCACTTCACCAATACGGCGCTAGTCGCGCTGGCTGCCGGCCTGGCGTTTCTCGCGGGCTTCCTGCTGGTCGAGTATCGCCGCGGGCCACGGGCAATGATGCCACTCGACCTGTTCAAGGGCCGCTGTTTCACCGGGCTAAACCTGCTGACCTTCCTGCTTTACGGAGCGTTCGGTGCGGCAATGCTGCTGATCCCTTACGTGCTGATCACCAGCGGCGGCTATTCGCCGGTCGAGGCGGGCCTCGCCATGCTTCCCCTGCCCGTCCTGATGACCTCGCTTTCGCCGACCATGGGCAGCTTCGCAGCACGCCTCGGCCCGCGCATTCCGTTGACCATCGGACCGCTGATTGTCGCTGCCGGCATGGCACTCGCGTTCCTCATTGGGGAGAATAGCAGTTACTGGACGGGTGCATTCCCGACGATCCTGGTGATGGCGCTTGGCATGACCATCGCGGTTGCGCCGCTCACCTCTTCGGTGCTGGGCTCGGTCGAGGAGCAGCATGTCGCGATGGCGTCGGGCTTCAACAGTGCGGTCGCGCGCACCGGCGGGCTGATTGCGACCGCGCTGCTCGGCTCGGTGCTGGCAAGTACGGGAGCGGCGCTGTTCGCCGGGTTTCACATGGCGATGTTCGTGTCCGCCGGCGTATCCGCCCTGGCCGCGGTCGTCGCGCTGACGATGCTCGGCGGCGTCACGATGAAAAAAGCCGCCTGAGCCTGTCGAAGGGCCGCCCGACCTCAGTCGTTGGCGGCGATGAACTTCTCCACCACTGGCGCGATCTTCTCGCGCCACTTGCGGCCGTTGAAGATGCCGTAATGTCCCACGTCCTCGGCCATGAAGTATTGCTTCTTCGCCTTGGGCAGCCTGGTGGCGATGTCGAGCGCGGCCCTGGTCTGGCCGATGCCCGAAATATCGTCGCGCTCGCCCTCGATCGCAAGCAAGGCGGTGTCGCGGATCGTCGCGGGATCGACCAGCCGGCCGCGATGCTTGAGCTGCCCCTTTGGGAGCAGATGGCGCTGGAAGACGACATCGACGGTCTGAAGATAGAATTCCGCGGTCATGTCGCATACCGAGCGATATTCCTCGTAAAATTTCTGGGTCGGACCGGCGCCTTCGTCGTCGCCGACGACGAGGTGCTTGAACATCTCCCAGTGGCTGATCAGGTGCGAGCCAAGGTTCATCGTCATGAAGCCGGCGAGCTGGAGGAAGCCCGGATAGACCTCGCGGCCCGAGCCCGGATAGATCATCGGCACGGTCGCGATGACGTTCTGCTCGAACCAGGAAAACGGCCGCTGCGTCGCCAGCGTGTTGACCGCGGTCGGCGCCTGCCTCGTGTCGATTGGCCCACCCATCATGGTCAGCGTTTTCGGGCGCCACCGGTTCCTGGCCTGGTTCATCAGCGCTGTCGCCGCGAAGGCCGGAACCGCTGGCTGGCAGACCGCGAGCATGTGCGGCCGCTCGCCCGTCTGCTCGCCGATCACCTCGAGAAACTCGATCAAATAATCGATATAGTCGTCGAGGTCGAAGCTTCCGTCCGACTGCGGCACCAGCTTCGCGTCGCGCCAGTCGGTGATGTAGACATCATTGTTCGGCAGCAGCCGCTCGACCGTCCCCCGCAGCAACGTCGCATAGTGGCCCGACATCGGCGCGACGATCAGCAACGGACGGCCGGTCTCGGCGCCTACCTTCCGGAAATATTTAAGCTGCCCGAATGGCTTGCGAAGGACGATGTCCTCGTCGACCGCGACAATCTTTCGACCGATCTTTGTCTCGATAATGCCGAATTCCGGCTTGCCGCGCGGCGCGGAAGCATGGGCGAACACTTCGAGGCTCGCGGCCACCAGCGGGCCCATCGAGCTATAGCCCCAGGGATTGGCGGGATTGCTGAGCCAGCCGGCACCGAGCCCGGCTAGTTTGCTCGCACCTGCGAGAAATGAGCGCTGCACTTCATAAGCGTCATAGAGCATCTGCTGCGGTTTTCCTTCCCCATCACCAGATGTGGCCCGCCCTGCAACCGGTTGCAAGGCGAAATGTTGCACTGCAACGAAGCGACTTATGCCAAATCGGGAGTCGGAGGCTTAGGACGCAGGTTCGAGCTCGGCGGCGGTCTCGCGGCGCGCCGGTTCGGCCGGTTGAAGAGGCTGGACGTCCGCGCCGCGAGCGGCGGGGAGCACTTCGAGGATCTCGACAATCCGGTAGCGCTCGGACAGCACTTCATGGTCGGGGCCGTAGGACGTCTCGAAATCGACCCGGCAGCGGAGCGCGTCGCCGGGACGGATATCGAGTTCGCGCCGGTAGAATTTGTCGAGGAGGGTCCCCGGCTCGCAATAGGCCAGGGTCCGCGTGCCGCCATGCTTCAGCTGCCACTGGCCGGTCGCCTGATAGTCAGGCATTTCGACGACGAAGATCATGTCGGCGGAGTGATTGACCAGCTTGCGCGCCTGAAGCAGCGCGCGCGGCTCGTCGATCGTCTTGCCGAGATCCAGGTCCACCGACCCGTTATTGGTGCTGATCCGGACCGACGAGCCGGCGCCGAGGCCGGTCTTGGCCTTTTGCCAGGCGGCGATCGCGCTAACCAGGTCGGCCGACGAGGGCAGCACCGGGTGCGCGGAGGTCGTGATCGATGTTCCCCAGGCGAGCACGCGGATCGCCTGCTGGAGGTCGGCCAACTGGTGCGTTGAGGAGCCGTCCATCCAGGCGATGATCGCCAGCGTCCCCCGCGCCAGGAACTTGAGCAGGCTCGCCTCCTCCTCGCCCGCCGCGGCGCCCGCGGCGCGTACCCTCAGCCACAGCGACAGGCTGCGCCGACCGACCTCCTCCAGGACCGCAACGGTTTCGGTCTGGACCGGCGCTGACCCGGCCAACGCGCGATACGAGGCGTCGACGGCCTCCTGCAGCCGCTGGACGTGCGCAACTTCGGGCGGCCGCCGCGACGACGCGCTCGCCATCACCTCCACGACCACGTCGCTGTCGGTCAATTCAGCGAGCAACTCGCTGAAACCGGGCCGCTGTTCACTCGTTTCCGAAGTCATTGGAAACCCGCCTCGATTCGTTAATTGGCCATTTACTAGCTTGCCGCTGGCGCGAAGCAAACTCTTCGCGACGGCGCGAGATTACCCAAAGGCCATTTGAGGCAGGGGCTTCCGGCTGTTAGGGACCGGGCCATGGCCATCGCTTCCGCCAACCGCCCGAAGGGTCGCTCCGTCCGCAGCCTCCGCATGGTGTGGAGCTTTGCCACCCGCTACCCGGGGCATATCGCCGTCGCGGCGCTCGCTCTGACCGTAGCGGCGGCTGCGACCACTTCGATACCTTGGGGTTTCAAGCTCGTCATCGACAAGGGCTTCGGGTCCGGCGCCGGCAACGAGCGCGCTATCGCCCCCTGGTTCGAGCTGCTGCTCGGAATCGTTGCCATTCTCGCTGTGGCCACTGCGGTTCGCTATTATTTTGTGTCGTGGCTCGGAGAACGGACGGTTGCCGACATCCGCCTCGCCGTTCACCGCAACCTGCTGCGGATGTCGCCCGGCTTCTTTGAAGAGAATCGGCCGGCCGAGATCACATCCCGGATCACGGTCGACACCACCATCATCGAGCAGGTCGTCGGCACGACCGTCTCCGTCGCTTTGCGCAACACCGTGATGGGCGTCGGATGCATCGTCACCATGTTCATTCTCGCGCCCAAGTTGGCGGGGTTGATGCTACTCGGAATTCCTCTGGTACTCGGCCCGATCGTCATCCTCGGTCGCAGGGTCCGCACAATCTCGACCAACAACCAAAGCCGAATTGCGGAAGTCGGCACGGTCACCAGCGAAGTGCTCGGCGCGATGAAGATCGTGCAAGCCTTCAACCAGCAGGGGCGCGAGGCATCCCGCTTCGCCGCCGCGGTGGAGCGGGTGTTCGCAACGGCCAAGCGGCGCATCGGAATCCGCGCGATCATGACCGCGATGATGATCTTCCTCATGATCGGCGCGATCGTCCTGGTCATTTGGCAGGGCGCGATCGACGTTACCGCCGGCCGAATGAGCGGCGGAACGATTGCTGCATTCATCCTCTGCGGCGGGCTGCTCGCGGGCGCATTCGGCGCCTTGTCGGAAGTCTATGGCGACCTGCTTCGCGCTGCGGGTGCCTCGGAACGACTCGCCGAACTGCTCGAAGCGGAGCCGGATATCCGCGCTCCGGCGAGCCCGGCGAAGCTACCCGATCCGGCGCTAGGCGAGCTCGCGTTCGACCATGTGACGTTCCACTATCCGACGCGTCGGGAGACATCGGCGCTCGAGGATTTCAGCCTGACCATAAAGCCGCGCGAGAGACTCGCGCTCGTCGGACCCTCGGGGGCTGGTAAGACGACGATCTTCCAGCTCGCCGAGCGCTTCTACGATCCCGACGGGGGCCGTGTCCTGCTCGACGGCATCGACCTCAAGGACGCCGATCCGGCCGATGTCCGCCGGCGGATCGCAATGGTGCCGCAGGAGACGATCATCTTTGCGGCGAGCGCGCGCGACAATTTGCGCTACGGCAATTGGGACGCGACCGAGGACGAGTTGTGGCAGGCGGCGCGCGACGCCAATGCCGAACAGTTCCTGCGTGCGCTTCCCGAGGGCCTCGACACCTATATGGGCGAAGGCGGCGCGCGATTGTCAGGCGGGCAACGCCAGCGCATCGCGATTGCCCGAGCGCTGTTGCGCGACGCGCCACTGCTGCTGCTCGACGAAGCCACCTCCGCGCTCGATGCCGAAAGCGAGCGGTTGGTGCAGGACGCGCTCGACCGGCTGATGGAACAGCGCACCACGATCGTCATCGCCCATCGGCTAGCGACCGTGCGCGCCGCCGACCGGATCGTCGTTATGGACCAGGGCCGGATCGTCGAAGAGGGAACGCACGCGACGCTCAGCCGCCGCGGCGGACTCTACGCCCGGCTTGCGCGCTTGCAATTCGAGGACCGCGCCGCCTGACGCTTTAGCTTGAGGTTCCCGCGGGCCTGGCCGGAGCCTTGCGCGCGCTTCTCTTGCGCCGTGTCGTGCGCCGAGCGGCAGGCTTGGCCGTCGTTTTGGGCTTGGCGCCGCTAGCACGCGAAGCGGACGTGGTTGCCTTCCTGGCCACCGGCTTGCGGGCCCCAACCTTTTTCTTCGCGCCCGAAGTGCGCTTGGCACTCGTCTTGCGCTTGGCACTCGTCTTACGCTTGGCGGGCGCTCGCTTTGCAGCGGGCTTCGGCGCGGCTTTATCGTCGGCAGCCCATTTGCCGGACATAACACGCTGAGCGGCGTCGGCGACGGCCTCGGCGATCAGTGAGCCAAGCTTGGTTGCGCTCGCCATCATGCTGCTCGCGGCCGTTGAGGCGGTATCGGCAGCGTCGAGGCCGGCGTCACGGATCGCCCGCCGCGCCTTGGGGCTGGCGCTGATCGCGGCGGCCGCGGCAGCGAGGCCGGCGGCAAGCATTTCTTTGCTCATCGCGCCCTTCGCGAGCTTGTCGACTGTGCTGTCGCCCGAGCCCGAGCGTGAAGCTCTTGAGGACGTCTTTCGTGCGGGTTTCGCCATCGTTTGTCTCCCTCCGTTGCGGCAAAAGACACTTAAGGGCCGTAACGGTTCCGAGGCGAAGCCGAAAGTGCAGATATGTTAAAGGGCACCGCCGCATCACGCAGCGGTGCCCTTCGACATGGTCAGCGGCCGAAGGTGTGGCCGTCCGTCAGCGTCTAGGGCCTACGAACACCCCTCTCCGACCTCCCTGCTGAACCATGAGACATCGGATCACCTCCTTTCGCTGCGTTGAAGCCGGAACGAAGATGATTCATCGCACGTCAGAGTGCAAGACTTGTAGTTACGTGAAATTTCGGCAAACTCTTTGCCTTCGCGCGATTGTCGCGCGTATTCGTTCAGGGCTCTTCGCATTCCAGAGGCCGACCATGGTTCGGCGGCCTGCCCTCAACCAACCCGACAAATGAAAGGGCGGCGGCACCATCCGGCACCGCCGCCCCCCTTGGACACAAAGAGCGAAAAGCTGGCTTAAGCCAGCTTGTTCGACACGTTGTTGAACGTCGTGTTCAGCTTGTTGC